>PWWP01000015.1 GCA_003562075.1 Gemmatimonadota bacterium
ACATGATAGACAGTAGTAGTTACTTAACAAAGGCTGTGGCACCCCTCCTCGGTAGTATTCGATAAGGGTGCTGCAGCCGAAACTGATTGCCGTCCGCCCCGCGGGCGGCTTTCTGGTTAATACCCGTAGGCGGGACAATCTTTGTAATGATATCCATTTAGAGATGGAGTCGCTGGCAATCGGAACCGGCGTCAGGTCATTTTCCTCCCAAAGAGAATTTGACTGTGCTGGCGATAATCACTTTCAGCGTTATACCAAATGACAACCCAGCAAGTCGTCCAACCGAGTAATTTCATTGCGCCGTAGCGCGTGTTTCCATCCCGAATGCTCAACGCACCTGCTCGATACTCTGCAATCACTGGTGGGAGTGATGCCGGATTGGAAAACGAGTTCGCCAGCTTGCTGGTCAACGTATACCATTGATCTTGATCAACAACATATTCCATACCCTGTTCTGGTCCAAAGGCAGGAGACAGATCGGAAAGATTGAGCTCAACAGGCCCATTCCACCAGCGTTTCTCACGTTTCAAACCTTCTGAAAATTCCGGATCGGTTGGTCCTCCTCTTCCGCTCAGAAGATATTTATGAACCCAATCCTCAACCTTTCCTTCATTGGCCCACTTCTGTGCGGAAAGGGTGTCCAGCTCTAATCGCCTGGTTTCGTCTTCAATGCTTGTAACGTTATTTGTCATCCCTTTTCCTCAATGAATGGGAAGCATGGTGATGATACATTTTTCTGTCTTGTTCGGTTTGTTTGATCTCTCAAGAACTACCTCTTTTGTTAAACCATCTGGATGTTTTCAGTCGGCACAAAAACAGTCTACAATCTACACGGTATAACGCTGATTCCAGCTGGCTGGAAAAGTCAGCCGGTTGCCATACACAAACCGGATCAGCTGCCCGTGATGTTGAACTTCATGTTCCAGCAGGTCAAATGCCAGGTCAACCTGGGTTTCACTCAAACCTGAGAACTCGATCTCGTCCAATTGTTGATGGCTGGCTTCCAGCGCGGTCAGCACGGCTGGCTTAACCAGCGGCGCTGCCAGGCTGCATGAGAATCCCTGCCAGCCGCCCATCTTGATGGCCTTGAGGTAACTCTCCCGCGCGCCAACCACACACCACAGCTGATCTCCCATGCGGTTGGCGGGCAAGCCCGGTAGATCGAGGCTCAGGCAGATTTCATCTAAATGCAGCACCAGATCATGGGTAAGGGTGAATGCCGGATCGATTCGTTTCTTAAGGTTTTGGTTATTGTTCATGGTATTAACCCTATCACAATATGTTGAGCCTGCATAAGTGTTACCTAAAGGCAAGCATCACCGTCTCTAATCGTTTTTGATGATTCCTGGCATATGTCTCGTACCCGTTAGCAAGAAACCATTGGATCCATGCATGAGCGGCGTATTCGAGCGCATCAGGAAAATACGTGTTTTCTTGGGTAGATAACGGCCTGAGCGTTTTATATCCCTGGATAACTTCACGAATCAACGCAACATCCATGATATTTTCATCATAGGAGCAAACACCCATCACGGTGACGGCAAGATCGACGATGTAGACATTTTCACCAGCTTCTTCAAAATCACAGATGGCCACAAGCCTTTCCTGGGTCGCTAAATCGACAAGCGCATTGCCTAAGTGAAAATCCCCATGAATAATGCCTGTTGGCAAACCCTGGGAAAATAACGGCGACTTGATTCCTGAAGTCCCAGGATTCATGAGACCCTTGGTGTTCGGCTGTGGCAGATATGTCACTACCATGTGAAAACCAGCTAATGTGCATCCAAATTCCCGTGCAAGCTGGAGCGTAATCACCTTGGGAACAACGCCATGGATCCTTCGGGAGACAACCGCGCGATGGTGCCCATGATCAAACACAAATATCCCGTCGCGATTGCTCAAGTACCTGGGTGCGCCAATGCCGGAATTTGCAAGAGCCTTTTGGATCGCCACATCATTCTCAATCGTTTCTACAGGTTGGTTAATCAAGAATTTCACGACAAACTCATTCTGTGGTGTGGTGACAATATAATTGTGATTTGAAATACCAAGGGTTACGGGAGTAATTCCCAATGGATGATCAAGATCGTAAAACGATAGTATTTCTGGTATGAGGGCGATTTCATTATCAGATCGATAGGTCATTTGAATAATTGGGTCTTTATGAGTGATAGAGTCGTTGAATCGATTTTCTACCTTTGAAAGGTGTAAATCAACCGGTGTGTTGATTTTTTTTAATCAGCGCTTACGATTAAGGCTACAGACAAATCAGTTATTCTGATCTGGCAACTGAAGACGAATTCGCCCGATCGATTCTTTTCTTCAGGTGTCGGTTGTTGTTCATGGTGTTAACCCTATCACCATCCGCTGAGCCTGTATAGGCATTTCCAGCAAACCTCCTTCACAGAGTAAGCCTAACTCAACAGCTCGATAAAGACTAACGGCAAATTGATGACCACATGAACGATCATCACAAAGGCCAGGTTTCTCTTCCAAAAGTATAAGCCTGTCAGGATGACACCCAACGGCAGAACCACGCCAATCATGTGGGCCATGTTCCAACCTATGGCGTGAATCACGACAAAGAATGCCAGACTGATCAACCCGCTGATCCATTTGTTCCTGGTAAGGTCAACCAACCGCTCCAGGGCGTACCCTCGGAACAAAATCTCTTCGGTGATACCCGCGGTGAAGACACTTAACAACAAAATCCACCAGGGATAGCTCTCCGTAACCTGGATGATCGTGCCCTGGTCAGTGGTTGGAAAAACAGCGCTGGTCAACAGCGTGAACAGGGGCACGAGCAATGACAGCAGAATGCCCAACACAAGTGCCAGCAAGACCCCTTTCCAGGATAACGGCTTCCAACCGATTGTCGATAAGGGCAGTTGTTCAACATATCGAGTGTAGAGAAACATGCCAATGCCCAATCCCCAAAACACAGCAAAACCAATCAACGTGTAAGCGGTCTGATTCACATTTGGTTTGAGAAGCGCCGGGCTTAAAACCAAAACATAAAGCAAAGGGAGAACCAGGGCTAAAAATAATCCAAGAAACTTTTTGTTCATAGAGCGGCTTGCCTTTCCTATGATTTCTTAATATAAAGATAAATGACGTTTCAATAATTCAGAGCCAAGTCGTGCACGATACCATTATCCTAATTGAAATGCGGGGTGTTGATTTTATGAGATTTCTATTTGTTGATGACGTCCTTTAACACATAACGTATCTTGTCTATTGGATAAGAGTTTTAGATTCTAACGATTCCAGTTTTGATCAACCTAAAGGGGTTTTTAGGTTGTCTCCTTATTTTATAACCCAATTCTGTGGTTTAAGTTTCAGCAAAGGCCATACCCCTGGCTTGAAGTTCTTCTGCGAGTATCCGCACCGCCTTTGGGCCTACCTCGTGGATCTGCAATAAGTGCTTAGCCGTCACCATTGTCAATTGTTCATAGCGTGTGTACCCGTTAGGGGCTAACTCACGTTTCCAATCCTCTTCGTGAATTCCGATATCCTAGCATTAACTGACATGAAATGACGCCCAGAGCAACAATGACATGCAAGTTAACGACTGCCCCCCTAACACCCCGCCGGCGGGGGGATGGGGGTGGAAGAAGCTCAGAATACAACCAGATTGTTGATATGATTACATTTACATAATCTAATTACTCAGTCTGAAAGGGAATCAGATAACACCTCCCACACCACAGCAGGAGGGCTGCCCGGTAGTTACGTAATATTTATACAATTTGTTTCACTGCTAACCGGTTAGGCGTACAATTAAAATAAACCACTAAGGAGAACCTATGACCCGCACACATATCTGGTGGATCCGACGCGATATCCGGCTGCATGACAACCAGGCCCTCGATTCTGCCATCCAGGGTGCAGACCACATGGTGCCCCTGTTCATCATCGAACCCGACCTGATGGACTCGGCAGCCCCCAAGCGGCTAGACTTCCTGTTGGGTGCTTTGGCCGATCTCGACAAGCAGCTCAAAACCCTGGACAGCCGATTGATCATCCGGCAGGGGCCAGCGCAAACCGCCCTCCCTGCCCTGGCAGCAGAATTGGGCGGGGCCGCCATCTTCGCCCACGAGGATTTCAGCCCCTACGCCCGCCAACGGGACCAAGAAATTTCTGAGCAAGCCGACCTGACCCTGACCCCCGGCGTCGTCTTGCAGCATCCTGAAGCCAACCTCAAAGCAGATGGTGACCCCTACATCGTCTACACACCCTTTAAAAACAAATGGTACGAACAGCCCTTGCCCACCCCGGCGGACTGCATCCCTACACCGGATTCCGTGCCGCCGCTCCCGGCTGACCTTGAATCAATTGACCTGCCCGCCAGCAAACCTGTGAAAGGTTTCCCATCCACAAGCGCGGCAGCCCAGCAGCAACTGCAGGGCTTTATCGCGGAAAAAATCCACCGCTATCGCAGCCAGCGCAACCAGCTTGACCTGGAGGGCACCTCGCGCCTTTCCCCCTACCTGCGCTTTGGCCTGATTTCCATCCGGGAAGCGGTTGCCCAGACCAGTATGGCCATGCTCAAGACCAAATCCAATGAAGCCAGGGGTGAGATGCGCACCTGGTTGGACGAATTGGTCTGGCGTGAGTTCTACACGGCCATCCTGTATCACTTCCCCAACGTGCTCAATGGCCCTTTTCGAGAGGACTATGAACACATTCCCTGGCGAGATGCACCGGACGACCTGGCCGCCTGGCAGCAGGGCCTGACGGGCTACCCCGTCGTGGATGCCTGTATGCGCCAACTCTCCGCAACTGGCTGGATGCACAATCGCGGCCGCATGATCGTGGCCTCTTTCCTGACCAAAGACCTGCTGATCAATTGGCAGGCGGGTGAAGCCTGGTTCATGGCCAACCTGGTCGACGGCGATCCAGCGGCCAACAACGGCGGCTGGCAGTGGACTGCGGGCACCGGCACCGATGCCGCCCCGTATTTCCGCATCTTCAACCCCATCATACAGTCACAGAAATTTGACCCCGACGCCGCGTTTATCGCCCGTTGGGTGCCTGAACTGGCCGACCTGCCAGCTCAACACCGCCATCAGCCCTGGGACATGCCTGAAACAGAAGCCCAGAAATACAACTTTAAGATCGGTCGGGACTACCCTGCACCGATCGTCGATCACAGTTTTGCCCGAGAACGAACGCTGGCAGCTTACAAATCTGCCCGTGAGCGAACAGCCTCGGATGGAGAATAACCCCTCTTAATAAAATCCTTATCGAGACTGCAACTTTTTCAGCATGAACACGTATATCATGGTGAAAGGAGCAAAACGATGTTTGGATTAATTGAAGGTTTGATCGGTTTAATTTTTGGTCTAATATCAGCGGTTTTTGGGTTGGTTCTGGGCGTTTTCGGTCTGGTGGTTGGCATCCTTGCCAGTGCATTCGTCCTACTACTGGTGGTTGGCTTTTTCCTGTTTATACCCATCCTGATACTGATTGCCATTTTTTAAACCACAACTGCCCTGGAAAACCAACCAGGGCAGTTTTTTGTTAATGATTGGCTACTACTCAGCCTGTAAGTGAATCAACCCCCCCTTCTCCAGTTAAAAAACGTGTCGGGTAGGTCGGTGGAGAAAAAAGAATAATTTTGACAGCCGAATTGATCAGGAGCTGGGCGACGCATGCGTCGCCCTTACATAGTGATAAAGAAAGTTGCTGGTAAATCACCAATCTCGACATTCTTGCCTGAGTTTTGCTTACGATCTCGTTAGCACCTGGCTTTCCTTTCACTTCCTTCCAGGATGCTACGCAGACAGGAAGCTATGAATTCTTTTGACCAAAGCGTGCTGTTGAGGACAGGTTGCCATACTAGTTTTCGGGCCTGAACACCAACAGAGACCCCCGAGAGGTTGTTTTCCACATTTCATTCGACTACGCCGGTCAGGAGACCAACTTGCTGCTGCCCCTTCACCCCCGAACCAGTACCACTAGGCTCATCATGAAGTCCCCAAATAAAGACAACAGGTTGTTGAACACAAACCCCAGGTGGTTGAGGTAACTGACCAGGGTGATATCATGGCGGGCCACCTGACCCTGGCGAACTTCGACAGCCTGGGTTGTGCTCAGGTGAAGGTTCTTTTCAGCAGTGACGGGGATAACCTGGGGATCAGCTGTCATTTCTTGGAATGACCAGTAAAAACCATCCCCCAGGTTGGGATCATTAGGCGTTGACCTGGTTTCAACCCGTGTCTGACCACTGGAGACAGATGCACCCACCACGGGGGCTCCAGAATGACGGTTGGTGACCATACCTGCCAGCACACCGCCCGGCAAGGGTGCACATCTTTGCCCGCCCAACTGGACGTTATCGACCTGCCACCACCAATCCGCATGGGCGTTATGGTAACGAAACCGAATTCTGACATCCGCCTGATGGGCAGCAATCTCACTGATATCCAATTGCTGCTGATCCGGCCTCCGCACACTGGCCGTTTGCCGTAAAACATTCTGCCAATCGCCACCCCCAACTGAAACATCCACATCAGCGATTTCTGCCTGGTTTTCAGTGTAGAAGAAAAAGTCCTGGTCAAAGGTCAGAACAACAACCGACTCAGCGGACAGGTCAATACTTGGAGAGACCAACGAGGTATCCACATCAATCGGACCCGCATAATCCGAATCCACCATGGCAAAACCAGCTGATCCGCCGGTCAGATTCCCTCGATTTGAATGGTTGTCAAAACGCCAGGTGACGCCACCACCGGAATGATCCCAGACCTCCCAGCCAGGGGGCAAACCCCCCATTTCAAAGGCCTCCGTCAAAGGGTTGGAGAAACCATACCCAGGTGCATTACAGTTTTCTGTGACTTCCATCAAGTAATTTCTCTCAGCTGAGGGTTGATCGAACCTGACCCCCGGCTCGTGGACAGCGAAATAACCCGAGATCATGGGAATCACGGTCAGATCATAGACCTGGTCATCAAAAATAACCGCATGATAAGTGCCGTCAAAGGGATTGGTAAAGACAACCTGGCGATGTCCCTCCGCCTCCAACACCACCTGGGCATACAATGGATACCCCTGCTCACCACCATCATACACACTTCCCGTAAGATAAAGAGAATTGGTCCTGGGTTGAAGCGAGATGTTCGTCGTGGTCGTCTCTCCTGGACCCGGCACCATCACATCTTTGAAATTTTCA
>PWWP01000202.1 GCA_003562075.1 Gemmatimonadota bacterium
CCGATCCTGGACCTGAAGGCCCAGGCGTATGCTGCCCGGGGCTGGGCCACCCTCATGGTCAACTACCGTGGGTCCACCGGCTACGGCCAGGCCTTCACCGACGCCATCTTCCGGGACCAGAACGGCGGGGAGGCCATGGACGTGCTGCAGGGCACGGAGGCGGTGCTCAGACGCTACCGATGGCTGGACCCGGCGCGTGTGGGTGTGGAAGGGGGGAGTTACGGCGGCCAGCTCTCGAACTGGCTCATCACCCAGACAGATCGCTTCGCCGCCGCGATCCCCCGGGCGAGCATCTCCAGCCTCGTGAGCCACAACTACATGCCCGCTTTCCACAACTACCTTGCTGTCGAGTATGGTGGATTCCCCCACCAGGCGGGCATCATGGACATGCTCTGGGAGCGCTCGCCCATCCGATACGTGGCGCAGGTAAGGACACCGACCATGCTCGTCCACGGCATCAATGATCACCTCGTTTCGAAGGTGGAGGCGGAGCAGTTCTACATCGCGTTGCGGGACGTGGGCGTCGAGACAGAGTTGGTCCTCTACCCGAGAGCGGGACACGGGATCTACGAGACTGCCCAGAACGTGGATTTCATCGATCGGAGCATCGCCTGGTACGAAAAGCACTTCGCACGGCGGGTGGCCGCCATGGGGGCAGGGTACTGATTCCGTGAACGGATGCGCTGTCAACCACCTACCACTGGTGGAAGGCGGACCGGGGTTGCGGGGGGCGGATGTGAAGCCCGGATCTGTCTCCCCGAGCCTACCGCGAATGGAACGGAGCATAGAATGATGGCCTCTTGGACTTGCAAGTGGGGGAGCCTCCTCCTGGCATGCGCGACCTTCGTCCTGCCCGCCTGCGATCCGGCTGGAGGCGACGGCCCTCGGGAGACCGGACCGGAACCCTCAGACTACGCCGCGCTGGTGGAGCTCTTCGACCAGTGGCGGGCATTCCAGGCTCCGCCTGTGGAGAACTGGATTCCCGACTACCGGCCCGAAACCATGGCCCGGCAGCACCGAGAGTTGAGGGTATTCCAGGATCGTCTCGCGTCCATGGATCCCAGCGACTGGACTGTGGAGCAACAGGTGGACTACCATCTGGTCCGCGCCGAGATGAACGGGCTGGACTTCGACCATCGGGTCATGCGTCCCTGGTCGCGGATGCCCGGCTTCTACAAGGTGATCCTCCCGTCGGAAACAGATGTTCCGGCCCGGGAGGGGCAGGTGATGCACGGCTCCATCGAGCTTTGGACTTACGAGACCCCCCTCGACCCGGAGCGGGAAGGGGTGTTGCGGGAACGGATCAAGGCAATCCCCGCCATCCTCGAGCAAGCCCGGTCCAACTTGGTGGAGGATGCCCGGGACCTCTGGTACCTGGGAATCCGAGTCAAGGAGTCAGAGAGTCGGGCGTTGGCAGCCTTTGCAGAGCGGGTGGAGGGTCACCATCCCGAGCTGGCCCGGGAGGTACGCCGGGCCCGCATCGCCGTTGACGACTTCAAGGAGTGGCTGGAGGAGGGGCTGCCCTCACGCACCGGCCCGTCGGGGATCGGGATCGAGAATTATGACTGGCATCTGAAGCACGTCCAGCTTGTACCCTACACCTGGGAAGAGCAGCTGGCGCTGGTTCGCCGAGAGCTCGAGCGGGCGTGGGCCTACCTGAGTCTGGCCGAGAACCGGAATCGGGACCGACCGCCGCTCACAAAGGTGGCCACCGAGAGTGAGTACCGCACCCTTTACCGAGCGGCTGTCCGGGAGTTCGTGGCCTTCCTGGAAGAGGAGCAGATCATGAGCCTTTCCGGATTCGAGGAGGAGGCGCTCCTCGCCCGGGAAGGGTCCTTCCGGCCCCCGGGGGCGGTCCGGGAGTTCTTCACCGAGGTCAACTATCGGCACCTGCGTCCTATGCGGGCCCACGGCACCCACTGGTTCGACCTGGCCCGCATGGAATCGGAGCCGCACCCGAGCCCCATCCGGCGCCGGCCGCTCCTGTACAATATCTGGGCGTCGCGAGCCGAAGGGCTTGCCACCGGCTTCGAGGAAATGATGATGGAGGCAGGATTCCTGGACCATCCCCAGGTCCGGGAGCTCGTCTGGGTTCTGCTGGCGCAGAGGGCCGCCCGGGCCCTGGGTGAGCTCAAGATGCACGCCAATGAGATGAGCCTGGAAGAAGCGGCGGAATTCACTGTATCCTGGACGCCCTACGACTGGCTCACCCTGGAAGGCGAGACCGTGTGGCGGGAGGGACAGCTCTATCTGGAGCAGCCCAGCTACGGCACCAGCTACGTGGTGGGTAAGATCCACCTGGACCGGCTCCTGACAGATCGTCGAAATCAGCTTGGCGCCGAGTTCACGCTGCGGGGCTTCATGGATGAGCTTCACTCTGCTGGAATGATCCCACTGAGCCTGATCCGCTGGGAGATGACCGGACTGGACGACGAGATCGGGCGGATGGTGAAGTGAGGGCTCCCATTCCGCACCGGCTCACGGCTCCGGAGCAGAGCCAGGTACTCCCCTGGCAACCCGAAGAGCACAGGGCCAGACGACCCACGGCGGAGCAGGTCCTGAGAAGACTGCCGATCAACGCCGGGACAGGGCCAGGACCCTTTCGCCCTCCTGGGTGAACTCCCCGTCCTTGTTCATCAGGGGTCGGTAGTCCTGAAGGATGCCCTGCCCCTGCCCCACGATCCGCTCGATGCTTTCCATGTCCCTTGGTACGAAATCCGAGAAGATCTCCACTCCGTCTTCCGTGATGGCGATCATATCCTCGAGACGGATGTAGATCTGCTCTTCCGGCACACGGAACTGAGGCTCGATCACCAACACCAACCCGGGCCGCAGGGGGCCGGAGTGGGATCCGGGATCGTGCACCGACATGCCCACCCAGTGTCCCAACCCCACATCCGGGTTCTGGGCTCGTTGCCTGTAGGAGTCCACGAAGGCCTCGGCCGCTTGTGCATAGATCTCTTTGGAGAACTGCCACCTCTCCAGGAGTTGCTCATGCTCCTCCAGGGCTTCCAGGAGAATTTCCTGGGGAGTCACCCCGGCGCGGATCCTGTAGAGAATGGCCTCATAGAACTCCAGGTAGAACCCGTAAAGCTCGCGCTGGACATCGTTGAACCGGCCGTTGGCGGGCCACATGCGAGCCATATCGCTGGTGTAGTAGTGGTAGTCCGGTCCGTAGTCCAACAGGAGCATGTCGCCTGGCTGGGCGGCCCGGACCCGGTGTGGGTAATGGTTCATGTATGCGTCGGGCCCGACGTGAGCGAGGGCAAAGTAGGAGCTTCCGAGAGCCTCATGCTGCCAGTACCGATACCGGGCTACCGCCTCTATGCCGTAGCCGGTGATTCCCGGCCGTGTGGAGCGGATGGCATCCAGGATCGCCAATCCGTGCAGACGGGTGGCGGTGCGGATCAACTGCATTTCCCGCTCACTCTTGTAGAGCCGGAGACGATCAAGAGTGGGGGTCAGATCGAACACCTCCATTCCGGGCAGTCGCCTCCCCAACTCCTGCCGAAAGAGAACATGCCTGGGAGTCCTCGTGTCCAAGGGGTCCGCGTCCATGTCCCCCATGGCCCTGTTGCCGCCGCTGCGGGAGGAGGCACGAAGCTCCGGGGGAGCGAATGGGGTGTAGACCGCCCGGTGGGCGCCAGCCTGCGCCAACTTCTGGAGATGGGCCGGGAGGTCATCGCGTGAGTGTACGTGGGTGATCCCCGCCAGTTCGGCGATGAGGTCCCCATCCTCGGCGGAGAGGACCTTCCCATATCCGTACTCCCGCCGTTCGTCCCTGGGTGGTAGGAAGAGGTGCGTCTCACCCGTGGCTCCATCCAACAGGACGTAGGCATGGGGTGACTCGATGCCGGTGAGATGGTAGAACTCGTTGGATTGGCGAAACTCCTTCAGCGTTTCCGGTGTGGGGGCGCCCTGGAGGACGGCCAGCCCCAGACTGCCGACCTCCTCGAAGACCCGCCGACGGCGCTCAGCGAATTCCTCCGGTGGGAAGTGCTCCGTGAAGAGGGGCCGGTCCTCCAGCTGGGCAGGGTGTGCAGGCGGCTCTTCCACGGCAACGGCGTGCCACTGCCCCTGGGGCCCCATCTCCGTCGGGCCCCGTGCACCAGGGGCCGGTTCACAGCCCACCAGCAGGCCCAGGCTTCCGATTACCGCCGGAACCACCACGGCCCACCGGAGACCCGTCGTTCCCATGGCACGCTTCTCAAGGCTCCTGCTTCGGCTGTGATCCATCTCGAATCCTCTCTTCTGGGGTGTTCTACCGGCTTCGGCTCTTCAACGGCCGGGCTCTGACGGGTCAGACCCACGACTACCGCCGTCATGGGGCACCTTCAGGCCGCCTTTCGGGTGCGTAGCAAGCTGGCAGCGTCTCACGCGACCAAGTTAAGTCTTCACTTCGCCCAAAGGCGAGGGATTTCCACCAAGCCTACCTCAGTTGCTTCGTCCAGGAAGCTGCGGGAGAGAGCTCTGGACATTGGATCTGTGCGAGCCCCAATGGATCTTCCCTTGTTCCTGGCGTTTGCCCGGCGTAGGTTGACCCGCCCAGTGATGGTGGATGTCTGCCCCTGAACGGCCCGGCTTCGCAGGCCGGCCCAAGCTCCCGAGGTCCGCCATGAGACGCACGTCCGTTGTTCTCGCCGCCGCGGTTCTGCTCCTGCCGGCCCTTTCTGGATCGCCTTTCGCCCGGGATGCCTTTCCCTTGGCGGCTCTGGCGGCCCAGGAAGCCCACGCCCCGCCCACGCTCACAGCCCAGGACTACCAGGGGGCGGAGCGCTTCCTGGCTCCCTCGGTCCGGGACCTGGTCTTCGGCACCAGCGTGAGCCCGAACTGGATGGAGGACGGGCGGTTCTGGTACAGGAGCTCCGTTCCCGGGGGACACGAGTTCGTGATGGTTGACCCGGTCCGGGGAACACGGGACCGGGCCTTCGATCACGAGCGCCTGGCCCGAGCCCTGTCGGAAGCCACGGGCGCCGTCCACACGGCCCTGGACCTTCCCTTCAGCACCTTCCAGCCCTCCGCCGATGGCCGATCCATCCAGTTCGAGGTGGGGGACCGGACGTATACGTGCGACGTCATGGACTACCGCTGTACCTCCGAACCGATCCGTGCCAGGCCCCGGCCCCCTGGACGAGCGCCCCCGGAGGTGGTCTCCCCCGACGGCACCAGGGCTGCCTTCATCCGGGACCACAACCTGTGGGTTCGGGAGGTGGCCACCGATGCCGAAACCCAGCTCACCACCGACGGAGTGGAGGACTTCGGCTACGCCACGAACAACGCCGGGTGGACCAGGAGCGACCGTCCCGTCCTCCTCTGGTCCCCCGATTCCCGCATGATCAAGACCTTCCAGCACGACGCCCGAGGAGTTGGAATGATGTACCTCACCACCACCAACGTGGGGCACCCGGAGCTGGAGGCTTGGAGATACCCCTTACCTCAAGACACCGTCATCTTCCGCATCCACCGGGTCGTGATCCACCTGGACGGGCCCGGCGCCCCCCGCCTGGTCCGGCTCGACATGCCCCCGGACCAGCATCGTTCCACCGTGTGCGATCACGTCTTCTGCGGCGGCGTCTTCGCCGACGTGGAGTGGGCCCTGGACGGTTCCGGCGTCGCCTTCGTGTCATCCTCCCGGGATCACAAGGAAGCCGTCTTGAGGGTGGCTGACCCCTTCACGGGCCAGGTCCGGACCGTCATGGACGAGCGGGTGGAGACGTTCTTCGAGTCGGGACGCCGCACGGCGAACTGGCGCTTCCTTCCGGAAACCGACGAGGCCATCTGGTTCAGTGCCAGGTCCGATTGGGGGCACCTGTACCTTTTCGACCTGGCCACAGGGCGCCTCAAACACCCCATCACCTCAGGGGAGTGGAACGTCCTTCAGCTCCGCCACGTGGACCGCGAGAACCGGATGCTCTACTTCACCGGTGGTGGCCGGGAAGCCGGGGACCCCTACTTCGAGTACTTCTACAGCGTGAGCATGGACGGGGGAGATGTGCGCCTGCTTACCCCCGACAGTGCCCATCATGTCATCACTGTGTCCCCTGATGGCGACTACTTCGTGGACGCCGCCTCCACGCCCACGGATCCCGGGCGAGTGGTGGTTCGGGACATGACGGGACGCGAGAGGGTCAGGCTGGAGACCGGTGACATCTCCCGGTTGGTGGAGTACGGTTGGCAGCCTCCCATGCCCTTCACGGTGAAGGCCAGGGACGGTGTCACGGATCTTCACGGGCTCTTGTACCGGCCCACCTGGTTCGATCCCTCCAGGAAGTACCCGGTGGTGAACTATCTCTACCCCGGACCCCAGTCCGGGAGCGTGGGGGGCCGGAGCTTCAACCCCGCCCGCCGGGACCACCACGCCCTGGCGGAGCTGGGGTTCATCGTGGTGGAGTTGGACGCCATGGGGACCCCCGGGCGCTCCAAGTCCTTCCATGAGACCTACTACGGCAATATGGGCGACAATGGGCTGCCGGATCAGGTGACGGGGATCCAGCAGCTTGGAGCCCGTCACCCCTGGATGGACCTGGACCGGGTGGGGATCTGGGGGGGCTCGGGAGGAGGGTTCGCCTCCGCCGGGGGCATCTTCCGCTACCCCGACTTCTACAAGGTGGCGGTGAGCCAGTCCGGCAATCATGACAACCGGAACTACGAGGACGATTGGGGCGAGAAGTGGCAGGGGCTGCTGGAGGTCTACCCCGACGGCACCACCAACTACGACAACCAGGCTAACCAACTGGTGGCGCATCAACTGGAGGGCAAGCTTCTCCTGGCCCACGGCACCATGGACACCAACGTCCCTTACTACAACACCCTCCTGGTAGTGGATGCCCTCATCGCCGCCAACAAGGACTTCGACCTCCTCCTGCTTCCCAACCGCGGCCACGGCCTGGGCGGCGAGCAATACATGATGCGGCGCCGCTGGGACTACTTCGTCAAGCACCTCCTGGGAGCGGACCCGCCGTCGGAGTACGAGATCGGGGCCGTGAGGTAAGCAAGCTCTCGGCTTCCTCTGCGGGACCAGAATGTGGATGAAAGGAGTCGAAGGGATGCGGCTTGATGGCTTGTGGCTCTGGATGTTGCTGGTGACCGCCGGTGGCATGGTTGTCTCCTCCCCGGTGGCCGCCCAGGCCACGCTCCGGGAGGCTCCCACGAC
>PWWP01000150.1 GCA_003562075.1 Gemmatimonadota bacterium
CCCGGTGTCCCGGTGGCCCGGTCTCCCGGCGAACGCGACCGAAACGCCCTGGGCCGGCCTGGGCCGGCGTCAGCTGAAGGCCGGCGTCAGCCGCCTCCCCCCGATCCGAAATCCACGCGGGGTACCGACCGCTCCCCCTCCTCGATCTCGAAGAACTCCCGGGGTCGGAAGGAGAAGGCGTTGGCCACGAGGTTGGACGGGACCGAGCGGATCTTCGTGTTGTAGTCCCGGACTACCGCGTTGTAGTAGCGCCGGGCCCGCTGGATGGCGTCCTCCAGCTGCTGGAGATTGCGCTGAAGGTCCATGAAGTTCTCGTTGGCCCGGAGCTGGGGATAGGACTCTGACAGCGCGAAGAGGGAGCGGAGCGTCCCCGTGAGCTGATTCTCGGCCTCGGCCCGGGCCTCGGGCCCCTGCGCCCCCATGGCCTGGTTCCGGGCCTGGATGACCGCCTCCAGCGTCTCCCGCTCGTGGGAGGCGTATCCCTGGACGGTGGAAACCAGGTTGGGGATGAGGTCGTGGCGGCGCTTCAACTGGACATCGATGTCCGACCAGGAAGCGTCCACCTGCTCCCTGAGCTTCACCAGACCGTTGTAGATGAGAATCACCCCCATGACCACGAGAGCGAGGACTACAAGTAGGATCCACATGGGTCAGGCTCCAGATAGGAAGAGATTCCCCCCGGCGCCGCGAGGGGGGCTGTTCCCGCCGCAAGGGCAGGAAAGGGGTATAAGGTCGGGCGGCGCACCCCGGGATGGTGCATGTTTAGGCGCTGCCGTCCTGTCTGTAAAGCTCCTCCCGTTCCTCCGGGTATGGGGGAAGGGGAGGTCCCGTCGGCACGGAGCCGGAGGCCTTCGCCTCGACCCTTCCCCCCGATCGGGCTTGGCAGACCCCTGCGGGGCGGTCTAACTTGTCGGCGGTTCACGATCGGGGATACCGGGGGCGCGTCGGAACAGACGGCTCCCTTCACGAGCAGACGAGTCGAGGTGCAGCGTGGCGGGGAACGACAAGAACAAGAAGAGCTTCGACCTCCTGATGATCGGTGGAGGCCCAGGCGGCTACGTGGCGGCGATCCGGGCCGCCCAGCTCGGGCTGGACGTAGCCTGCGTGGAGACGGAAAAGCTGGGGGGCGTCTGTCTCAACATCGGGTGCATCCCCACCAAGGCCCTCCTCACATCTGCCCTCCTGGTGAACGAGGTGAAGGACGCCAAGAAGCACGGGATCTCCATGGCGGAGCTGTCGGTGGACCTCGGCCCTGCGCAGGAGCGCAGCCGGAAGGTGGCGGACCAGCTCAACCGGGGTGTCACCATGCTCTTCAAGAAGAACAAGGTGACCCACATCGAGGGCTACGGACGTTTGGCCGGGAAGGGAAAGGTCGAGGTGGAGACCGGCGACGGGTCCACGAGCACCTACGAGGCCAAGCACATCCTTCTGGCCACGGGTTCCCGGCCCAGGAGTCTTCCCTTCCTGGAGATCGACGGGGAGAAGATCTGGTCCTCTGATGACGCCCTCTTCGCAAAGGAGGCCCCCGGAACCCTGGCCATCGTGGGCGCGGGCGCCATCGGGATGGAGTTCGCCGACATCTTCGAGGCCTACGGCTCCAAGGTCACCATCCTGGAGGCTCTGGACCGGGTTCTTCCGGTAGAGGACAAGGACATCTCCGCCCAGATGGAGAAGGCCTTCAAGAAGCGGGGAATGGACATCCACACCGGAGCCCGGCTGGAAAAGGCCGAGCCCGGAAAGAAGGGAGTGACCCTCACCTTCAAGGACAAGAAGGGTGAGACGCAGACCCTCACCGTGGACCGGGTCCTTTCGGCGGTGGGCCGGATCCCCAACACCGAGGATCTTGGCCTGGACAAGGCCGGGGTGAAGCTCACCGAGAGGGGCAACTTCATCGAGGTGGACCAGTGGATGCGCACGAACGTCGAAGGGGTGTATGCCGTAGGCGACTGCGCCGGCGGACCCCTACTGGCCCACAAAGCCTCCCATGAAGGCATCGTCTGCGTGGAGAAGATTGCCGGCGAGGCCCATGGCCCGGTGGACTATGCCAACATTCCCAATTGCACCTACTGCCACCCCGAGGTGGCCTCGGTAGGGCTCACCGAGGAGCAGGCCCGGGAGCAGGGGCACGACATCGAGGTGGGCAAGTTCCCCTGGGTGGGGAACGGACGGGCCCTGGCCCATGGTGACGCAGATGGCTTCATCAAGGTGATCCGGGACAAGAAGTACTCAGAGATCCTGGGTGCCCATATCATCGGGCCCCACGCCACGGAACTCATCGCCGAGTTCGTGCTGGGACGCCACCTGGAGTCCACGGTGGAGGAGATGGAGAAGGCCATCCATCCCCATCCAACGCTCTCGGAGGCCGTAGCGGAAGCGGCGCTGGCCGCCCTCGGTCGTCCCATCCACATCTGACGAACAACGGTCAGCCCAAGGGTCCGCCGAAAGGTCTGTCTGGGTCGGGGTCGATCCCTCGGCCCAGGCAGGCCCCGGCGTCGAGAAGGGGAGGTTCATCATCGAGTTGGAGAAACCATCGCCGCCCACCGGGCAAATCAAGCCATCTGTAGCAGGGCGCCGGGCCTCGGATCCGGAGGGTTCCCCGCCGCCGACAGGGAAATCCGAGCGGGGGGAGAGGCGTGCTCACCTTGCGCCGGCTCCCAGGGAATGGAGCCAGGAGGAGGAAGAGGCCCTCCGCCTCTGGGTCGCCCTGGCCCGGTCCTACCAGACCTTTGCACGAGAAGTGGGGATCCGCGTGTCCGACTACGGGCTCACCGTTCCCCAGTTCGGGATCCTTGAGGCCCTGTACCACCTTGGCCCGCTCTCCCTCGGGGAACTGGCGGACAAGCTCCTGGTCACCGGGGGAAACATCACCTACGTGATGGACCGGTTGGAGAAGCAGGGCCTGGTGGAACGGCATCGCTCCGAAACCGACCGCCGCGTGGTGCAGGCGCGCCTGACACCGCAGGGGCGAGCGAAGATCGCGTCCGTCTTCCCGGGGCACGCCTCTTTCATTCGGGAACTGGTATCACCCCTGAACCGGGAGGAACGTCAGCGGGCTCGGGAGCTCCTGAAACGTCTGGGGAAGGGTATCGCCCGGACCGACCTCCAGGATACCGGCGAGGATCAGGACGAGGCCGGAGGGCTGAAGGGGTAGAGGGCCAACCCCAGCGCGCCTCCGGCTCCGGGCTTCCCAGGGTGGTTCTCGCTCAGGCCGGCTCTGCAGGGACCGGCGTTCCTCCGGTCTCCAACTCGATGCCTCGCAGCCGGAGCACCCTGAGGAGTGCGTCGCCGACCTTGTTGTTGGGGGTGGAAGCCCCGGCGGTGATTCCCAGTTCAAAGGGTCCCTGGGGCAGCCAGTCCGATTCCACCAACTCCGGTGTCTCCACCGCCAGATCCGGTTTGTGCCGGATGGTTCCCGACTCGGGGTCGATGCAGTCGGAGTCCTCCACATGGAAGGCCCGGGTATACTGCCGGCACATGTGGGCCAGGTGATTCGTGTTGGAGGAGTTGTAGCCACCAATCACGATCATGATGTCAGGCGGCGAGACCATCATCTTCTCCACCGCGTCCTGTCGTTCCTGGGTGGCGGAGCAGATCGTTCCGAAGGAGCGGAAATTGGTTTCGGCGTAGTCCTCACCCCGGGCTTCCACCATGGCCTTCCGGAGCCGGGCGCCGATGGCCAGGGACTGGTTGGCCAGCATGGTGGTCTGGTTGGCCACCCCGATCCGTTCCAGGTGGACGTCGGGGTCGAAGCCCTCCGAAGCCCTGATCCCGAACCGCTGGAGGAACTCCTCCCGGGAAATGGCATCGGGAGCCCCGGTCATGTAGTCGCAGACGATCTCGGCTTCCTCCATGTCCCGAACGATGAGATACTTCCCCTCGGGATGCTTCCGGACCTGCGAGGCGGTGGCCCGGCTCTCCTCGTGGGTATACTTGCCGTGGATGATGGAGGTGAACCCGTCCCTGGCATATCCCTCAACTCGCTTCCAAACCAGGAGTACGGATCCGCAGGTGGTGTCCACCAGAACGCACCCCTTCTCCCGCAGCTCGTTGAAGGCCTCGATGGTCACGCCGAAAGCCGGGAGAAGGACAACGTCTTCCGCTTTCACCCGGGAAAAGTCGAACTTCCCGTTGTCATCCGGATAGATGAACTCGATGTTCATCTCCCGCATCCGGCGGTTCACATGAGGGTTGTGGATGATCTCCCCCACGAGATACACCTTCTTCTCCGGGAACTTGGTCCGGGTCTCGTAGGCATAGTCCACCGCCCGGTCGACGCCGTAGCAGAACCCGAATTCCTCGGCGAGGCGGACGGTGACGTCACCATAGGTCTGGGTGTAGCCCCGAGCCCGGATCTCCTCCACGAGGGAAGAATGGTACTCGGCTTCAATGAGGGGCCGGACCTGGTGCTTGAGGCCCAGGCCCTTTCGGAAATACGTCTGTTCGATGGTCATATGGAAGGTCAAATGCTCTGGAGTCGAAAGGGATCCCACGTGAGGAACCCCAGGGGAGGGGGGGCGTTCCCCTTCCAGTGGCTCGCCCCGAATGGGAGAGGGTCCCCGTGCCTCGCAGCTCGGGTGCGCGGTCTGCGAAAACGGCGGGAAATGCGATGATTGCGCGGCTAGGATGTCTCTTCGTGTTGGCTCCCATCGTGGAGTTGTTCCTCTTGCTTCGGGTGGGGCAGTGGTTGGGCGTCCTTCCCACCATGGCCCTGGTGGCAGCCACCGGAGTCCTCGGGGCCTGGCTCGTCCGGACCGAGGGGGTGAGGACCATGGCCCGCTTCCAGGAGCAACTGGCCCGGGGGGAGCTCCCCGGGAAGGTTCTCATGGACGGCGCCGCCATCCTGGTGGGCGGCGCCTTTCTTCTGACTCCCGGGGTGCTCACGGACGTGGTGGGATTCGCACTCCTCTTCCCTCCTACACGCAGCCTTCTCCAGGGGTGGGCGGCGGCACGACTTGCGCGGGGGCTCGAATCGGGGAGAATTCACGTCGCGTCCACCGGATTCGGCTGGGGAGCCGGCTTCCCACACGACTCGGGCCGCAGGGGCGACCAAGGGCCGCCCTTCCGTCCGCCCCCGGGAGGGCCACCATCCAGGCCCAGGGGGGATGGAGAAGGGGGAGGGGAGGAGGAACCACCCCGTCCGCCCCGCCCCGGAGAAATCATCCAGTGACACGTCGGTCCCTACGGGCCCGATGATCCCAGACCCACCCGATCCAGTGGAGACCACATGGACCAGGACCTCAGTTTTCTGGAGCGCCTCCTCGAGGAGCCCGGCCCCTCGGGCTTTGAGACCCGTCCTGCCCGAATCTGGCGAGAGGAAGCGGCGAGTTTCGCCGAGCGGGTCTGGTCCGATGTCCACGGCAACTCCTTCGCTGCGGTGGGAGAGGGACGCCGCCCCCGGGTCATGTTGGCTGGACACATGGACGAGATCGGCCTGCAGGTGACCCACGTGGACAAGGAGGGGTTTCTCTACGTGGATGGGATCGGTGGCTGGGACTCCCAGGTCCTGGTGGGGCAACGCATCCGAATCCTGGCCCGCGCCGGCGATATTCCGGGGGTGATGGGAAAGAAGCCCATCCACCTGATGAAGCCCGAAGAGCGGAAGAAGGTCACGGAGCTGCAGGATCTCTGGGTGGACGTGGGCGCTTCCTCTGCGGAGGAGGTGGCGGAGCTGGGCATCCGGGTCGGGGATCCGGCGGTGCTGGCCTCGGGATTCCTCCGACTGGCCGGTGACCGTATCGCCTCGAGAGCCATCGACAACCGGGTGGGAGCCTTCGTGGTCCTGGAGGCCCTTCGCCTTCTGGCCCGTGACCCGGCCGAGCATGCGGGGTGTGTCGCCGTTGGCACGGTTCAGGAGGAGATCGGCTATACCGGTGGAGGGGCCCGGAGCTCCGCCTTCGCCCTGGAACCGGAGGTGGCGCTGGTGGTGGATGTGACCTTCGCCACCGACGTGCCGGACATTTCCAAGAAGGAGGTGGGGGAGCACAACCTCGGAGGAGGGCCGGTCCTGAGTCGGGGGTCCGCCACCCATCCCCTGGTCTTCGACCGCCTGGTGGAGGTGGCGGAGGCGGAGGAGATCCCCTTCTCCCTACAGGCCCAGCCCCGGTCCACCCGCACCGACGCCGATGGGATCTTCATGGTACGGGCGGGCATTCCCACCGGCCTCATCTCCATTCCCAACCGCTATATGCATTCCCCCAGCGAGGTGGTGTCGGTGGAGGATCTGCGGAGGGCCGCTCAGATCCTGGCCGGCTTCGTCCGGGCGCTGGATCCGGAGACATCCTTCGTCATCGACTGAGGGCTTCCCTCTTCCCCTTCCATCGCTTCCGCGGCCAGGACCACCAGCGTCACCCAGAGAAGGTCCGCCAGGAGGAGGTGCCCAAGACGGCCGGCGGGGGGATTTCCCAGGAGGATGGTGAGGGGCCCCGCCAGGAGTTGGACCGCCGCCAGCGACGCGACGATGGTGGCCAGTTTCCGAATTGCGTCGGAAGGGGATCCCCAGAGACCGGCGTCAGCGGGGGAAGGTGTCTTGGTCGCGGAGGCCCGGAGCCGGAACGCCATCCGAACGAGGATGGCCACCACGGCCACCGCCATGAGGGGATGGAGGATCCGCAGCGATACGAGGAGGTGCTCGGGGTCCAGATACTGACCGACCCCTTCCTGTACCGTCCCGGCGGGAAAGGCGGTGGTGGCCAGCCCGGTCCACGCTCCTGTCCAGGCCAGAGCCAGTGTCCCCAGCACCCCGGGGAGCAGGAGGCGAACCCGGTCGGAGCGGAGGGAAGGCACCTTCGGGGTTCCCCGGCTGGCCCACCAGGCGGTAAGGACCAGGGCGGCCATGAGAAGGAAGGTGTTGGTCACATGGACCGGGCGGATGAGGATGCGTCCGGTGGACACGTCGGTGGCCACCCAACCGAAGACCACCAGCACGGCCCCGAACAGGGACTCGGAGACGGTGAAGAGGAGGGAGGCCCCCGCCGCCTTTCGCACGGCCGCTCCCCGTGGGAAGGTCCGAAAGGCCCACACGGCCATGGCCAGCACCAGGAGGAGGACCAGGCCCGACGAGAGGCGGTGGGTGAACTCCACGAAGGTGGAGAAGTGGGGTGTCGCCGGAACGACGGCCCCATGGCA
>PWWP01000168.1 GCA_003562075.1 Gemmatimonadota bacterium
CCGATGCCCACTTCCACCCCCACCAGCATGAGTTCACGGAGGAGGTGCAGTGCCGGATCCACAGGGTAGCCCAGAGCGAAGCCGGTGAGGACCGCCCCCAGGAGGCCCACCCCGAAGAAGGCCAGGGGGCCGGCGGCCTGGAGCCAGGGGAGGGACCGGCCAGGGAGAAGACTCCGGGCGGAGGCGGTGCCCAGGACCATGGCGACCAGGATGAACATGGCGGCCAGGATGGCTGCGCCCTGGAGTCCTCCCCCTGGGGTCCGGTGGCCCGTGACGATGACCCACAGTCCGAACATGGCGATGAAGGGTGCCACCAACCGGACGATGAACGTTACCACCGGGCTGGGGGGAACCGAGGCAGGAGGAGGCTCATCCATCGGCTCACCATGGGCCGGCTTCCCGTGGGCAGGTGAACCATCGGCCCGGGTCCCATGGGCGTTGGCTCCAGGCGAACGGGAGGATGGGTCGTTCTGCCCGCCCATGGCCAGGAGGACGGCCATGGCGGCAGCCAGCGCGGTGAAGATCACCACCACCTCACCAAAGGTGTCCAGTCCCCGGTAATTCAGGAGGACGGCGGTGACCAGATTCTCTGCGCCTCCTTCGGCCGGACCCCGGGCCAGGTATCGACTTGCCACGTGGGTGTGGACCGGAGCGTCAGGGGAGCCGACCCGGGGGAGGACGGTCACGACGGCCAGCATGGGAAGGGCCATGGCCACGGCCAGGGCTCCAGCCAGGCGCTCCCTCACTTCTCCCTCCGTGTGGTTCGGGCAATGACCACCAGGAAAAGGATCGTCGTCACCCCTGCACCCACTGCCGCCTCGGTCATGGCTACATCCGGCGCCCCCCGGTGCTGCCAGAGGAGGCAGAGGGTCAGGCTGTACCCGGAGAAGAGGATGGCCGCCGCTACCAGGTCCTTGGCTTGGGCCACGGCCAGCGCCGTGGCAATGAGGAGGAGGAGCATGACCAGGTCGAAGAGTCCGCTCACGGCTCCATTCTCCCTCTCGTCGGCTTCCCGTCCCATGGGCGGAGTCCGGTTCGGAAGGCCGCCCGGGCCAGGGCATGGCTTGCCGTGGGGCCCGCCACCAGGACCAGGACGACCAGGCCCAGGACCTTGATTCCACCGCCGTCCACACCCAGGGCCAGAGCCAGGGCGACCAGGATGGCCCCTGCGCCCACAGTGTCGCACTTGGCAGCGGCGTGGGCCCGGGAATAGAAGTCAGGGAGGCGGACCAGGCCCACCGTTCCGGCCAGAAAGAAGAAGGCTCCCGCCGTACCCAGGAGGACGGCCAGGGCCTGCAGGCTGACTTCCCAGAGCGTCACCGGGACACCTCCTCCCGGAGCCGTCCTGTTTCCAGGAGGCGGGTGACGGCAAGGGTAATGGCCAGGTTGAGCAGCCCGTAGACGAAGGCCACACCGATGAAGACCTCCCGCCCGAAGATGAAGCTGAGAAGGACCAGGACCACCAGTGTCTTGGTGCCCATGACATTCATGGCCAGGATCCGGTCCACCAGGGTGGGGCCCTGCTGGGCCCGCCAAAGGCAGACGAAGGCGTTGAGGAGGATGAAGGTGGCCACACCCCAGAAGAACGTCGTCATGGCCGTGCTCCATCCTCGAACACCTGGGCGACCCTTCTTTCCAGCTCGCCTGAGGTGACAGGCGTGCCGAATCGGGCTGCCAGGCAGTGGACGTGGATGGTGTCTCCTTCCAGCTCCACGGTGAGAGTCCCTGGGGTCAGCGTCAGGGAGTTGGCAAAGGCAATGCGGGAGACCTCCCGGTCAAGGGAGAGCCGGTGGCTGATGGTCACCGGCGCCACCGGGAGACGAGGATCCAGAACGATCCGGGCCACGTGAGCGGCGGCCACCACGATGGACCGGGTCAGGGTCAGGAGATAGAGGCAGAGTCGCACGATCCGGGTCGGGGACAGGGTCGGGGCCCCCTGGGACCAGAAGGTCCGGACGGACCAGACCCCCAGGACCACAGAGAGGAGGAAGCCTATGGCCAGGTCCACCGGGTGGAACGAGGCTGTGAGAATCAGCCAGAAAGCGAAGAGGAAGAGGGACGCCGGGACGGTGGACTTCAAGGCAGGCATCCCGCCGAGGTAGCCATGAGATCCCTCCGGGGTGGCGGATGGGAGGGGAGGAGCCCGTCCTGCGGGGGAAGGGGCCCATCTTCCAGGTTCAGGCGGGAAGGTACCGCAGGGCTCGGAAGGAGGGCAACTGGGGGCACAGGACCGGGAACCACATCCTGAACTGTCGGGGTATGAGGATAATGGCAACAGGGCCTTCCGCCATGGGAGCCTGCGAAGTCTTGCGGCACACCCCCTGGATGGCTCCTGGAGCCACTCCTTCATCTCTGGACAGGACCTCTATGAATCTGGCCATCCCCATCGTCGTGGGCCTCGCCATCCTCAGCTCGGCGCTCATCGCCGCTCCGGCATTGGTGGTGGAGTGGGTCAAGCGGAGCAGCCCTGACGTGGTGTTCCAGGTTCCCGTAGAGGAGCGGGTGGTGGCTCTCACCATCGACGATGGGCCTTCTGAGTCAACCCGGGAGATTCTGGGTGTCCTGGAGGAGCACGGGGCCAAGGCCACCTTCTTCGTCATTGGCTCCCAGGTGGAGGCCTACCCGGAATTGGCTCGTGAGATGGTGGAGGCCGGCCATGAACTGGGCCATCACATGATGGAGGATGTTCCCTCCCTGGATCTGCCCGAGGATCAATTCCAGGAGAGGTTCCAGGAGATGGACCGGATCCTGGAGGGCTACGGAGGAAGCTGGTTGTTTCGGCCCGCTTCCGGATGGTACCACGACGACATGGTGGAGTTTGCCCAGGAGCGGGGCTACCTGACCGTCCTGGGCTCGGTTTATCCCTTCGACGCCCACGTCCCCTCTTCCGGCTTCGCTTCCTGGTACGTTCGTCAGCACGCCGGTCCTGGGGATATCCTGGTGCTCCATGAGGGGCTGGGGCGGGGCGTCCGGACGATCGATGCTCTCCGGACCATCCTTCCCGAGCTGAAGGAGCGGGGCTACCAGGTCGTCTCCGTGTCCCACCTCATGGCTCTGGCCGTGGAGGGTGATGTGGGTTCTCCCCCTCCCCTTGAGCGGGGCCAGGATCCAGTCGTCTCGACCAGCGAACCCCGTCCTTCGTTGCCTGCGCTCCGGTAGGCAGGATTCGCTGCACCTTTCCGGTCGGCAAACAGGCTGGGCTCCCAGGTGACGGCCGGTTGCCGGGGGATGGGCGTTGAGCCTTACCGTCCCTGGGTCGCCACCTACCCTGACTCCAGGTCGCCGTCCTTCCGCTTCATCCTTCCCTCCGCCCTCCGGTCACTTCCTCCGGGGGCGGCCTCTTCTGCAACCCAAAGAGTCCCCGTACGTGGGGAATACGCCCCAGGAACTCCAGGATCAACAGGGTTCCCGCCAGCGACCCCAACAGGATCAGGAGGAACTTGATCCCTGCTCCTCCCGGCCCCTGGACCACCCAATAGGCCACGATGACGATGACCGTCTGGTGAAAGACGTAGAACGGATAGACCCGGTCACCCCAGTAGCGGAGAAATGAGGAGGAGAAGGATAGATAGGCCCGGGCCGCCCCGACGAAGAAGACGACCCAGGACCAGCTGGCCAGCATGAAACCGGTCCAGAAGATCACGTGCCAGAGGGAGGGGTCCACCGGGATTCGCTCATAGACCTCCCCGGGCCAGGCGAAGACCCAGAGCCCCAGGGAGGTGAGGGCGCCCGGGAAGAGAGCCGTTCTCCAGTCCCGATCCATGGCCCGTCCCAAACGGGGCTCCAGCATGACGGCGAACCCCAGGAGGTAGATGGGGAAGAACCAGAAATGGGTGGCCCAGTCGCCTACCACTGCCCCTGTGGTCTGGGGGAAGTGGGGGCGGAGAAGGATCTGGCCTCCCGCCAGAGGGAGGAAGAGCCAGAGGATCCCGCCGGGCCAATCGGCCACCTTGGAGAGGGCGTGGAGGAAACGTCGCCCCCGGGGGCGCTTCAGGAGGTGGAGGAAGGGGAGGCCCAACAGGGCGTAGGAAAAGAGATAGGCCAGGAACCAGAGATGCCCGTAGGAGAAGTTTCCCTCAGGAAAGATCCCATTGAAGAAATGGGGATAGAACTCCAGGAAACTCCCCTCGAACTCACCTCGGGACAGGCGGCGGAGGTAGAGTTGGGGAGGGACCACCAGGAAGGTGCCGGCTACCAGGGGAATGAGGAGCTTGAAGGTTCGTTCGCGAAGAAACCGGCGGCTGTCCCGACGCCGGAGGGCGAACCAGGCGCTCTGCCCCGCCAGGAACATGAAGAGGGGCATGAGCCAGGGACTCATGAAGACGGTGAACTGGCCCAGGCTCCAACTCAACTCCGGGTTCTGGATGTGCCAGTCGTCGATGGGGCTGAAGACCTGGGCCGAATGGGTCACGAAGACCAGGAGGATGGCCAGCACCCGGAGCCAGTCCACGTCGTGTCGACGCCGGCTCGACCGGCTCATGTCAAGTCCATGCCACCGGACGATCCCAGGCTTCCACGGATGTCGGACATGGCGCCGTTTTTCCGCATGTGTGGATGAACCGGATCAGGTGATGAGGCCGCCCAGGAGGGCTGCGTCCAGAAGGTAGTGGGCCATGGGACCGCCTCCGGGTTGTGAGGAGCGAAGTTCCCTGATGCCATCATCGACAAAAGCTAGCCGGAAGACGCGCTGAACCGCAAAATAGTTGACTTAGTCAACTATTTTTCTCGGGGGTTCGGTTGGTGCTTGCTACCCTGCCTGCCCCGGTCTACGTTGCCGCCCGGTGCGGCACCCTTTGAGTCATGCTGCAATTCCGCCCTCCGCCTGCGTGAGGTTCCATGCCCGAATACAGTCAACAGAACCAGCCCATCCGGGTCGACACCGTTCTGGATGAGGATGTCCTCCTCCTGGCCGGCTTCCGAGGGGAGGAGGAGGTCTCCAAGCCCTTTGTCTTCGAGCTGGAGCTCCTCTCCGAAGATCCGAATCTGAACCCGGACGATCTCCTCCGGACCCCTGTCTCCATCGGGATGCTCCTTCCCGACGGAGAGATCCGTCGGATTCATGGGAAGGTCCGATCCTTCGGCTTCGAGGGTCAGCGGGGCGAGCTCAACTACTACCGGGCCGAGATGGTGCCCTGGCTCTGGTTCCTCTCCCTCACCCGGGAGTGCCGGATTTTCCAGCACAAGAGCGTGCCGGACATCATCGAGGAAATTTTCGATGAGTATGATGGCGCCCAATTCCGGACCCGGTTCGCACAGGACTATCCGGAACGGGAGTTCTGCGTCCAGTATCGGGAGAACAATCTGGACTTCGTCTGCCGCCTCCTGGAAGAGGAGGGGATCTTCTACTTCTTCGAGCACACGGAAGAGGGTCATACCCTCATCCTCACCGACTACGCCCGGATGCAGCCCTTTGCGGGACAGGAGCAGGTCCGGATGTACTCAGGGTCTGTGCCCCAGGAGGATGTGGTCCGGGCCCTGACCCAGCGACAGGCGGTCCATACCGGGACCATCTCCCTGGCCGACTACGACCAGATGAAGCCGTCTCTGGAGTTGCGGAGCTCCATGGCCGGTGAGGAACCGGACGAGATCTACGAGTACCAGAAGCACCTCTTCACCGAGCTGGATGAGGGGGAGCGGTACGCCCGGATCGGGCTGGAGCGGGAAGAGGCGACCCGCCATGTGGTGCGAGGGGAGGGGACGGTCCGGGGGTTCCAGGCAGGGCACCGTTTCGAGCTGACCAACCATGATCGCCGGAATGCCAACGGGGAATACGGCCTCCTCAGAGTGGAGCATGTGGCCCGGTCCGGCGCCTACATCGCCGGGAGTGGAACAGGGGACCTGGACTACGAGAACCGTTTCGTGGCCATCCCCCACGGAACCCCGTACCGACCGGCCCTCCGGACGCCCAAGCCCACCATGCCCGGTTCCCAGACCGCCCTGGTGGTGGGACCGGCAGGCGAGGACATCAATGTGGATGAGCATGGCCGGGTGCAGGTCCAGTTCCACTGGGACCGGCTGGGGGCCAAGGACGAGAATAGCTCCTGCTGGGTGCGGGTGAGCCAGAACTGGGCCGGGAAGCGATGGGGTGGGATGTTTATTCCCCATGTGGGCCACGAGGTCATCGTGGACTTCCTGGAAGGGGATCCGGACCGGCCCATTATCACGGGCCGGGTCTACAACGCCGAGAACACGCCGCCCCAGGATCTACCGGCCAACAAACACAAGAGCATCATCGAGGACCACTACGGAAACGAGATGGTCTTCGATGCCACGCCGGGGGATGAGCATATTCGGGTCTATTCACCGAGCCATCGATCTCTGCTGGAGATCGGGAAGAGTGTGAAGTGGCGGTCCGACAGTGATCTGGCCGAGATCATGGATGGCGAGAAGGCGGTCATGACTCTGGGCATGGGGATCGGGATTCACATCGGATTCAAGGGCTCCCTCGAGGTTGGGGGAAACCTGAAGATCTCCGGTGGCTACAACCTCGAATTCACCGTGGCGGAGACGATGAAGGTGGAGTTCGGCCCAACGGTGAAGCTGGGGAAGAGCGACGAATACAAGTGGGGCATGTCCAGCTTCAGCAACCACACCCAGGAGCGGGCCAGATTGCAGTCCGATGAAGAGGTTCTCCTCATTGGCGGTTCGGGAAGCGAGAGTGCCCTTCTGGAGGGGAATTCAAAGGCACTGACCCTGCAATTTGCTCCCCACCGGCCCGGCCTCAAGGCCAAGGACCAGGCCGCCATGGCTGCCACCGTCATCGGAACGACGATCGGCGGAGTGATCGGAAATGCGGGCTCGACGGCGGTGGCGGATCTCACGTACCGGGAAACGGACGAGCACGAGGCTTCCTATGCGGCCCTCCTGGGCATGATCCCCACCGTTGCGGCCGAGACCGCAATACTGGCAGGAGTTCAGAAAAAGCTCTCAAAAGGGAAAGCCGGGGACATTGATCGGGCAAAGATCCACGGAGCTCCCAGTGCTCAACTCAAGCTGGACCAGGATGGGGTGGACCTGGTGGGAGCCTCTCCCAGCAAAGGATCTTCTCCCGTGGACTGGAAGGCGCGGTTGCTCCTGAAACACCCCAGCGGTGGTACAGCCCGATTGGAAAGCAAACA
>PWWP01000032.1 GCA_003562075.1 Gemmatimonadota bacterium
CCCAGCAGTTGGTCCCCTGGATCATTGCTGACGTAGAGTGCCCGGGCCCGGTCCGGGTCCATCTGTACGCCCCGGGGCGTGACCCAGTCCCCATCTACTTCCTGGGCCTCCACGCCCAATGGAGCGAACCCGATGGAAAAGAGGATCAAGGGAATGACAAGGAGGGCCGGAAGGGTTGGTGCGTTGTGCATGGCTCAGAGCGGGTTCGGAGGGTGTAGAGACAGAGTCGAATGCCGAGTGAACAGAGAGTGAATGCCAGGAGTGAAGCTACGCTGGTGGCGGTGGCTCGGCCAACAGGAGCCGGGAAGGGCCAGGGGAGGTGGAGGGAACGGCCCAAGTGCGTTAGTTTCTCAGCGGTCCGACCTTCGCATCCCTGGTATGAGTAGCGAATGTTGGGCAGGCCATGTCCCGTGGTTCATGGGACTGTTGGCCAGAGGGGCCATAGCTCAGTTGGGAGAGCGCCTGCTTTGCAAGCAGGAGGTCGCCGGTTCGATCCCGGCTGGCTCCATTGGGTTCTTCTCCCTCGGAACAGGTATGGGCAGGAGGGCTGGTCCTCAAGAGCCTGAGCTCGCCAAGTCGCTTTCCCAGGCGACACGCTCGATCCCCCGGGTCGGGTCGGTCCGCCAGGTACAGGCGCTGGAGCCAGTTGTTGACCCCTGCCCGTTCCCCCTCACCCGCTTCCGTCGTGCGAAACGGGGCCGTTCGGCCTCATGGCGGGACATTTCACCCTGATTAGTGACCCCAGATCCTGTGGGCCCTACTGGATTGGGCTCTTGTACTGCGCACGTAACTTGCATCTTGTATTTCATGGCGCCAGAGATTGACCGGAACTGGATCCGCCTCGTTACAGAGCTCGTTCTGATGGACTTCAGGGAGTGGTGAGATGACCCGACGAATTGCGACCAGCCGATGTGTTACCCGCGGACAGTCTCCCAGCTATCTCTGGGCGCCATTCCTTCTGGTTTTGCTGCTTGCGGCCTGCGACAGCAACACCAGCCCCGGGGAGCCGGATGAATTCCCCGTCGGACCTCCCCAGGTCTGGGTTCAAGCCGTGCACGATCAAGCACAAATTGCAATCCGCTTCGAGTGGGAAAGCCGTGACAAGGAGCATCCAACGGCTCTTTCTGGGGGAAACGTGTTCCCTGGGCAGGTTCATGATCCGCTCGTCTGGGACGGAGGCCAGTTTGATCGGCTCCCTGCCAGCGAGCGGCTCCAGGAAGACCGGCTCAGTATGATGATCGGCACCCGGCAGACCCACGGCGCCGCCCTGGCCACCACCGGTTGTTATCTTTCCTGCCACACCGACATGGAGCGACACAATGTGGGACCCGGCGCCCCCATCCTGGACATGTGGCACTGGCGGGGCGGGCGCAGCGGGCCCATGGGATACGCTGAGGACACTGGCGTCGGGGAGTCGGAGCGTATCCGGGACTCGGCGGGCTCGCCGCCGTCGGCATGGATCCGGGCTGGAGGGGACCGTTTGCGGGAAGACCAGGCCGCGATCCTGGAAACCGGGCACGCCCTGGCTGAGGGCCTTCCTCGCTTCGTCTTCCATAGGGGGAAGGAGATGCCGGAAGGCTTCCAGGTCCCCCGATTCTTCGTCTGGAATGATGCGGGTGAGATCATTCAGGACCCCCTGACAGAGGTACCCCAGATCACCGACGTGTCGGTCAACCGAAGCCTCCTGGTGGTCTATCAGGATCGAGACTTCGATCCGGTGGACAGGGTGAATGCAATCGACGTGGGGTATCTGGTTCACGTGGCGAATGGAACCACGTCCCACCTTCCGGCCCACCTCCAGACGCCGGGGGCTGCCCAGTACCAGTTCTGGACTGAATTCTGGGCTGACGAGCTGGGGATCGGGCTCGACGATGCCTCCGCCGCCGAGACCCTCATCCAGGAGATCCACTCGGAGTGGGAGGGGTCTGGGCGGGCCGGCATGGTGACCCGCTCCGTGGGATTCATCTTTCCCTCGTCCCAGCATACCATTACTGCGGAACGGGAGTTTGATGCGGCCCAGGGCCATTGGAGGGTTACCATGGTTCGGGACCTGGACACTGGGGACCCACAGGACGTGAACCTCTCTGGTCTGCCCTCGGGCTCGAACTACGCCCTGGGATTCGCGGTCCACGACAGGGGGGGAGCCGGGGTGACCCACGACATCTCCATGCCGTACATGCTGGGGACCTCGGGTGGGTCGGATATCCGGGCGGTCGAGGTCGCCAACGTGCAGGCGGCAAACTGGGGGGACGTCCCCACGTTGGAAGCCCGGTTCATCCGAGAGGAGTTCCTGGCGCCGAGCAACATGTGGACTCTGGACTGGCTCAAGGACCCGACGATCCACGAGGGTTACCACTCCGTGAACGTCATAACCTGCCAGGCCTGTCACGGCGTGGACTGGGTCAGAATCGACTGACGGCCCGACCTCCAAGTCCCCGGAACGGCGCCCTCGGGCGCCCGAGGGCGATGGAACTCGATCCCCCAGCTCAAGCCGTGCTCGTCCCGGTGCTCTGCCTCATCCAGGACCGCCAGCCCCGCTGATGGGCGGTCCCCGTACTTCTTGAACGGCCTTCCAACCGGGCGATCCGGCCCTCGAACTCCTCCACCTCCTCTGAGTCCTTCGTTGGTGGTGGAGCGGCCTTGAAATCGTAGGTCCGGGGCATGATACTTCACGGTTGCCCTCTCAAATAGCTTGAATCTCAGGTGCCTGCGTTTTTCATGAGCCCTCTGCCCAAGATTGCAGCGGCCTCTGTTGGCCTCCTTCTCTTGCTTCCGTTCCTGCTGGATCTCCAACCCTCGCACTCGTGGGATGCGGCGCCGGGATGGGCCCTCCATGGGTGGACCCTGGCGGGGCAGGATGCGCCGGTGGACTCCAGAGAGCCGATGATCGAGGCGGTTCGCGCCACCGAGCAGATTGAGATCGACGGCCGCCTTGATGAGTCCGATTGGCTTCGGGCCCAGCCGACCTCCGGATTCCGCCAGGTGGAGCCCTTCGAGGGTCAAGCGGCCATGGAGGACACCGAAGTCCGGGTCCTCTACGACGATGAGAATCTCTACATCGGCGCGCGTCTCTACGATTCGGACCCGAGTCGGATTGCCCGGCAGTTGACACCCAGAGGGGTCACGGGCCGGGCTGCCGGCTACTTCGAGTTCTCCCTGGATCCGAACTTCGACCGCTCCACCGGCTACACCTTTCGGGTCACTGCTGCCAATGTCCAGCGCGATCAGTACAACTACGACGACACGCGATCCGACGGTTCCTGGGATGGAATCTGGGAATCCGCTGTGACCATTGACGAGGAGGGGTGGGTTGCGGAAGTCCGTATCCCCCTGTCCCAGCTTCGGTTTGACGCACATTCGGAACCCCAGGTCTGGGGTGTGAACTTTGCCCGACGACGGATTGCTGACAACGAACGGACCGAGTGGGCTTTCGTACCGAGTGGCACCCACGGAGGCGTGAGCCGGTGGGGACGTCTGGCGGGTATGCACCTGACCGAGAGACGGCGGTTCGCGGAGTTGGTGCCCTATGTGCTGGCCGGCGCCGAACTGGCACCCTCCGTAGAGGGGAACCCGTTCTTCGACGGCTCGTCGGCACAGGGCCGCGTTGGCGCTGATCTCCGATACGGGCTCGGATCGAATTTCGTTCTGGACATGGCCCTTAATCCGGACTTCGGCCAGGTCCAGGTAGACCCAAGGGTCATCAACCTCTCGGCCTTCGAGACCTTCTTTCCCGAACGGCGTCCCTTCTTCACCCGGGATGACGCTCTCTTCGACTTCGGGTTGGCTGGGCCACGGAACAACCTCTTCTATTCGCGGCGGATCGGGCGGAGTCCCCGAGGCTCAGCCCCCCCTGAGGCTGAATTCGTTGACATGCCCCAGGAAACGTCCATTCTGGGCGCCGCCAAGCTCACGGGCCGTACCCGAAATGGACTCTCGGTGGGCGGCCTCCTGGCGTTGACGGACCAGGAGCGCGGACGAGCCTACCTTGACCAGACTGGAGAGACCGTGGGCTTTCCGGTGGAACCTCGAACTACGTATACCACCGTCCGCGCCCAACAGGACCTCAGGGAAGGACAGAGTCGATTCGGCGCCATCGTGACGGGAGTCGACCGAGACCTGGCAGAGGGAGGAAGCCTCGACTTCATCCCTCGACGAGCCGTCACCGGTGGGGTGGACTTCGATCACAGCTGGGCCGACCGGACGTGGGCGGTGTCGGGGTTCGCATCCGCGAGCCGGGTGACGGGCAGCGAGGAGGCGATCGAGCGCTTGCAGCGGTCACCGAACCACTATTTCCAGAGACCAGACCAGGACTCTCACCCGTTGGACGCCACCGCCACCGAGCTCAGCGGGGCCGCCTGGCGCCTCTCCGCAGAGCGGCGGAGCGGACGCCACTGGACAGGGTCCGTGTGGGCCGGTCAGCAACTGCCCGGCTTCGAGGTGAACGACCTGGGGTTCTCCACGGGCACGGAGCAGGTGTCGGGTGGAATGAATCTCCGGTACCAGCAGCCGGAGCCCAGCAAACATCTCCAAGGCTACAGTGTGAGGCTTTTCAGCTTCCACGGATGGCGAAACGAGATCAGGGATGACGTCCTCTCAGGAAGCGCCTGGGGCGATGCCTACAAGTCGGGCTCTGTGAGCGTTAGCACAAACTTCACCCTGAGGAACTGGTGGGGTCTCGGTTTCAGTACGTCCTACTCTCCCCGGACCTACGACGACGGGATGACGCGGGGGGGACCCATCATGGTGGATCCGGCGTCCTGGGACATGGAAGTGAGCCTGAGCACCGACCGCAGGGATGATGTCAGCTACGGTTTCTCGCTGGAGTACGGAGAGGGGGTGCAGGGGGGCTACGATCTGGAGGCTGGATTCAGCGTCGACGCTCGCCCGTCTGATGCCCTGAGTGTGAGTGTCAGCCCGAACTACCGACAGTCCATGGATCCCGCTCAGTATGTGACCCAGCAAGGTGAAGGGAGATTTGAGCCGACCTTCGGTAATCGCTACTTCTTCGGTGAACTGGACCGGAAGCAGCTATCCATCAGCACCCAATTGGACTTCATCTTCTCCCCCAGCCTCTCAATTCAGGTCTTCGCCCAGCCGCTCATGGCTTCCGGAGAATTCGGACGCTTTCGACAGCTGGCTGCCCCTCGAACCTTCGACTTCCTGGAATTCTCCGAGGGTGACCCTGTCCTGTTGAACGGGGATGCCGGTTGCAGTGGAGGAGAGTTCTGCCGAGCGGATGGCCGGATCTATGTGGACTACACCGGGGACGGACGGGCGGACACTGGATTCCGGGAGCAGAACTTCAATATCCGGTCGCTTCGAGGGACAGCTGCTCTTCGCTGGGAGTATCGACCAGGCTCGCGGGTGTACCTGGTCTGGCAGCAGCGGCGCCAGAACCGGGACACGATCGGAGGTTTCGATGTCTCCCGCGATGCCCGGGCCATGTTCGAGGCTCCTGGAGAGCATGTCTTCATGGTGAAGGTGGACTACTGGCTCTCGAGGTGAGCTGACTATCTGCCCCGCTCATTGCGGTCGGGAGCGGGTACAGTCAGCCGAACCGATCTATTATCCTTGAACGGTTCCAGCCTTTCCTTCTCATCAGTTTGCTGCCTCCAGACACGGTCTCCCGGACCGGTCTCCAGCAGCGTTGATCCAGGTCCGGGAAGCTGGAACTGAAGATCCAGGAACTGAGCAGTCGCAACCCGAGCAGGAGGAGCGCCTACATGGCAGAGCATGCGAGCAAGTGCCCCATCACCGGGGCCCGTACCACGAATGAAGGACCGTCCATCGAGAAATGGTGGCCCAACCAGCTGAATCTTCGGATTCTGCACCAGCATCACCCCAAGTCAAATCCGCTCGGAGAGGACTTCGACTACAAAGAGGCGCTCTCGGAGCTGGACGTAGAGGAGCTCACCCGGGATCTGGACGCTCTGATGACCGATTCGCAGGACTGGTGGCCTGCAGATTACGGACACTACGGTCCTCTTTTCATCCGCATGTCCTGGCACGCCGCAGGAACCTACCGGGTCGAGGACGGACGGGGTGGAGGCGCCACCGGCGCCCAGCGCTTCGCTCCCCTGAACAGCTGGCCCGACAACGCGAATCTGGACAAGGCCCGTCGCCTGCTCTGGCCTATCAAGAAGAAATATGGCGACAAGCTCTCCTGGGCCGATCTCCTGGTGTTTGCCGGGAACCGGGCCATTGAGCACATGGGCCTCGAGACCTTCGGTTTCGGCTTCGGCCGGGAAGACATCTGGGCCCCTGAGGAAGATATCTACTGGGGTCCGGAGAGCGAGTGGCTGGGCGACGAGCGCTACAGCGGCAATCGGGACCTGGAAAATCCGTTGGGCGCCGTCCAGATGGGGCTCATCTATGTAAATCCCGAGGGTCCCAATGGAACCCCCGACCCGGTGGCGGCGGCCCGCGACATTCGAGAGACCTTTGGCCGGATGGGCATGAACGATGAGGAGACCGTCGCCCTCATCGCTGGAGGACACACCTTCGGAAAGGTCCACGGAGCCGGCCCGGAGGCCTACCTGGGGCGCGAGCCCGAAGGTGCCGGACTCGAGGAGCAGGGTCTGGGCTGGAAGAACGAGTACGGCACGGGGAAGGGAGCCGACACCACCAGCAGCGGGCTGGAAGGCGCCTGGACTCCCAATCCCATCGCGTGGGACAACGGGTACTACGACATGCTCTTCAAGTACGAATGGGAGCTGACCGAGAGCCCGGCCGGGAAGAAGCAGTGGACCCCGGTGAACGTCCAGGAAGAGGACCTGGCTCCCGACTCCCACGACCCTTCAGTGAAGCATCCTCCCATGATGCTCACCACGGATCTCTCCATGGTGAAGGACCCGGAGTACCGGAAGATCTCGGAGCGCTTCCATCAGAATCCGGACCAGCTGGCCGAGGTCTTCTCAAAAGCCTGGTACAAGCTGCTTCACCGGGACATGGGGCCCACCAGCCGGTACCTGGGCCCCCTCGTTCCCGAAGAGGAGCTCCTCTGGCAGGATCCCCTTCCCGAGCTGGACCACGAGCTCATCGATGCCAGTGACATCGAGGCGCTCAAGGGCTCGCTCCTGGACTCCGGCCTCTCCAATGCCCAGC
>PWWP01000217.1 GCA_003562075.1 Gemmatimonadota bacterium
CTTCCGCTTCCTTCTGGGCCGAGTAACCGGATCGAAGGGACTCGTCGCCCTCAGCCCATCTCCGCCGCCACGAAAGGGTGTCCATGGCCGTGACGGCCAGAGGCCGGAAGGTCATCCCTGCGGCCAGGGCCCGGGTGTTGTCGATCCGACCGTAGTTCAGGTTCTCTCCTGTAGGCGGACGCCAGGCAGCGAGCTCCTGCCCGCCCCGGAGCCCGTGCTCCTCCAGGAAATCCCAGTCCACCCAGGTGAAGGTCACGGGGCTCCCGGTGGTGGCCCTGAGTCCGTAGAGGAACTCGGCCACACTCAGGGGCGCGGCCGGCGCCTCCACATTGAAGATCCCGTCGGTGTCCTCCTCAGCCATCTTCACCATGAAGTCGGTCAGGTCCCGGACGTCCACATACTGGATGGGGTCACTGGGATCGCCTGGAGCCAGGATCTCCCCTCCCCGATCCACTCGGTCGTACCAGAAGGTGAAGCGGTCGGTGGCGTCGCCGGGCCCGGTGATGATGGGGGGCCGGACGATGGCGTGCCGCCGGGGGAAGAACTCACGGACCTCCAACTCCGCCGCCGCCTTCAGGGGCCCGTACCCGGTCCACTCCTCAGGCGGGAGTCCGGCCATTCCAATGGGAGCGTCCTCGTCCATGGGGGAGTGGGTGAAGCCGGCGTAGACTCCACGGGTGGAGGTGAAGATGTACTGTCCCACCGATCCGGAAAGGAGCTGAGCGGTAGCCCGCACCTGGTCGGGAGTATACCCCGAGTTGTCCACCACCACGTCCCACTCCCGACCCTCCAGGGAGGCCAGATCCCCGTCCCGGTCACCGATGAGGTTCTCTACATCGTCGAAGATCTCCGGGTAGAGGCGAGGTTCACTCCGTCCCCGGTTGAAGACGGTCACCTGGTGGCCCCGGGAGATGAAGCCGTGGACCACGTGGGGTCCGATGAATCCCGTCCCCCCCAGGATTAGGACCCGGAGGGAGCGGGACGGAGAGACCATGGCCACCAGGCGACGGGGCGAGGCAAAGGCCCCGGCGCCCATGGCGGCGCCCCCCATGAGGAGGGAGTGCTTCAGGAAGTCACGGCGTGTGGGCATGAAGGGATCCGGGTTCGGGTATGGCATGGGGCACGGACAGCCTCAAGATAAGGTACCCAATGGACCCTGGACCATCCTTCAACCCGATCAATCCTGCCACCCACTCACCGTCGAATCTGTCCGTCAGTCCCTCATCCGATACCCATCACTCCCCACCCGAGCCGTGATGCTGGCCGCCCGGTCCCTGGTGATGCTCACAGCTCGCCCGGGGATTGAAAGGAGAGAAGAGCCCTGACGGATTCTCCCGGTACAGCCACATGTGGAGCTCGTAGTGGGGCTCGAACCCGTGGGCCTCATCCACCGGTGTCCGGGGATTCTCCACCAGGTGCCAGTATTGATTGCCCATGAATTCGGGAGGCCCGTTGTTTCCGGCGGCGCGCCATGCCTCCTCGAAGATCAGGTTCTCCACCGCCACCAGTTCCAGGGAGCCGTCTGCCTGCGGCTCATAGATCAGCACACCGGGCTGTCGGAAATCGCCGTGGGTCCCGGTGCCACTGACCCGGGGCTCCACCTGGGTCAGCCCCAGCAGGTCCGGCCGGAAGAAGTGGATCCCCATTCCCCCAAGCTGACGGGGAAAACCCTCCATCTCCGGGGTGACGCACATGTCCATGGGGTCGCGCATGTATCCCTCGGCCAAGGCCACCTCCACATCCCGGAAGCGCTCGGTCTCCGCCAGGACCCCTCGGAGGGCCTGGGCCAGGGCAGGATCCTCGGCCTCGACGGAGGCGATCACCCGCTGGGCCTCGTGGTCGTCCGCTCCCTGGGCCCAGACCTCCTCCGCATGGCCCAATCCGAGAAGAAACAGGCCGAGAACGCTGGCGAGAAGACATCCTACGCATCGACTCCATCGTTTGGCACCCATCATCCTGGTCTCCTTGCAGGGCCGGACTCCGACTCCCCCCAGACCGCGTAGTGCTTGCCGAACCGGGCCCACGGTGAAATTCTGTACCATCTCCCTTGTCTCCGGGATTGGGTAGGAAGATTCATGGATACGGGATCGGATCAGATCTCGTCACCCCAACTTTCTGGGGGTCTTCATGTCGGGCCGCACAGTCAGTCGAAGAAACACGTTCCTGGAAATCCGCCGGATCTGTTACGCCGGGCTCCCCTCCGTCCCCCTTCGGCGTCGGATTGGAGACGTGCTGGGCTCCGCCGTCCCCTCCGACGGCTTCACATTTGCCACCACGGACCCGGACACGGGGATGCTGACCCACGCCGTGAGTGAGGGGATCCCCCGGAGCCTCTTCGACGCATGGATCGACCATCTCTATCCCTATCACGTGGCGGCCGAAGTCCTGGACATGGCCCGGGAAGGGCCCAGGGTGACCAACGACTGCTCCCACGTGACCCGGGAAGTCCTCCAGCCTGCCGGCATGGCCTTCGATCTCCGGAGCGTCCTGTCAGAGGAAGGCCATCCCCTGGGATTTCTCTGTCTCCTGAGGGATCGTGGAGATCGGGACTTCAACCCCGATGAGTTGGCCTTTCTACGACGTCTGAGCCCACACCTCCTGCATGGCTTGAGGACCGCAGCGCTCCTGGACAAGTCCATATCGGAGGACCCCCGTCCACCTTCCGATGGCCCCGGAGTCGTCGTCATGGACCCAAAGGGCCACATCGTCACCCTGAATGCATCGGCCCGAAGCCACTTCCATGACCTTCGGGACCTGGGACCCGGGCCGGACCCCGTGCCATCCGCCGTGGCCAGCGTGGTCAGTCAGCTCGTTCACCTCCACCGCTCCCTGGGAGATCAGCCCTCCAGCCCCCTCCACGCCCAGCTGGCCACCCGGGGTCACTCGGGCCGCTGGTACCGGGTCCAGGCCTCTCTCTCAGAGCCTGACGCTCTGGGAGACGCCACGACACTCATCGTCATCGAAGGTGCAGGTCCCCGGCAGACCGCCGCAGTGCTCACCAGGCTCTACGGCCTCACGCCCCGAGAACGGGAAGTCCTGACCCTGGCCGCCAAAGGGTTCTCCACCAAGAAGATTGCACGGCACCTGGGGATTTCCCCCTATACGGTCCAGGAGCACATCGGGAACGCCTGCACGCGAGTGGGAGTCCGGTCTCGCAAGGCCCTCCTCGCCCAGCTCTTCTTCGATGGGTATGCGGAGGGGCTCCGAGCTTAGGACGCCTCTTCTGCCACTGGTCTTCTCCACCAGCGCCCGCCATTCTGGACCACCGTTGGCCCACGGTGGCCTCAGCAGTGTCATACCAGGTAATATCAGACAGGATCTGTTGCGTATTGCCGACATCCCTTGCAGCCTGCTAGCCTCCTGATTGTCTGGCGGCTTCCCTTGCGAGGGATTTCAGGGAAGGCATGCCGCTTGCTGCAAGTAGGGGAGGGAGCCTCCTCGCAAAGGTCCCGCCTCGTAGCTCATCTCATCCTTGATCGTGCTCTGTCTGATCCGGAAGCACGACGAGGCACTCTCGCGAACCGTCCCGGCTGGGAGCGAAGATTTATGGCCGCTCTGGGTAGCTCACCTGTTTCGTCCCACACACTGGTTCGCCGTCGCGGACCAATCCTTCTGGTCCTCGGTGCCCTGGTGGCGCTCTGGAGTTGCGGGGGCGACCAGTTGACCGACCCCGCCAGCCCCCAGGACCCCGATCCGAACGGGGATGATCCGCCCGCTGCGGAGCCCGGTCTGGAGGTCTCCGTCCAACTCGAGGAGAAGGATCGACTCGAGCTGACCGACTCCCTCGTGATCCACGTGCAGGCCCTGGATCCGTCAGGGGTGAACAGCGTGGACACCCTTGGTTTCAGCGCAATCGTGTCGCACGACGGCGAGACCGTGGGCCGGATGGATCACACTCTTACCGGGGCCAATGTCGGAGATACGGTCCAGGCGGCTTTCAGCCTCCATCCGGACTGGCTTACCCGCCAGGATCTTCCCGTGGAGCTGGGCCTGGAGATCTTTGGGTGGGCTGTGAGCTCGGACGGCGAATGCAGGGTCGCCCTGGAGGAAAGCGACAACCTCCTGGAGTGCCGGAACGAAGGGATCGGCGGACAGACCGTCAGGATCGGGACGGATCGACCGTCCCAGGTCGGGGTGATGGCCGTCCCGGGACGGACCACCGCGTTCACCACGTCATCCATCACCGTTGGGGATCTGCAGGTCGACACCCTTCGTGAGCGAGCTTACATCTCGAATCGCCTCTCCAACCGCCTGCATGTGTTCGACCCTGTGGGATTTGGCTGGAACGCCGACGTGTCTGTGGGATCCGAACCGTGGGGACTGCACCTGAATTCCACCGGCGACACCCTCCTGGTGGCGAATTCCGGGGGGACGTCGATTTCGCGGGTTTCTTTGGAAGGCACACCCACGGAGGCGGTCGCTGAACGACTCCAGGTCCGTGACACCCCCCTGTTCGAAATCGATACGGACAGCATCCCGGTCAATCGTCTCCCCTTCCTTCAATTCAGCGATCGTCCACAGTTCGTGGCTCAAGACGCGGAAGGGCGCATCCTCTATTCGACCCGGCCGACACTTGCCAATCCACTCGGAACGGTCCGCGTCATCGAACGCCAAGCCAATTGGAACCAAGCACACACCCAAATCCTCCTTCGGCTTCCAGAGGATCTTCACCCATTTGACAACCGAATCGCTGTCGCCCACGTCGACAGCATCATTGGGTACGTGCCAGGAGCCCAGCCTGGAACCATTGAGATTTTCGACCACACTCCAGGGGATCCATCCGACACCATCTCGAGCGGACGCAAGGCACCGCTCGATGCACTCCGATTCATGCGTGACAGTACCGCATCCGATATCGCCTTCATGGACCCTGAGGAGTGGGAGGGAGGCGGAAGTACTTGGCTACTGGACGCAGTAGGGTTCTCCGACACCACGTATGTCAGCACATCCCGTGACAGGGATTGGGTCGCTTTCGGCGATGGAGGCCAAGCGGAGAACGCTCGAGTAGTCTTGTGGGCTGCTGCCCACGGCACAATTTCAAGTCGCTTGCGAGTCGCCGACCTGGTCAACAACGCCTCAGAACGAGTCCGGGCTCTCCAGTTGAACGACGATGGGAGCCTGGGGATCGCTCGGGGTGCCTTCGGGACCTACTTCTTCTCCAACGATCTCCGGCTCCGAGGAACGATCCCGGAAACCGCTGATGGAGGAGGAGGCGCAGCACTGCATCCGGACCATCCGAACACGCCAGCTCCATCCGCCTCGTCGGCAACCACTGTGGCCTTCACGATTTCCGGGGACCGGGCCATCCGGATCCTGGACACGGTCCATTATCAGGAGAGGGGATACCTCCCGATCCGGGATGGCATTGCCGGGCCCATGCGAGTGACGCCGCCGCTACCCTCGGACAACAACGGCCAGGGTCGCAATTGCAGTGGGTCCGACTGCGTCGTGGCCAAGGTATTCGCAGTCACGGATTCCGGTGGTGTGACCGTCGTGGACGTCCGGTCCTCCGACATCCAGCCGGTCCCATGATTTCCAGCCACTTCCTGTTCAGCAACCCAATCCAGGCAGGTCCATGAACCAGAATCCATCTTTCATGTCCCGGAGCTGCCACCTGCGGCCGATCACCCTCGCACTGGGTGTTGCAGTCGCTCTCCTACTCTCAGCTCCAGATCAGGTCGACGCCCAATCTGCCAACGTCTTCGGGGCCGGTTGGTCTGCCGGTGTGACCCACGTGACGGACGTCAATGCGGACGCCCCGAACGGAGCGCAGGCAATCGAGCCAGGCACGGGCTTTGTCGTGGGCCTCTACGTGGACCGGTGGTTTGGGACCATCGGGCGACTTGGGGTCCGGACCCAGGCTTCGTACCAACAGCCCCGATTCGACTGGAGCGACGGACGGAGAAAGATCGACACCGGCTCCGCAGATCTCTCTGTGCTGTTCCGTCCCATTCTTCCTTCCGAGGGGAATGTGCTGCCCTTCCTGACCGCCGGGGTCGGCGGAATCTGGTACGATCTGGGAACGAGCCAGACGCCCACATACGCAGAAGCCGACGCCTATCATGATGGCCGATCCAGGATCCTCCCCACGGCCGTCGTGGGTCTGGGCGTGGACCTGCCTTTCCCCATGGAGTGGAACCGTCTTCCGGTGAGCCTCCGGGTAGAGGCGGCTGACTACATCACCATCAACTCCCCCCTCCGAAGCCTGGAGAGTGGGGACCGGCACGGCGCCGTCCACAATCTGCGCTTCTCCATCGGGCTGTATTCCACGCTCAGGCGGCGCTGACCGACACCGATTTGGACCGCATGACCATGGCCGAACTTCCCCAATGGCTGGAGCACGTACCACTTCAGGACATGCTCCGGATCGACGCTGCCCTGGAAGGGGACTGGAGCCCCACCGCCATCACCGCCTGGCGCCCAGGCTATGATACCCCCGATTTTTCAGGGCTTCCCCGAAGTCATCCGGAGCATCGACCCAGCCTGGAGCTCTACTTCGAAGGCTCCTGGATCGGCCTCCACTGCTTTCGCCGGGAGGACGGACGGAACGTCTTCGACGAAGAGCGGGCCCGAGCCGTCGTGAATTATGTGAAGGAGCGGCTGGCGGAGAGCCCTCCGCGCTAAGCCGACCCGGCCTCCGGACCCCCGGATCCCTGGCCCGCCACAGCAGGCTCCCCAGCCGATTTCCCCAGGAGTTCCAGCACCTCCTCCATGGTGGTGCGCCCTCGATCCCGGGCATACCAGCGACGGACCTCCCGGTAGCGATCCTTCGGGTCCAGCTCCATCCCCGGACCGGTGACCCACGCCTGTAGCTCCCGGGGTCGGGGGCCCCACCATCCGATCTCCCGGAACTCCTCGTCCAGGACGATGACCACAGGGACCGACCGGCTCCCTCCATCGGTCAGGTACCGATCCATGATGTCCAGATGATCACCCCGCTCCAGGATCCGGAGCTCCAGCTTGGGGGACGCCTCGACGATCCGGGCTATCCACGGGAGAAGGTCCACGCCGTCTCCGCACCCATCGTAGGTGATGGCCAGGAGATGTCGGGGTTCGCTCAGCTTCTGGACCTGGGCCCGGA
>PWWP01000002.1 GCA_003562075.1 Gemmatimonadota bacterium
GAGGCCATCCTCATCGGACTGTGGGGTGTTCTGGAGGCCGGGTGGCTGCGCGAGGTGCCCGGACCGCTCAGGTAAGCATGACGACCGGTTCTGACGCTGCCTGGTTCCGTTTATCTTTCTTAGAAGGCTGTTGAAGAAGTAGAGGTGCTCCGCATTGAACCTTCAGTATCAGGAGTCGGACATGAAACGCCTGCATCACTTGGTCCTGACCCTCGTCGTCGCCGCCCTCATGGCTGCGCCTGCATCAGCCACACAATACCTGAGTACGGAGTTCGAATTCACCGACGTCATCCCCGACACTGGAGACGCCCTGGTTCTACTGGTTCCGGAAGGCCAGACGGACCTGGCTCTGGACGGCTGGTCCCAAGCCACCCGGGAACAGGTCGCCCGCGCCACGGGGGCCGCCGGCTTTACCGGTCAACCAGGGGACCAAGTGGAGCTCCTCGCCCCTGTGGATCTGGATTTCGATCGGCTCATCCTGGCGGGAATCGGAGAGGTGGCGGGCACTCCACGTCCTCAGGCTGAGGAAGTCGGTGCGGCGCTGAGTCAGCGCCTGAACGCTACAGACGCACATGCCATCGTCGTCAGCAGTATCCTCCTGGGTGAGGGCGCTGCCGCCACACGACTAACGGCCGAAGTGGCCCACGGGATCGATCTGCGCAACTATCGATTTGACCGGTTCAAGAGCGATCCGAGTCCTCGACCGGCCCAGACTTTCGTCTGGCACAGCGGAGATCCCCAGGATGTGGAAGGGCGGTACCACCTCCTGAGAGCACTGGCTGAAGGGGTCTTCACTGCCCGGGAGCTGACCAATCTTCCGGGGCGGGTTGGTTATCCGGAAGCCTTTGCAAACCACGCCCGGGAGGTTCTCGAGCCTCTCGGAGTGGAGGTCACCATTCTGGGCCCCGAGGAGGTCCAGGCGTTGGGAATGGGCTCCCTCTACAGCGTGAGCCAGGGAAGCGACATGAAGGCTCATCTTCTGATCGCCCATTGGCCCGGCGGCACGGGCGACCCCATCGCCTTGGTGGGGAAGGGTAATAGCTTTGACACCGGTGGCTACAACCTGAAGACGGACGGCGCCTCGATCCTGCGGATGCACACGGACAAGGCTGGCGGGGCAGCTGTCGTAGGGGCGATTCAGGCCCTGGCCGGTCAGGAGGCCCCTGTGAACGTGGTGGGAGTGGTCCCCCTCTCGATCAACATGATCTCGGGGGATGCCAGCCTTCCCGGTGACGTGGTCACGGCCGGAGATGGAAGCACCATCGAAATCGGGAATACCGACGCCGAGGGCCGCCTGATCCTGGCAGACGGGATCTGGTACGCCCGGGAGCACCTGAACGCCCGGGTCATCGTGGACATCGCTACCCTCACTGGAGCCAAGGTCGGTGCGCTGGGGACGGAGTACTCCGCTATCTTCACTCGCGACGAGCGACTGGAGCAAACGCTCCGGACTGCCGGTGACTTGACCGGCGAGAGAGTGTGGCCCATGCCGCTGGACGGATACGAAGGGATCACGCGAAGCCGGATTGCCGATCAGATCAATACGGGCTCGCCGGGCGCTCAGGCTGGAGCAATTTTCCTGGAGCACTTTGCCGGGGACACGCCCTGGGCCCACCTGGACATCGCCGGTGATGCCTTCGTAGCCGGTCCGCAGGGGATTCATCCGGAGGGCTCGACTGGCCACGGCGTACGGCTGCTGACCGAGTGGATCTACGAGTTCGAGGGCGCTGGACGCTGAGGAGGAAGCCGCCAGTGCACCCAGTCGATCTCCTCCTTTCTTTGCCTTTTCCCGAATTCCAGCCATGAGCGGGAACCGGGAGAGGGTGATCGAGGCCGCCACGGCGCTCTTTCACCAGAAGGGATTTCCTGGCACCAGCGTAGAGGATCTCCTTGTGGCCACGGGGGTCTCTCGGAGCAATTTCTACTACCACTTCACCGGGAAGGAGGCGGTGGCGGTGGAGGTGGTGCGATACTGGATCCAGGTGTATGAAGCGGAGCTGGTGGGGCCGGCCCTGGGCACGGTGGAGGACGCGCATCCTGCCACACGAGGTGCCGATCAATCCCCTACCACCATGACCGACCGGATCCTTGCCCTCTTCGACCTTGCCGGGGACTCGCAAGATCCCGAGACCGGTCCCCTGGGCTGTCCCCTGGGACAGTTGGCTTGCGAGCTATCGGAGTCCTCTCCGCACGTCCGAAGCCTCCTGGCAGCGTATTTTTCCAGTTTGAGGGACAGGATTCAGCGATGGATGGAGGGCCTCGATCTCCCCGGTGCGGGGGACACCCCGGACGTCCCTGCGCGCATGGCCACCCTGGTGGTTGCCGTCCTGGAAGGTGGCTTCCTCATGGGGCGGCTCCACCAGGACCCGGCGTGGGTCCGAACGGCGGGCCACCAGCTTGGGGAACTCCTCAGGGAGGTGATGCATTCACCCTGATGTAGGACGATATTGTTCTAATACATCTACATCGAGGTGACTCATGCGGACCATTCCAATTGCCATCGGCCTCTTCATGGTCTTGGCTGCTCCTCTGCACGCTCAGCTCCCGGAAACCACCGTCGACTTCGACCCTGAACGAACGGCCATCGTCATTACGGATCCACAGAACGACTTCCTTCATGAGGACGGAGTGGCGTGGGGTGCCGTAGGTGAAAGCGTCGTGGCCAATGGGACCCGGGACAACCTGGAGGTGCTGATGGAGGTGGCCAAGGAGACATCGCTGCCCCTGGTGATCTCGCCCCACTACTACTACCCCTCTGACCACGAGTGGAGCTTCGGAGGCCCACTGGAGGTGATGATGCATGCCATCGGGATGTTTGACCGGGAGGGACACCTTCACACGGATGACCTGGAGGGATCCGGCGCGGACTGGCTGCAGCGTTACAAGCCCTACATTGAAGATGAAGGGACCATCGTCACCAACCCGCACAAGGTCTACGGTCCCGAGTCCAATGACCTGGTTCTGCAACTTCGGAAGCGGGGCATCACCAAGGTGATCCTGGCAGGGATGTCGGCCAACCTCTGTACCGAATCCCACCTCCGGGAACTCCTGGAACAGGGATTCGAGGTGGCTGTGGTGTCTGATGGGACAGCGGCAGCTCAGTTTCCGGAGCTTGACGGGTACCAGGCGGCCATGACCAACTTTCAGTTCATTGCCAACGAGGTCCTGACCACCGCCGAGGTGGTACAGCGGGTTCAGGCCGCCGCATCGGTGTCAGCGCGTTGACGAGGCTGCTGAAGGTCAACTGGATGGATCACGGTTGATGGTTCACGGGGGAGAGGACCCAACGTCAGACCCGGCAGTTGGCGCTGGGTTCTCTTCCCCGTGTCCGCGTGATGAATTCGTTTCGCCTGTACGCTTGGCGTGCGCCCTCCCCTCGTTTACGATTCAACTATGTTTGCACGATCCAGTCACTCTGCCTGCGGCCCCTTCGGTCTGATCCGGGCCGGCCTGGCCCTCATCTTCCTCGTGGGGATTCCAGCAGGGATCCTGGCGGAGTGGACCGGCCCAGACTTCGTGTGCCCGGGGCTGGAGCCGGTGTTGGAGGTGGTGCACCTGGACACCGGGGAGGCGACGCCTACCCCGCCGGCGTTCCACGATCCTCATGGGAGCCCCTGGTCCGGACCCCCGGACCAGAAGGCGAACGCAGGCCCCTGTGCTGGGGTCGCCCTGGCTTCGGCTCCTCCTGCGACCCCCCTGCCCAACCCGGAGGGAAATCCGGCAGGGGTCATGGATCAGCTCAACGCCTCCCGCCACGACGGTCAGGGTCTCTTCCGACCACCCCGCGGCTGACATGGGGGCCGGCGTGATCCGGTTCCCCTCTTTCCCCCTGACTGCCCCCTTTCCTCTCGTGGCACGGCCCTGAGGAACGGGCGGCGCACCGTCACGTCAGCCGAAGTATGCCATGAAATCGTTTGACCTTTCCGGCAGCATGCCTGCCAGGGAGTGTCGGGTGTTTCCCGACGCCTACCAACTCTCAGTCCCCTTCCGCCTATCTGCGCCGGGAGGTTGGTGATGGATCCGTCTTCGGTGGGGATCGGTCTGGCCTTCCTGGCAGGGGTCGTCTCATTTCTCTCCCCCTGCATCCTGCCGATCGTCCCTGGATACATCAGCTTCGTGACCGGGCTCTCCCTGGACGAGCTGAGCCCGGACGATGCCCGAAAAGGGAGTGACACCAGGGCGCCCGGAGGATCGGCCGCCGGGGCCCGGAAGAAGGCAGCCGTCCACGCCGCTCTCTTTGTGGGGGGCTTCACCCTTGTCTTCCTGGCGCTAGGGGCCTCGGCTACGGCGCTGGGCTCGTGGGCCCGGGACGCTCTCCCCCTCCTCCAGCAAGTGGGCGGAGTGGTGATCATCTTGTTTGGCCTCTTCATGCTGGGGATTCTCCGGCTCCCTGCCCTCATGCGGGAGCGAAGGATCCATCTAGAGAGCAAGCCCATGGGAAAGGCAGGGTCGGCGGTGGCCGGAATCGCCTTCGGGGCTGCTTGGACCCCGTGCATCGGACCGGTGCTGGCAACCCTCCTCCTCTACGCCGGGATGGAGGAGACCATGGTTCGAGGGATGATCCTCCTTGGCGCCTATGCCATCGGGCTCGGCATCCCCTTCTTCGTCTCTGCCGTGGCCCTGAACTGGTTCTTGGCCGGGGCATCCATCATGCGGCGTTGGGCCGTGGGCATCCAACGGGTGACGGGGCTGATCCTCCTGGTCATTGGCGCTCTCCTGGTGAGCGGTGAGTTCGCCCGCATGACAGCCTACCTGTCCCAGTTCTCGCCGGCCATTGAGATCGGGCTTTGACCCGACTCTCCGAGACCCCCAGGCACGAGGAGTGGCCCCGGCTCCGCCAGGGGCCAGAGGAGGGCCACGGTCCCCTGGATTCGTGATGGTGACGATCTCTCTGAACGCACCATGGCCGAAACGCCTGACACACTGAACTCTGGAATTGATAGACCATGAACAAGACCATGACGCACACCATTGCCCCTCACCCTCTCCCGCCACCCGTGGGGCGACGATTCGTCCTTCCGATCCTCCTCCTGGCCGGGATGCTGGCCGCCTGTGGAGCGGAGGAGGAAGGGCAGACCCGGGAGGAGACGTTGGCTTCCAGGTCCTCCGCCGGCGCTGCGGCTGAGGATCCTTCACACCTGGGCTTCGCCCAAGGCGCTGAGAATGCTCCGGTCACCGTCATCGAGTTTTCAGACTACGGTTGCCCCTTCTGTGCCAGGTTCGCCCAGCAGACCTACCCGGAACTCCATGAGGAGTTTGTGGAGAGGGGTCGGGTACGCTGGGTCTTCATCCCCTTTGTCCTGGGGAGCTTCCCCAACGGAGAGCTGGCGACTCGCTCCGGGGAGTGTGCCATGGACCATGGGCGGTTCCAGGAGATGAAGGCGGAGCTCTATGGAGGGCAGAACCGGTGGAAGAACACGTCGAGCCGGGAGGCGCCCGGGGTCTTTCAGGAGATGGCCAGGGAAGCCGGACTGGATCCTGACTCGTTCCGAAAGTGCCTCCAGGACAATCCTGTGGCTGACCGGATCCGAATGCACAATCAGGCTGCGGCAGCTGCCGGCATTCGTGCCACCCCGAGCTTTGTCGTGGCGGGCCGGCGGATCGAGGGAGCCATTCCCCTGGATCAGTTCCGGCTGATCCTGGATCAGTTGGCCGGACCATCGGAGTGAACGATGAGAAGTGGACCAGGCGGTGGCCCTGATCCGCACCCGTCCGAGCCGTGGTCGTCCTCTGCCGGTGTCTTCAGGCAGGACCTTACGAGGCCAGGCGCCCGTGGGGGCAGCCATTCCCCTGTCAGGAATTGCACGCCGTATCCTGTGACCGCCAGGGGCAACTGGCGCAGGGATGGCCACCGGTCCCATTCTATGAGATTGGAGGGTTTTCTTCCCCATCCCACCCATCGAGCCACGCGAGATGAAGACACTTGTCGGCCCCGTACTGCTACTAATCCTGTTCCTGGCTACCGGTTGCTCTGAGCCCATCCCTCAGGCAGGCACGAGCTTCCCTGACGATCCCTATCCGGAGGCCCTCCCCATCGATGACCTGATGGAGATCGGCTCCGTGGTGGGCGGGGAGACGCCCCAGTGGTCGCCGAATGGGGCCACGGTGACCTACTTCGCAGGAGGGACGGCCTGGGCGGTGGAGCCTGGCGGCGAGGGCCCGCCGGAGGATCTGGGGGTGGACCTGGGAGGTGCCGGCCACTTCCTGGCGTCCCAGGAACCCCGATTCAGTCCGGATGGGGCGTGGATGTCCTACATCTCCACCAAGTCGGGGGCCCAGGAGCTCTGGCTCTGGGATCCAGCCTCCGGAGAGGAGACGCAACTCACCCGGCTGGGCGCCCGGATCAACTCCTACGCCTGGTCGCCGGACGGCCGGTGGATCGCCTTTGCCGGGGACCGGCTCGGCACCTATGACATCTGGACGGTGGAGGTGGAAACGGGCCAGGTCAGCCGCCTGACCACGGACCGGAACTACGAGGTCTTCCCCTACTGGACGCCGGATTCCCAGGAGATCCTCTACGTCCGCCTCGATGATCGGTGGGTGGAGCACCAGGTCTTCCGGATCGCCCCCGATGGGACGAACCGGCGACTGGTGGTGGAGGACGAGGAGTTCTTCGACTACCGGTCCGGCGGCACCTTCGGCTACCCCATGGTCTCGCCAGACGGGGACCGGGTCCTCTTCCGGTCCCACCGCAGCGGGTGGATCAACTACTGGGTCGTTCCCCTGGCCGGGGGCACACCGGTCCAGGTGGCGGCCGAGGAGGCGGACCAGAGCGAGGCGAGCTGGTCGCCGGACGGGAGCCAGGTCGCCTTCACCTCCAACACCAATGGGACCCACGTCCTGAAGGTGGCCGCCGCCGACGGGAGCGGGGTGGAGACGGTGGTGGCGCCAGAGGCCGGTGTGGTGGCCAACCCCCAGTGGGCGCCGGAGGGAGACCGGCTCAGCTACACCTTTCAGACCCCCCTGGAGCCGGCTGACCTCTTCGTGGTGAATCTGGAGGATGGCAGCTCCACCCGGCTCACCGACTCCCGGCCGCCGGCCGAGGTCGCCAGCACCCTCCTGGAGCCCCGGAAGTTCGACTACGAGAGCACCGATGACCTGACCATCCCCTCCTACCTCTACCTTCCCCCCGACGCCGAAGATGGGGGCGGGCCCTACCCCGGTCTCCTCTGGATCCACGGGGGCCCCACCTCCCAGTTCCACGACACCTTCCAGCAGCACGTCCAGTTCTTCACCCAGCGGGGATACGTGGTCCTCATGCCCAACATCCGGGGCAGCTCGGGCTACGGGAAGGACTTCGAGGAGGCCAACATGGGGTGCTGGGGTCGGTGCGACCTGGAGGATGTGCTGGCCGGGGTGGAGTACCTGAAGACCCTGCCCTACGTGGATACGGACAACATCGGGATCACCGGGACGAGCTACGGCGGGATCATGAGCATGGCTGTGCCCACCTTCGCCCCGGGGGTGTTCCAGGCCGCCGTCCCCATCGCCGGGTATGCTGACTATCCCCACTTCATGGAGGAGCAGGAGCTGCGCCACATCAAGCTCCTGGAGTACGAGCTGGGCCCGCTGGAGGAGAACGAGGAGCTCTACCGGCACCTGTCCCCCATCAACTTCGTGGAGGACATCACCACCCCCTTTCTGGTGATCCAGGGCGAAGGGTTCTTCCCTGAGTCAGAGGCCAGCCGGCACTTCGTGGACGAGCTGGAGCGGCACTACAAGCCGGTTCGCCACCGCGTCTATCCCAACGAGAACTACTACGTGCGGGGCCGGGAGAATCGCCGACAGATGCTCCTGGATATCCTGGAGTTCCTGGACGCGACGCTGAAGGACCACGGGATCGTAAGCCCGGCGCCGCCCTCCTGACGCTCCCGTCTGAACCGGGGCCGGCTTTCGGTCTTGGGGGCGGACCCGCCGACCTTTCTTCGCATGAACAGGAGAGGGACCCTGGAGCCGTGCTGGTCGGCGCGGGATTCCAGGAGCTCCGGCATCCACTCAATCGAGAGGAGGGCGATGTGGAGATCTTTGCAGCCAACCTGCACGGAGGGAAGCGACAGGATTCGGTGCCAAGCATCGGTGCCCACGTCATCGCGACCCGTTTCCGGCAGGCCACGTTCACCATGAGCGGGGTCCGGACCGTGTCGTTCCAGGGTGTGTCTGGCTTCGTTCAGAACGTCGGGTCAGCAGCCCAGGGTGAAGGGGTCGACCGCCTCTACATTCATGATCATGGCTACCGTGCCCAGGAGTATGAGTTCTCCGAAGAGGCCGCCGCCGGGCTCGAGTTTCAGGGAGACCTGGACCGCCGGTCGGGGTGGAGCTATGTGGAGATCCAGTTCGGCATCTCGGGCATTCACCAGGGAAACTTCTCCCAGTATGAATCCCAGTTTCGGGAGCTGACGGACGTGCTGAACCCCGGGGCCCAGGTGGTCTTCTTGAACTGTTCTGTTGGACGTGATCCGGGGTTGCTCCTGGCCTTCGCCCGCTGCTGGGAGGTCCCCTGCACGGGCTCCACCGCCCCACAGGGCGGGGTTGAGTTGGTGAACATCATCAACCCCAGAGACGGGGTCTGGATCACGGTCTCGCCAGAGGGTCAGATCAGGGAGCGGAGCAGCCATCCGGTTTGGGGACCCACCCCCTTCGATTGAAGGACGACCCGCGTGATCTCGATCGGAGACGCTGCCTTGTCGGGCAATCGGGTTGAGGGGGGAACTGAAAACAGGCTCGCGTCACACTTGCTCATCGGGTGATGGGCTCTGAGTATCCGCCATGACCCACAGCGTCTTCCTCACAGGCTTCCCTGGATTTCTGGGATCGGCGGTGGCGGCTCGCCTCCTGACCCGGAATGATCCAGATGTGACGATTACGGCCCTGGTTCAGCCCCAGTACCGGAAGGCGGCCGAGACGCGGGCTGCAGAGCTCCAGGGAAAGACCCGCACACGCCAGCGACGGATCCGGATCGTCGAGGGGGACATCGCCCGGCCTGGACTGGATATGGAGGGGGCTGTCTACCGGATACTGCAAGCAGATGTGCGGGAGATCTGGCACCTGGCTGCCGTGTACGGTCTGAGCGTAGGGAAGGAACTGGCCGAGCGGGTGAATGTCCAGGGGACCCGGAACGTGCTGGAACTGGCCACCAGTGCTCGTGGTCTGTCGCGCTTTCAGTACGTGAGTACCTGCTACGTCAGCGGCCGCTATCCGGGCATCTTTCGGGAAGGAGATCTCCACCATTCCGGGCCCTTCAACAACCACTATGAAGAGACGAAGCACCGGGCCGAAGTAGAGGTCCAGGCCGCCAGGGACCAGGGTTTGCCGGTGACGGTCTATCGTCCTGCTATCGTGGTGGGAGACAGCCGGACGGGCGAGACCCAGAAGTATGATGGTCCCTATGCCATCATTCGGTGGATCATGCGCTGGTCTCGGGTAGCGCCCCTTCCCCTCCCCGGAGACCCGAGCCGTGCCCGGGTGAACGTGGTCCCGCGTGATTTCATCGTGGATGCCATGGATCACCTCAGCGGATTGCAGGTGTCCAATGGGAAGGTCTACCAGTTGGCAGATCCCCAGCCCCCCACGGTGGAAGAGATGACCCGGATGCTGGGAGTCGCCACCGACCGGAGACTCCTCCGGATGCGGGTACCGTCGCGGCTGGCCCTGTCTGCGTTTCGCCACGTGCCCGGTTTGGCGTCATTCACCGGCATCGAGCCGGAGGCGGTCCCCTACTTCTCCCACCCCACCCGGTACGATACGTCGGAGACGGAGCGGGATCTCCAGGGGAGCGGCATTACCTGCCCGCCGTTTCAGAGCTATGCGGAGCGGTTGGTTCGCTTCGTGAGGGAAAATCCGGACCTTCCTCGAGGTGGGATGACCTGAGGTGATTGGGCGACCTCGTCATGGTGTATCCCAGGAGGTCGGTTCCCTTCCCTGTTGGGATGGGCAGGCTCCCCTTCCCCCCTCGGTGAGGCTGGCGTTCGGTCACCCGATCCCGAGGTCATTCCACCCTGAGAGACTGCTGCCTAGGTCATGGCTCCAGGAGCTCACCCGACCAGACCCGCTCGAAGTCGAGCCTGGCCTGGCGAAGGGCATCCCGTACAGAGCCGGCGTCGGATGCCTGGAACTGACAGATGAGTCGCCGCCGGTCCCCGGAAAGGTGACTCCTGATCCACTGAATGCCACTTCGATCCAGGCAAGGGGAGAGCCGGCCGGTGATTTCGCTGAACCGTTCGTCGGTCAGCGGGGGATCGAAGCTCCGCTCCAGGATTACGTCGGCCATCACTCAACTCCTTCAGGTTGGCCCCTCGTTGCCACCCCTGGGGACCGGGGTGTCTTCGGGGGTCAGGGTTCTCATGAGTTCCTCCGCCTGTGCCAACGCCTCCCGGGCTCGATGTGAGAGGCGGTGGTCAGGTCGAATCACGTCCGGGGTCTGGAGATGCGCCGTAGCAGTCATCCCGTCGCCCTCCAGAATGGCGCATTGAGCCAGGAGGGCCTGGGTGATGGCCAGGAGGTTGGGGCGTTCCAGCGTGCGAGATGCCTCCAGCGCTTCCCTGGCGCGAGCTCTCGCTGCGCCTACACGCCGGTGCCGGAGATCCACTGTAGCCCCGTAGAGTTGGACCTGGGCAATGTGCCAAAGACTGTCCAGATCCCGGAGTTCCCTCAGTGCCCGGTCCGCCATCTCCATGCTGTCAGCGGATCCCCCTTCCATCGGTTCCCCGCTCCCTCTTTCCTTACGGACCCATGCGGTCGAAACTGCGCCCAGTGCGCGGGCGAATGTTGCTTCAACCATGTGGTCCATTCGTTCCGCCAGCCATTGTGCCTGCCGGGCTCGAGCCACAGCTCGTTCTGGATCACCCCGATCCAATTCCACCATGATGAGACGGGTCATGGCGGGACACTCCCACCATCGGTCGTTGGCCTCCCGTCCCCACTGCACCACGTCCTGAAAGGCCTGGGATGCGCCTTCCAGATCACCGTCGTGATGGTCCAGCAGCGCCCGGGCCAGGGCAACGGCATCGACCTTCAGACTGTGTTGCCCTGCCAATTTGCTGGCCTCCATGGCCAGTCGGCGTGCATCCTTCGGTGCTTGATCAAGGAGGAGGAGACAGGTCGCCGTCTCCGCCAGCGCTCGAACGGCGGTCTCAGGACCGCTCTGCCGTCCGGCGTCAGCATACCTGAGAGAACTTTCTTTTGCCTCCTGGAATGCACCCCGCTGGTACTGGAGCTCCATCTGCATGGCATGCCCCATGGCCACCAGACTTGTCCTCCCCTGGGCTCGGGCTTGGTCCACCAGCGTCGCCACCCGGGCCTCCAACCCCTCTGGCCGGCGCTCCCGCATACTCCAGAAGCTGTAGATTCGCAAGAGCTCCATTTCCAGAGCGATTCGCTCGTCATCTGGCACGTCGTTCAGTTGAGCCAGCCCTCGTTCCACCATGATGGACGCTTCGTCGAAGGCGAAGACCCAGAGGGAACGTTCGGCTGCCTCAGCGTAGGCGCCAGCGGCAAGAGTGGCCAATCCTCCTTGCTCCGCATGATGGGCCACACCTCCCGGCTCCCGTCCCTTGTCCGGGGTTACCGCATCCAGGACCCGGGCGATCCGACGATGGATCTGGCGGCGTACCGGGTCCGAAGGCTGTCGGTACGCCGCCTCCCGGACCAGGTCGTGGGCAAAGTCATACCGATCTGCGCCGGTAGCGCGAAGGATGCCTCGATGCTCCAGGAGCGCCATGGCCTCCAGGACCTGGGAGGCGGGTCGTTCCACCGCATCCACCAGAGTGGGTACATCGAAGGCCCGTCCCAGGGCCGCGGCCCAGGGCAGAAGCCTACGGGCTCCGGAATCGAGGCGTTCCAGTCGGTGCTGAAGCTCTTCCTGTAGATTGGCTGGCGTATGGTGGATGCCTTCTCGGTAGGACGCGGCCACTGCCAGAGCGAAGAAAGGGTTCCCCTCGCTGGTGGCGAAGATGGAATGGGCATCCGCCTCTGGATCTACAGCATGGACCAGGGTTCTCACCTCAGAGGCGGTGAGGCGTCCAAGGTCGGTCCGGTGGAGTTGGCCCGTTCTGTTCAATGATCGGAGCAGACGGGCCACAGTCGATCCGGGCGGTACTTCCCCGTCCCGTGCTGCCAGGGCGAAGGTTACCGGAGTCGAACCGAGGGTTCGGGTCAGGTAGTGGAGGAGGGCAGTGGAAGAAGGGTCCAGCCATTGCACGTCGTCCAGTATCACAAGCCCAGGAGCCCTGGCCTCGGTCAGTCGATGCAGCAGCCGGGCTGCAAGGTCGAAAAGCTGGGTCCGTTCGGCGGGACCGGCTGTCCGGACATCCGACCCACGGACATCCAGGAGACCGGCCAGTCCATGCCGAACCTCCCTATCGAACGCTGTCTGGGGCAAGTGGCGCAACATGTCGGCCCAGGGACCGTAAGGACGGACCTCCTCGCTCTCGAACACCGGTCCCGAAAGGACCCATCCTCCGTCCGATCTAACCGCTTGCGCCAGCTCACGGAGGAGCCGTGTCTTCCCGATGCCTGCCTCCCCCGTTAGCAGGATGGCCGTATGAACGTCTCGAGAGGAACCGTCCTCAACGGCCTGGACCAGACGTGCCAATTCAGCGGAACGTCCCACCAGAGGAGGATCGGTTGGCCCGGGCCGTGGGAGGTGCTCGGGTTCAGGGAGGTTGGCCAGCGCCTGCGTGAGGCTCGGGATCTCACCTTCCGTCGTCCCGTCCAGGCCAGTTGTACCGGTCCATCCAGCCCGTTGGTCGGTAGGGTGAGTACGAGGAGAGGGCTTCATCCGGCGGCGGGCGGCCTCCAGCTCCCTGGAAGGAGGAACCCCCAGCTCTACAGAGAGTGTGCGACGACACCGGTCATAGAGCTCCAGGCCCTTCTGGGTGCGACCGATTTCGGCCAGGAGTTCCATGGCGATGATGTAACCCTCCTCCGCGTAGGGGTCCAGGCGAACGCGGGTCAGGGCGTGGGAGACGGCATCTCCCGGCTCGTCCCGGAGTCTGTCGACCAGGATCTCATGAAGGGAGACGCGCAATTTCCGCAACCGCTCACGCTCTCCCATACACCAGGCTTCGAACTGGTGACATCCGGAGAGCTCCAGCCCCTCCACGAACTCTCCTCGGAAGCTTCGAGCTGCTCTTTCCAGAGCCTCGGTGGAAGCCTCCTCTGGGCTCCTGGACACCAGCGCATGGACGCGGTGGAGATCCACCTCTGCCTGGTCAGTGTCGAAGTGGAGCCGGTTTCTGGCGGACACGATAGGTGTCCTTCCCTCGCCGTCGACCACGCCTCGAAGCTTGGAGAGAGCCCAACGGAGCCCTGCCCTGGGGTCGTTGACGTCCTGCCAGAAAAGAGCACACAGCGAGCTGCGGGGGTGGGGTCGGCCTGTGGCCGCCAGGTAGGTCAGGAGGGCCCGCGCCTTTCTGGATGGAGGGAGTGTCAGTCGCTCTCCCCCATCAAGGACCTCCAGTGGGCCCAGAAGTCGGATGCCGAGCTGAGGAGAGCTCATGGGTCCCTGCGGAAGAGGGCCTGCTGCCAACGCTGAAAAAATACGGTTGTGCCAATCTTCACGGCAAGGATTGCACTGAGCCCTCAGGGCCTCAGCATGGAAACTCCCAGGCCTCTGCACGGGTCGAGCCTAGCAGTCCGATCGGAAAGGGGGACTCGGGAACGGGCTCAAAGCTGAGCTCAGGGGTCGCCGGAGCCGGCTTTCCGATCGGACTGCTAGAGGTACGGCTCCAGCGCCTCTAGGAGCATGTCCCGGGTCATCAGGCCCAGGAACCGCTCCCGGATGACCCCATCGCCGTCGATGATCAGGGTGTTGGGGAGCCCGAAGGCCTGGAAGTGCCTCCGCACCGTTCGGTTCGTACCCATCCAAAGGGGGTAGGCTGGGTCCAGGTTCAGGCGATCCTGCCAGAAGGCATGGATGTCGTCCGAAGACCCGGAATCCACCGCCAGTCCGATGACTGTAGCCCCTCGGGGCTCGATGACCTTCTGCACTTCCACCAGGTGTGGAATTTCCTCGATGCAGGGTGGGCACCAGGTCCCCCATATGTTCAGAAGGATGACCATGTCCCGATAATCGGCCAGGGACGCCTCTTCTCCCTCGAGGGTGGTGAACCGCACGTCGGGAGCTGGAGTTGCTGCGGGGTCCATCGTTTCCGAAGCATGGGGGTGATCCGACGTCCCCTCCGGTCCGGCCAAAGCGATGCGCACACCTACCAGCACCAGACTCAGGGACACCAGGATGGTCCAGCGTGTCATGTTCATGGGCGGTGAGCTCCTCTGGGATCCTGGCCCTGTGACGGCAGCCCCCCGGAGCAAGGGGGCGCCGTCATCCCGGGCAGGATTCCCTTATTGAGCGATGTCGTTGGCATTGATGTCCACGGTGATCATGAAGCCGTTGGTGCCCTCGTATTCGAAGGCGTTGGGTCCCAGGTGATAGGCCTCCACCTCGTTGGGCATCATGACGAAACCGTCATGGCGGGGGGCACCCCCATACTGGACGTTGTCCAGGACAACCGGATCGGCCAACATGGCCTGAGCTACAGGAAGGAGGCGGACCTCGGCGGCATCGCCTCCGTCCAGAGTCGCCACGGCGCCTTCGGCGCCGGCCTGCCATTCGATGGGAAGCTCCTCTCCCACTTCGAAGGAGGCCCACTCCACCGGAAAGAGGGGCGCGACGATCTCCAGGATCCCCGCTCGCTGCTCCGGCGTCACCGATGGGTCGAAGTGGATCACGGACCAGTCCATCCGGCCGTCCTCCCACCCACTTCCCAGGTCTCCGGCCATCCAGAATCGGGCGCCGGTCAGATCCGTGGTCTCGTGGTGGCCGTCGTTCACCTGCCACGCGATGTTGAAGCGACAATAGTGCTCCGAGTCGTACTCATCGTGGTGGTGATGTGCCGCCGGCTCCGTGTTGAAGTAGCACTGGCAGAACATGGGGCAGCTGCATGCTTCGATGGCCGTCATGTTCAGGCTCCATTCGGGCAGCACCTCCTCGGCGTGTACGTCCAGGTCGCCGGCCAGGGCCACTCCGGCAAGAAGGGCCAGTGTGGTCCCGCCTATGAGAAATTGCCTGTTCATCGATACCTCCAGGTTGTTGGATCGTGAGGGATGAGCTCCCCGCGCCCCCGTCCTCCGGGGGACGGGGGGCACCATTCAAGCAGGTGCCCGGTTGGGCAGCCCCATGGCCACGCTCTCTGCCACGGCGAAATAACGCTGTGTGCTGGCGCTCCCCAGCTTGCCATCCAGATAGCTCTGCAGCCGATCGATGGAGGGGGCCTCGTAGAGGCAGGCCGCCCGGGTGAAGTCGGTGGCCGGAAGGAAGTGATGGACGATGAACTCCTCGGGGAGGGGGAAGACCTCCTCCCCCCGCTCCTGAAACCCCTCGGGGTCGTGGATGACGTGCTCGATGGCGATGAACATGGGGTGCCTCCTGAGTTGGGGTCTTGGCTCAAAGCCAGGATTCTGCCGGCCTTCCTTCTCCTGTGACCGACAACACCAACCTGTGGGGGCCCCGTTTCAGCCAGCGATGTAGCCTGCGTTGGAATTCACGTTGGTTCGGGGCGGTGAGCCTGGAGCGGACCGTTCCGGGATCTTCCCATGCAGTTGGAGCCAGGCAGTTGGTGCCAGGTAGTTCGAGCATGGGCTACTCCTCCGCCCCGGTCCGCACTCCCAGGTCTCAGCCGCCGGGCCTGTCCCAGAGGTCATCGACGCTCCCGGGGCGTATTCCGTGAGTACAAGGGGAGCCTCAACCAAGGTTTCCCTAGCTCCGTCAAGGACGAGGCCCTCGTAGCCCTCCACGTCGATCTTGAGGAGGACGGGGCGAGCACCGGCTGCCTGCTGCTCATGAAGGAGGGCGTCTACCGTAGTCATGGGCCGTTGGAGGGTCGGCCCTGCCGCTTCTGGGGCCGTACGGCCCTGGGGTGTACCCACATCGAAGAGAGGATACATTGAGCCTTCTGCGTGTGGTTATGCGCCAGAACATCTCATCGACCGGGAGAGCCCCATGGCCAAGACCCACTCCTTCGACGTTTCCACCGGAGTGGACCTGCAGGAGGTGGACAACGCCGTAAACCAGGCTAAGAAGGAGGTCCAGCAGCGGTACGACTTCAAGGGCACCAACTGCACCGTAGAACTGGATCGTGAATCAGCCGTCGTGAAACTTGACGCCGACGACGAGCAGCGACTGAAGGCCCTGTACGGGGTACTGGTCTCCCGTTTGGCCAAGCGGGGCGTCCCCCTGAAGAACCTGGATCCCGGCTCGGTGGATGGCGGCACCATGGGTCGAGCCCGGCAAGAGATCCTGTTGAAGCAGGGGATCCCCAAGGACACGGCCAAGGAGATTGTGAAGCGGGTGAAGGCGCAGAAGCTCAAGAAGGTTCAGGTTCAGATCCAGGGTGACGAGCTTCGGGTGAGCGCCCCGGACCGGGACGCGCTGCAGGAAGTCATCGCCTTCCTCAAGAAGGAGGATTTCGGCCTAGAGCTCCAGTTCGGGAATTACCGTTGAGGATCGGGGAGGATGCCTCCCCCATTCCCCGCCCTCGGTAGATCCCATCCAGGAAGACCCCGAACGCGAGCAGGCTCCGGGGTCCTCGTTCTCCAGCCCCCTTCCCGAGGTCGAATCGTCACCATGAGTAGATGTCTGCTGGGTCCTTCCGTGCCTCCGGGTTGGAGTACCCCCTGATGGTGGGACCCGGACTTGCACCCCCGCTTCTGATCCACGAGAGCCGGGAGGCGATCCTCCATGGCATGCTCCGGGCGAGCGTCATCCTGGGCGCGGTGGCCTACGTCCCCGGGGCCTGGGCATCGTTTCAGGCGGGGTTGCCTCAGGTCGTGCTTCTCAGCTCGACTGTCTACGGCACCCTCCTGCTCGCAGCGTTTCTCCCTGGCCTGACGTTTCGTGGGAGGGCCGTTGCCTTCCTGGGGGTAAACTACGCTCTGGCCGTCGGACTTCTCTTCATGGTGGGCCCTCCGGGGGCGGGGGCGGTATGGCTCGTCGCCGTCCCCGTCATCGCCGGGGTGCTCCAGGGAACCCGGACTGCGCTCTGGAGCCTGGGGGTGGTCGCCCTCACCACCGTGGGGTTCGGTGTTCTTATCCACCTTGGGCTCGCGGGGCCGTTGGCGGGTGCGGTATACGATGGGTACACGCTGGATGCCTGGGGCGCCACCTCCGGAAGCCTCCTGTTTCTGGCAGCAGTGCTCTCCCTCGGGGTGGGGGTCCTCCTGGACCGGCTCGAGGATCTGGCTTCTCGGGAGCGGGAGGGGCGGCTCCGTCTGGAGGAGACGCTGGCGCAGCAGCTACTGCTGGAGTCCCAGCTCCGCCAGGCCCAGAAGCTCGAGTCCCTGGGGACGCTGGCTGGGGGAATTGCCCATGACCTGAACAATCTCCTCGTTCCCATCGTGGCAGGGGTGGACGAGGCCCTGGAGGAACTCCCTCCGGATTCCCAGGTCAGGAGGCATCTGGAGGAAGCTCTCCAGTCTGCCGAGCGTGGCCGGGAGCTGGTTAGCCGGATCCTCGGATTCAGCCGGGGAAGCTCTGGCGAGCGAGCGCGAACCCCTCTGGCCGAGTCCCTGGAGGAGGTTACTCAGCTCCTGAGGCGAATCTTTCCCGCCACCGTGCGCATCCGTCTGGAGATAGAAGCTCCGGAGGCGGTGGTCCAGGCTGACGCAGTGGAGCTCCAACAGGTCTTCATGAACCTTGCCACGAATGGATATCTCGCCCTGGAGGACCGGACCGGGGAGATCTCCTTCCACCTGAGAACAGTGAACGGCGAGGGCGTGGTGGAGGTGCGCGACAACGGGGTCGGGATGACGCAGGACACCCTTGCGCGTGCGCTTGACCCCTTCTTCACGACCCGAGGACCGGAGGAGGGGACGGGCCTGGGACTTTCCACCGTGCACGGGATCGTGCGAAGTCTGGGAGGGGCGCTGGAAATCAGGAGTGCCCCTGGCGAGGGGACAAGCGTGGAGGTGCGCCTCCCACTGGCCTTGTCGGGAGCATCCGCAACTCCTGGCGAGTCCCGGGCGAGCGATGCCCGGTCCAGACCCCAGGTCGGGTCTCGGGGAAGGGAGGCTGAGGGAGACGGCCCGCCCGTCTCTACCCACCTCCTACTGGTGGACGACGACCCTGCAGTGCTCCGGGTGACGGCCCGGATCCTGGACCGCCGGGGGTATCAGGTCACGATGGCGGAGGGGGCGAACGACGCCCTGGAGCTGCTTGTGGGAAAAAGCGTGCCCTTCGATCTCCTTCTCACTGACCACACCATGCCCGAACGCACAGGGCTCGAGTTGATCCGGCTCTGTCGGGAGGCGGGCCTGGACCTTCCAGCGCTACTCATGTCCGGATATCTGACCGACGATCTGAAGGGCGAGGCGGCCCGGATCGGTGCCACCCTCCTGGCCAAGCCGTTCGATCGGGGCGAGCTGATCCGGTCCGTGGAGGAGGCACTGGCCGCTGACCCGGACCCAGAACCGGAGAGCTGACTCCGGGCAGGCAGGCACAGGGGCGAGAGTGCACCCAATCACGTGTGCCGGGGTCTGGTTTAACGCTCGGCTCCCCTGGTGGGTCGAATGAGGTCCAGAAGGACAATACCAGATCTACGCCAGCCCCGTGAAAGTCGGTGCGCAGACGAGGCCCGTCACATCCACCCGCTGGAGGCTCCATGAGGTTCCCACACCCGCGGTTGTTGGCGATCTGGCTCGTGGCCGGCGCTCTGGCCACCCCGGCCACCGGCGCGGCTCAGAATGCTCACGACCCGGTCTTTCAACGGCTGGCGCCTGAGACCCTGGATGTGGTGCCTCCCTCGGCCCGGGTCCGGGGGGAGCCAGGTGCCATGACCGTGGTGGCCCGGGAGTGCCGCTCCTTCCCTCCCGAACTGATCCGCCAGCGGGTCGTCGACGTGGCGGTACAGGAATGGGCCTTCTTCGGTTACCCCGTTCTTGATCGGGTCAATGGAGCGCGCCTCCTTCCTCCCGGGGCCACCGCCAATGGGGAGGCACCCAGCTTCGAGGCCCATAACCGGCGAGCCCCCCTCCTGAACCCCCAGGAGTCTCACCGGGTCGCATCCTCCATTGCCGGGTATTGGGCCGTGACGCCGGAGGGTGCGGGGATCGTGCGGACCCAGAATGGACGATGGAATGGGAATGGGGTGGACGCCCGCTGGAACGCTCCCTGGTCTGCCGCCTTCATCTCCTGGGTCATGTGCGAAGCCGGCCTCGGCACCAACGATCGCTTCCACCGAGCCATCGCCCACTGGCGGTACTTCGACCAGGCCATCCGGGCCCGGGACGGCCAGGCACCAGCCTCCGGCTTCGTGGCCTACGATCTGGGCGAGCAGATCGTGGAGCCAGGCGATATGCTCTGCTTCTCCCGCCGTCCCGTCTACCGGAACCTCGCTGAACGTCGTCGGCAGACGGGGACCGGGGCCCGGAGCCATTGTGACGTCGTGGTCGGGGTGGACGAAGACCAGGGGCGGATCCTGGCCATCGGAGGGAACGTCCTCCGGTCCGTGGCTCTGAAGGTCCTCCAGGGAACCCCGGCCCCTGGAGGTGGGTTGCATGCCCAGGCCATCCCCTCGGCCCCCCTCTTCGCCCATCTGAAGTTGCAGGGGGACCCGGTGGACCCTGATGCCTTGCTCCAGAGTCCTGTGCTGGCAGGAGCCGGGTGCTTCAACCCGCCCCTGGCACCAGATCGGGCCGCCTTCGTCTTGGCAGAGCTTGGGGTGTCGACCGGACCGTCATCAGCCTGCTGAGCCCCGGCGCCGACTGAGGCGACTCCCCTGCCCCGCTGACAAGCCCTACATTTCGTCCCCATGACCCAATCCACTCCCACCGCCTACGATCTCATGGGTGGCGAGCCCGCCGTCCGCCGGCTGGTGGACCGGTTCTACGACCTCATGGACACCACCGCGGAGGCTGCCGGAATCCGGGCTCTCCATGCCAAGAGCCTGAAGGCCTCCCGGGAGAAGCTGTACCTCTTCCTGTCAGGGTGGCTGGGAGGGCCTCAGCTCTACATGGAGCGGTACGGGCCCCCCATGATCCGGGCTCGGCACCTCCCCTTCCCTATCGGCAAGAAGGAACGGGACGAGTGGATCTGGTGCATGGATCGGGCGCTGGAGGAGCAGGAGATGCCCGAGATGGTACGGGACTTCCTGAAGACCCGGTTCCGGGAGGTGGCCAACCATATGCGGAATCAGGCGGAAGAGGAAGGCTGAAGGCCAGGCCGGCCCGGGACCGGGCCGGTGCACCTTTCCCTGCCCCGGATCCCCCGGACAGCGAGCCAGGGCTGGCGCCAGCCCACCTCCTCCCGCACCTTCCTGACAGTTAGGTGACGCCCACCTGTCCTTCTCATCGAGACAACCATGCGTCTTCCTCTGTCGTGGCCCCGTCCACGTGCGCCCCGGTCCCATCCCTGGTCGGCTCTCTTTCTCTCCATGCTCCTCCTGGGACTCCCGGTCCTGTCGGCGTGCGAAGCCGGTCCGGGAGAGACATCGGTGGAGGTGGAGACGGCTGAGTTCATCCTCACCGATGCTCGGGTCTACACCCTGGACTGGGGCGAGCCGGCAGCAGACGGAACCCCTGCCCGGGACGCGCCGTGGACCCAGGAGTCTGGATGGACTCCGGACGCCGAAGCCGTGGCCTTGGCAGGAGGACGGATCCTGGGCGTGGGGACAGCAGCCGATATGGAGGCGTTCCAGGGGGCCGACACCCAGATCATGGAGTTGGACGGGGCTGTGGTCATTCCGGGGATCGTGGATTCCCACGCCCACATCCTGAGCCTGGGGAACTCCCTCTTCCAGGTGGACCTGGTGGGTGTGGAGACGGAGCAGGAAGCGGTGGAACGGGTCCTGGCCCAGGCAGGGGAGGTACCTGAGGGATCCTGGATTCTGGGTCGCGGATGGGACGAAGGGGCCTGGGCAGGCCGGTACCCGGACCGGAGGCTCCTCTCCGAGGCCGTCCCCAACCACCCGGTCCTCCTTCGGGGACTCCACGGCTTCGCCACCTGGGCCAACGACCTGGCGCTGGAGGAGGCGGGGATCACCGCGGATACCGAGGCGCCCACTGGAGGGGAGGTCCTCCTGGACGACGACGGCGAGCCCACCGGGGTCTTCCTGAACCGGGCTGTGGCCCTCATGGACGATGCCGTCCCGTCTCCCACCCCTGAGGAGGTCCGGGCCCGAGTCGAAGCGGCGCTGGAGACCATGGCGGCATCAGGCTACGTGGGACTCCACGACGCCGGAACCCAGGCCAACGTCATGGAGGTCCTCCACGAGATGGAGGCCGAGGGCGCCCTCCCCATCCGGGTCTACTCCATGCTCAACGTGCGGGACGAGGAGCTGGCCCGATCGTGGCTGGAGCAGGGTCCCTCCGACGACCTGGAGTCCTTTCTCCGTGTACGGGCGGTGAAGGCCTACTACGACGCCGCCCTGGGATCCCGGGGCGCGCGACTCCTGGAGGATTACAGCGATGAGCCCGGTCACCGTGGGATCAGCGGCGAAGGCTACGGCTTCAACCAGGGGCTGGTGGCCGACCTCATGCAGGCCGGGTTCCAGGTGGGGGTTCACGCCATCGGAGACGCCGGGAACCGGGAGGTCCTGGACTTCATCCAGGAGGTGGCCAACGAAGACCCCTCCATCCTGGACAACCGGCAGCGGATCGAGCATGCCCAGGTGGTGCATCCAGACGACTTCCCTCGCTTCGGCGAACTGGGCATCGTGGCCTCCATGGAGCCTCCCCACGCTGTGGAGGACAAGGCGTGGGCCGAGGAGCGGCTGGGACCCGAACGGATCCGGGGCGCCTACGCCTGGCGCACTCTTCGGGAGAACGGGGCCCACCTGACCTTCAACTCGGACCTCCCGGGCTCGGACTGGGACATCTTCTACGGGCTTCATGCCGGGATGACCCGGAGGGACCGGGATCAGGAGCCACCTGAGGGCTGGTACCCGGAGGAGGCCCTCACCCCCGAGGAGACCGTCCGGGCCTATACCTCGTGGACAGCCCGGGCCGCCTTCGTGGAGGAGCGGACCGGGGTGATCGCCCCCGGCCGCTGGGCCGATCTGACAGTGCTGGATCTGGACCCGTTCCAGCTCGGCGAAACCTCGCCAGGGGAGATCCTGGACGGGCGCATCCTGGCCACCATCGTGGCCGGTGAGGTGGTCTGGGAGGATCGCTGACGGAGCCGGTCTATCGCCCTCTTCTCTCAGCAGATACCCAGCTCCAGGGGGCCCGGATGGCAGGGTGAGAGGGCACGTGACACCACCGACCAGCGTTCGTCCCCATCCTGCCCGAAGACGGTCATGACGCTCATGGGTCCAAAGTCGATCCCGCTGACGGGGCCGCCAAGAGGCCCGTGGATGACGAGGCGATTCAGGACGATGGCGGTGGCCCCGGACCGTACGACCTCCTCGTTCTGGATGGAGATGGAGTCCACGGCAGCGAAGGCGCTGAGTCCCGTCATCACCTCCTCCCGGGATTCGATGACGCCGCCGGGGGCCACCTCCACATAGGACTCATTGGAGATGGAGAGGAGGAAACCCGGATCCTGCTGGAGGATCTGGGTCTCGAACAGTTTCCGGTTCAACTCCAACAACTCCCTCTCAACCGTGCCCTGGGCGAGCGCTGGAACAGCAGTGCCCAGGAGGGTTGCCAGGGTCAACCCCACTGCACTTCCTGCCAGCCATCTGCTCTTCATAGCTGCCTCCTTCGATGAGGGTGGCGGCGCCGCAAGAGGACCTGCCCTGGCGCCGGAGTTGGGGCACGTGGCGAGCTATGTCGGGTACCGGTGCCGAGTCTCCCCCCTTTCCTCTCGCTCACGCCACCATGCCCCTGAATGTGTTCGGCACCGAACTGGAGCCATGCAGCCACGCTCCCCTCACTGGATTCTACCGGGATGGCTGTTGCGACACCGGGCCTGAGGATGTGGGGGTCCACACCGTTTGCGTGATTGCGACCGATGAGTTCCTGGTCTTCAGCCGCGATCGGGGCAACGACCTCTCTACCCCCCGTCCCGAGTACCGATTTCCGGGCCTTGAGCCTGGCGACCGGTGGTGCCTCTGTGCCTCCCGCTGGAAGGAGGCGTGGGCGGCCGGAAAGGCCCCGAAGGTTGTCTTGACTGCAACCCACGAGGCTACCCTTCAATTCGTGCCCCTGGACGTCCTTGTCAAGTTCGCCTGGCGGGAGGA
>PWWP01000149.1 GCA_003562075.1 Gemmatimonadota bacterium
CCTCGCTACCCCCCGGATCCCCACCCTGAAGCGATCCTTCTCGATTCGGGAAACACCCTGGTCTTTGCCGACCGGGAGCGGATGGGGCGGATCTACGAGTCGGCTGGAGTGCCCTGGGATGGGGCACGCTTTGTGGAGGCTGAACTCACGGCCCGGGAGAATCTGGCTCGTCGGGTCCAGGAGGGACACGTGGGCACCGAGCCCCACCTGTGGCGGGAGTATTTCCTGGAGATATTCCGCCGGACCCGGGTTCCAACCCACGTCGTGGACCAGGTAGGGGATCGCCTGGTCCAGGAGCATGAGCGGGACCACCTCTGGACCCACGTGGAGGATGGGACGGCTGAGGCGCTGGAGGGACTGGTCCAACGGGGGTACCGGGTCGGTGTCATCTCAAATGCTGACGTCCGAATGGAGGATGTTCTGGTTCGGGCCGGGCTCCGGGAGCTGGTGGAGTTCGTCCTGGATTCCCAGGTAGTGGGGATGGAGAAACCTGATCCCGCCATCTTCCACGCAGGTGCCGACCGCATGGGCGTGCCGTCCCGGCTGTGTCTTTATGTAGGTGACCTCTATCCGGTGGATGTGGTAGGGGCTCGGCAGGCCGGCATGTCGGCCCTCCTCCTGGATCCGGCCCTCCGGCTGACCTTCCCGGTGGACCGGATCCGGTCTGTCCAGGAACTGCCTCAGTATCTGGATTCGGTGAAGGGTAGGGACTGACCCTTCCCGGCCCCACGGGTCCCGTCTAACTTTGGGGCCAGTCGAACGTTCGTTCAGGCCCCTTCGGTGGGGGCTCGGACCTGTTTTCACCTGCCTTCTCGGATCACCATGCGACTCGACTCCTGGATTCCACTTCTGGTCTTCGTCCTCCTCCCCCTTCCAGCGATGGCCGGCGAGACGGATGGCGCCCCTTCGTCCAGCCTCCTTTCGCCTTCTCTCCCCCCTGCGGCGGAGATGACCCAGGCTGACACGGTCGAGACTCCAACGGGTCTTCCCCTGGAGGGAGCTGACGACACCCGGACCCTGTCCTTCACCACCGATGAGGGGACCTGGATCTCTCTGGACGTGAGTCCGGATGGCCAGGAGATCGTTTTCGATCTCCTGGGTGATCTCTACCTCATGCCCATCACAGGAGGTGAGGCCACTCGTCTCACCCAGGGGATGGGGTACAATGCCCAACCTCGATTCAGTCCCGACGGCGACCGGGTCGTTTTCATCTCCGACCGGGACGGTGGAGAGAATGTATGGATCCTCTCCACCGATCTCTCCGATACCATTCAGGTGACCCGGGGAAAGGACGAAACCTACCTGACCCCCGTCTTCACCCCTGATGGTGAGTACGTGGTGGCCTCGAAAGGTGCCCGGGCCCAGAAGCCCTGGCTCTTCCACGTCGAAGGCGGAAGTGGCGTCGCACTCTTCACCGAGCCGGAGAACCTCCGGGCCACAGGGCTGAACTTCGGGCCCGATGACCGTTACCTCTGGTTCGCCCAGCGCACGGGCGCGTGGCAGTACAACGCCGCCTTCCCCCAGTACCAATTGGCCGTCTACGATCGGGAGGAGGGGACCCGGACAGTCATGTCTTCCCGCTACGGATCGGCGATCCGGCCTGTCCTCTCCCCGGACGGTCGTTGGCTTGTGTACGGTACCCGCCACGCAGCGGAGACGGGGCTCCGGATCCGAGATCTGGAGTCAGGGGCTGAGGAATGGCTCGCCTTTCCCGTTCAGCGGGACGAACAGGAGTCGGTGGCTGAGCTGGATGCACTTCCCGGATACGCCTTCACCCCGGATTCCAGGAGTGTCGTCGTCTCCTACGGGGGAGGTATCTGGCAGATTCCCGTGAGTGAGGATGGACAGGCGGGGGAGCCTGCACCCATCGCCTTCTCCGTGGACGTGGAGCGGGAACTGGGTCCGGAGGTCCGCTTTGACTTCACGGTGGAGGCCGACCCCTCTCTTCAGGTCCGACAGATCCGGGATGCCGTCCCGTCTCCCGATGGCCAGCGCCTGGCCTTCACGGCGCTGAACCGCCTGTACGTCATGGATCTTCCGGAGGGGACGCCTCGGGCTCTCCCAGCAACCGGCGACGAAGACAACCACCACCAACCGGTCTGGTCTCCCGATGGGAGCCAGGTGGCCTTCGTCAGTTGGAACGACGAGGAAGGCGGGCATCTCTGGCGGGTCCAGGCAGACGGTAGCCAGCCTCCCACCCGCCTGACCCAGCTTTCGGCCTTCTTCAGGGACCTGGCATGGTCTCCCGAAGGGGACCGGATCGTGGCCATTCGTGCAGCGGCCCGGGACGTGCAGGAGAACCGGGGGTCCTTCGGAGGTGGGTTGGCCCAGGAGTTCGTCTGGGTTCCCGCCCAGGGTGGGGAGGTCCAGGTCATTGGTCCCGCCTCCGGGCGGAGCGGGCTCCACTTCGCCGGCGATGCCGATCGGATCTTTGCCTCCAGCGCCGGGGACGGGCTGGTGTCCTTCCGTTGGGATGGAACCGATGAGCGGGAGCATCTGGAGGTCCGTGGAGGGACGCCACCGGGCGCAACCCAGCCCCTGCGGGCGAGCCGGCTGTACATGGCGCCAGACCGTCAGCGAGCACTGGCCCTGGTGGACCTGGATCTCTATGAAGTCACCGTCCCCCGGGTGGGCGCTGAGGCCCCCACAATCTCAGTTGCCAACCCGGATGCGGCGGCTTTCCCCGTCCGACGGCTCACCGACATCGGTGGACAGTTCCCGGTGTGGAGCGCCGATGGCCAGAAGGTCCATTGGTCCGTTGGCCGAACCCACGTCATCTATGATCTGGCTGAGGCCCGGGCCGCCGAGGAAGCGGCCGAGGATGCCGAAGCCGAGGGAGACCCCGACGACGAGGAGGCGGACGAAGGGGAAGAGAACGACGAACCGGTCTACAGTCCCCGGGAGATTCCCATCACGATTGAGGTGGACCGGGACATCCCTCAGGGCGTGGCGGTTCTCCGGGGAGGAAGGGCCATCACCATGCAGGGTCACGAGATCATCGAGGATGCCGACATCGTCATCCGGGACAATCGGATCCAGGCCATCGGTCCTCGGGGCGAAGTGGACATTCCCGAAGGCGCCCACCAGGTGGAGTTGGAGGGAAGGACCGTGCTGCCGGGATTCGTGGATGTCCACTATCACACTCAGTGGCTCATCCCCGACATCCACAGCAGTCAGGTATGGCAGTACCTGGCCAACCTGGCTTATGGGGTGACGTTGGCCCACGACAACCAGACCGCGACCACCGATATCCTCACCTATCAGGACCTGGTGGAATCAGGTCGGATGCTGGGACCCCGGATCTCCCACACCGGTCCCGGCGTCTTCTCCCGAGCCATGATCCAGGACCTGGACCATGCCCGGACCCTCCTTCGCCGGTACAAGGAGCATTACGGAGTGGATCAGTTCAAGATGTACATGACCGGGAATCGGGAGCAGCGGCAGTGGCTCATCCAGGCGGCCCGGGAGCTGGAACTGATGCCGACGGTAGAGGCCGGTCTCCAGTTCAAGCTGAATATGACCCAGGTCATGGATGGATATCCGGGACTGGAGCACTCCCTCCCGGTCTATCCCCTCTTCGCGGATGTGCGGGAGCTCTTCCTGGCCACCCAGACCACCTATACGCCCACCCTCCTGGTCTCCTATGGTGGGCCCTGGGCCGAAGACTATTTCTTCAGCACCGAGGATGTCTTCGGAGAGGCTCGGCTACGCCACTTCACACCCTGGGAAGAGTTGGAAGCCAAAGCGTCTCGACGGGGGAGCGGTGGCCAGGCCGGGTGGTTCCACCGGGACGAGCACGTATTCGATCGACACGCCGAGTTCGTCCGGGACCTGGTGGAGGGCGGCGGTCGAGCGGCTGTTGGTGCCCACGGCCAGCTCCACGGGTTGGGCTATCACTGGGAACTCTGGGCCATGCAGTCCGGGGGACTCTCGGAGCACGATGCGCTCCGGGTCGCCACCATCCTGGGGGCCGAGGCCATCGGGTATGGAAACGACCTTGGAAGTCTGGAGGAGGGGAAGCTGGCCGACCTGATCATCCTGGACCGGGATCCCCTGGAGGACATCCGGAACACGAATTCTGTCCGGAACGTCATGAAGAATGGCCGACTCTACGACGCGGACACCCTGGATGAGCTCTGGCCCCGGGAGCGGAGCCTTCCCTCCTTCCGGTGGCAGGAGCAGGAGCCCCGGAACACCACCGGGTTGGATGCCCGGACCCGATGAGGGGTCCCTGTACTTCCTCAACGGCCTTTTGATAGATTGGGAGGCTGCAGGGAAGCCGGATCATCTTACCGACGATGGAGTGATATCCATGACTGATGGGGATCGCAGGGTTCGGGTGTTGGTGGCCAAGCCCGGCCTGGATGGACACGACCGGGGGGCCAAGGTCATTGCCAGTGTCTTCCGGGACGCCGGATTCGAAGTCATCTACACGGGACTGCATCAGACCCCGGAGATGATCGTGGCCGCGGCAGTTCAGGAGGATGTGGATGTAGTGGCCATGTCCGTCCTCTCAGGCGCCCACATGACTCTCTTCCCCCGGGTCCGGGAGCTCCTGGACAAGGAGGGGGCCGATCACATCCTCCTCACCGGGGGCGGGATCATCCCGGAGGGGGACATGAAGGCCTTGGAAGAGAAGGGGGTTGGGCGCCTGTTTGGTCCAGGCACGCCCACCACTCAGGCCGTGGCCTATATCAGGGAGTGGTTCCAGGAGAATCGCCAGCCGGAAGGAGTGTGACCGGGATGGGGAACGACGCCGATTCCGAACCCACCGACTCCTCCCGTGGTGATGACTCCTCTCAGGGGGCTGAGGACGCCACCCGGCTGGAGACCTTGGCTCGAGAACTCCAGGAGCTGAGGGAGAAGATCCAAGCCGGTGGGGGCGAGCGGCGGGTCCAGCGTCAGCACGACCAGGGAAAGCTCACGGCCCGGGAGCGCATTCTGGAACTCCTGGACCCAGATTCCCCCTCCGTGGAGATCGGGCTTCTGGTAGCCCACGACCAGTACGACGGCAAGGCCCCTGCTGCCGGGGTCGTGACCACGGTGGGGCGGATTCACGGTCGGGAGGTAGTGGTGGTGGCCAATGACGCCACCGTAAAAGCCGGATCCTGGTGGCCCGAGACCATCACCAAGATCCTCCGGGCCCAGGAGATCGCCATGCGATGCCGGGTCCCGATCCTCTATCTGGTGGACTCGGCCGGGGTGAATCTCCCCTACCAGGGGGGCGTCTTCCCCGGTCAGTACGGTGCTGCCCGGATTTTCTACTACAACTCCATCATGCGGCGGTACCTCCGGGTGCCCCAGCTTGCCGCCGTCATGGGGCCGTGCATTGCAGGGGGCGCGTATCTGCCAGCCCTGTCCGACTCCATCATCATGGTGGAGGGGACCAGTTTCATGGGGCTGGGAGGCCCGAACCTGGTGAAGGGAGCCACCGGTCAGGTGGTGGATGCCGAGGAGTTGGGAGGCGCCCGGGTGCACACAGAGGTCAGTGGTGTGGCCCACTACCGGGTGGAGGATGATCCAGCGTGTCTGGCAAAGCTCCGGGAGTTGGTCCGGGAGCTGCCCCGGGAGCCAGGAGCACTGGAACTGCCCCGGGAAGGGGAGGCACCTGGGCGGGATCCCAGGGACATCTACGAGCTCCTCCCCAACGACCACCGACAGGTCTACGATGCCCACGAGCTTCTGGCCTGCGTCCTGGATGGCGGCCGGTTGGAGGAGTTCCAGAGCGATCGGGCCCGGGAGATGATCTGCGGAACGGGTGAGGTGGACGGCGTCCCTGTAGGCGTCATTGCCAATGCTCGGGGATTGATCCGGGATTCCCGGGGCGGGAAGCCTACCTTCGGGGGGATCGTCTATACCGAGAGCGCCGAGAAGGTGGCCTACTTCATCGAAACCATGAACCGGCAGCGACGGCCTCTCCTCTTCGTTCAGGACGTGTCCGGTTTCATGGTGGGGCCTGAGGCAGAGCACTCGGGGATCATCCGGGCCGGCGCCCGCTTCGTGGAGGCCATGGCAACTGCCACTGTGCCGAAGGTGGTCCTCACCGTGAACCATGCGTCAGGTGCGGGCTACTATGCCATGGCCGGACAAGGATTCGATCCCGACTTCATCCTCTCCCTTCCGACGGGGCGTATGGGCGTGATGGAAGGGGAGAGCGCCGTCATGGCCCTCTTCTCCGGTCAACTCGAAAAGCTGAAGGCTGAGGGGAAGGTCCCTGATGAGGATCTGACCACCCGGATGGACGAGGTGAGAGAGGAGTACGAGCGTCAGCTCGATGCCCGCTTTGCCGGCGCCCGGGGTTTCGTTGACGAGGTCGTCCTGCCGGAGGAGCTTCGGTCTTCTCTTTCTCTCCTCCTCCGCACGGGCCTCAACAATCCAGGGCCTCACCTGGGTCCATTCACCCTTCCAGGAAAGATATGAGTGATTCCATACCTTCCAGAGCTCCCTCCCCATCTCCCGGGGACCCACCATCGCTCGTCCGGATCGGGAGTGGACAGGGATTCTGGGGTGACGACCTGGACGCCCCGGTCCGACAGGTGGAGGGAGGTCCGCTGGATTACCTCATGATGGACTACCTGGCTGAAGTCACCATGTCCATCATGCAGAAGCAGCGGAGCCGACGGCCCGAGGCCGGGTTCGCCCGGGATTTTCCCCCTCTCATGGAGCGGATCTTCCCAGCGTGCGTGGAGAAGGGTGTCCGAATCGTCACCAACGCCGGAGGGGTGAATCCCCAGGGGTGTGGTGAGGCGGTGGTGGAAGCGGGCCGAGCTGCAGGGGTGTCCGGAAAGGCCCGGGTGGGAGTGGTTACCGGCGACGATCTCATGGACCGGCTGGATCAGCTCCTGGATGAGGGGCACGAACTTCGGCACATGGAGACAGGCGAACCGCTCTCGGAGGTCAGGGACCGGGTCGAGAGCGCCAATGCCTACATCGGTGCCACACCCATCGTGGAGGCGCTCCGCCAGGGAGCGGACGTGGTGGTGACGGGTCGGTCCACCGACACGGCGCTGACGTATGCGCCCATGATGCACGAATTCGGATGGGATCCTGGGGATGAGGATCTGATCGCCCATGGAGTGGTCGCAGGCCACATCAACGAGTGTGGTGCCCAGGCCAGTGGCGGGAATGCGTTGGTGGATTGGTGGACGGTGCCGGAGATGGAGAAGGTAGGATTCCCCATCATCGAAGCCGGGCCCGACGGCTCCTTCACCGTGACCAAACACCCGGGCACGGGAGGTCGGATCTCCCGACCAGTGGTCACAGAGCAGCTCCTCTACGAGATGGGGGATCCTGCTGACTACATCACCCCTGACGTAGTAGCGGACCTGACCCGCCTCGAGTTGGAGGAGATGGGGACGGATCGGGTTCGGGTCTCCGGCGTTCGGGGCAAGGCGGCTACCGACTTCCTGAAGGTCTCCATCGCCTATGCCGACGGGTTCAAGGCAGTGGGTACACTGGTCTATGCTTGGCCCGATGCCGCTGCCAAGGCACGGGCGGCAGAGCGGATCCTTCTCCGCCGCCTGGACCGGCTCGGTCTCGACTTCGATGAGGTCCGAGTCGAGTTGGTGGGATGGGACAGCACCCATGGTCACCTGGTCGGAGAGCCGCCTGCCGACCTACCTGAAGTTCAGCTCCGTGTGGCCGTTCGAAGTCGCCAACGAGAACCTGTGGAGCGTTTCACCCGGGAGATTGCCCCCTTGGTCCTCACCGGCCCCCCCTCCGTCACCGGGTTTGCCGGCGGACGCCCCCGGGTCCAGGAGATCATGGCCTTCTGGCCTGCGCTGATTCGGAAGGAAGCGGTCCAGCCCCATCTGACTGTCACCACCCTGGAGGTCTGACCATGGAGAAGCCCGAACCCGCCAAGACAGGCGACGTCACGACGATCCAGTTGGTGGACCTGGCCCACGCCCGCTCCGGTGACAAGGGGGATACGGCCAACGTAGGGGTGATCGCCTACGACGCCAGAGACTGGGAGCTCCTGAAGGAGCTCCTGACCCCGGAACGGGTGAAGGCCCATTTCGGACCCATGGTGAAGGGAGAGGTGGACCGCTACGAACTTCCCACCTTGAACGCGCTCAACTTTCTCCTCCACGGAGCGTTGGGGGGCGGGGGAACCGTTTCCCTCATGACGGACGCCCAGGGCAAGGTCTTTTCGACGGCCCTCCTCCGGATGGAGGTGGAGGTTCCTGTGGATGTGGCCCGTCGTGTCCAGGGGCGCGGTCGGACCCCGGCGGGCTTTGATCCATCTCAACCGGTGGCCCAGCCGTCGACGACGCAGGAAGGAGTTGAGGGATCGTGACCGAGGTTGCTGCGACGACTTCGCTGGACTCGGGCCGAGTTCTCCTCCAGGAAAAGGGGATGGACGGAGTCTTGCACCTGCGGCTCAACCGGCCCGAGAAGCGCAACGCGCTGAATGGGCAGTTGGTGGAAGCGCTGACGGAGGCTCTGGAGACTGCATCCAGCAACCCGGAGATTCGGGTCCTGGTCCTGAGCGGTCGAGGAAAGGACTTCTGTTCCGGTGCCGACCTGAAGGAGTTGGAGGCTCTGGCCGAGATGGGAGTGGAGGACTCCCTGGCTGATGCTCAGCGGATGGGACGGCTCTTCCTGGCCATGCGGAACCACCCCCGACCCATTGTTGCTGCCGTCCAGGGCCGTGCCCTTGCCGGTGGCTGTGGGCTGGCCACTGCCTGCGACATGATCCTGGCAGATGAGGATGCCCGTTTCGGGTTTCCGGAGATTCACCTGGGCTTTGTACCGGCCATGGTCATGACCTTGCTCCGGCGAAAGGTGGTGGAGGGGGCTGCCTTCGAACTCGTCTCCATGGGCCGTGTCGTCGGTGCGTCGGAAGCCCACCGCATGGGTCTGGTGAATCGGATCTTGCCTGCTGAGTCTTTCGACGATGGGGTGGCTGCATTTGTCGGGGAATTGGCATCCCGGCCTCCGTCGGCCCTCTCCCTGACCAAGGGACTCCTCTACGGCCTGGACGCCCTGTCCGTGGAGGATGGAATTGGACGCGGCGCCGAGGTGAACACCCTGGCCCGGATGACCCGTGCCTGTCGGGAGGGCGTGCGGGAGTTCCTGGATCGAAAGCGGGAAAAGGAGGGCTGATCCAGCCATGTCTCCCCTGGCATTCCTCTCACCTCTGGTCTTCCTGGACCGGAGCCGGCGAGCCGAGGGCTATCCCTGGCTCGAGTGGAAGGTTCGGTTCTTCGTCATTGGAGCTGCCTTGGCCGTCGGGGGAATGGTCCTGGAGATGGACTGGATTGTCGGGTTGGCCATCGTCGTCCTGGCCCTCGGGTTTCTGGTCCGCTTCCTTCCTGGTGGTCAGGGGGTCCGCTCCGAAGAGGAAGAGGAGGCTCTGTCGTCGTGGGGGTGGGACGGAAACGATGAGGAAGAGGATTGGGAAGACATGGAGGACGATCTCCCAGACGAAGGTCGGTAGGGAGACCCCCCCAGCCATCCCTTCGCCCGCTCGGTGTGACCAGGATGGACCATGGCGTCGATTGTTCCTGGTCCTGACTCCGTGTCCCCGTCTCTGAAGGTTCTCCGTGAACGGTTCGGGTTTCCTTCCTACCGGCCCGGCCAGCAGGAGTTGGTAGAGGCGGCCCTGAAGGGGCGCGACGCCCTGGGAGTCCTGCCCACTGGGGGAGGAAAAAGCCTCTGCTATCAGGTCCCAGCCATCCTCCTCCCTGGCCTCACCCTTGTGGTGAGCCCTCTCATCTCGCTGATGATGGATCAGCTTCGCCGGGCCGAGGAAGTAGGCATCCCGGCCCGAGCCCTCCACTCCGGGATGGAGGTGGCCGCCAGGCGACAGGTGCAGGCGGCGGCGTCGTCTGGCCGCCTGAAGATCCTCCTGGTTGCTCCGGAACGCTTCCAGTCGACTTCCTTTGAGGAGCTCCTGGACCGGTTGGATGCCTCCCTACTGGTAGTGGATGAGGCTCACTGTATCTCGTGTTGGGGCCACGACTTTCGGCCCTCATATCGCCGACTGGGAGAGGTGCGACGGCGCTTGGGGGTGCCTACGCTGGCCCTCACGGCGACGGCCACACCGAGAGTGCGAAGGGACATCGAGGACGTTCTTGAGATGAGATCGCCCTACCGACAGATCGGGAGCTTCGATCGTCCCAATCTCCTCTGGGCCGTCCGCTCCACCTCCACCCCTGGCCAACGCGAGTCCCTCTTGTATCGACTGTCGGCCCGCTTCCACGGGGCCCGTCTCATCTATGCCGCCACCCGTCGGAGGGTAGAACGGATCCGAGATGCCATGGCTCGCCGAGGCCTGCGAGCCGAGGCGTATCACGCCGGACTTCCTGATCCGGAGCGAAGGCGGGTGCAGGAGTATTTCCTCGGGGATCGTCGTCCCCTGGTCGTTGCCACCAACGCCTTCGGAATGGGGATCGACCGTTCGGATGTCCGGATCGTGGCCCATGACCAGCTTTCGGGAAGCCTGGAGGGATATTACCAGGAGGCCGGGCGAGGGGGCCGAGATGGGGAAGCGGCCCTCTGTGTGGCACTTCGATCTCCCGGGGACGGCAGGCTCCATCGGGCCTTTCTGGATCGAACACATCCTCCCATCCGGGGCTTCCGTCAGGGGCTGGGGCTGCTTCGTCGCAAAGAGTTGGGTCACCGGATCGCCAGGAGGAGGGCGGAGAAGGTCAAGCTCCGGGCGGTGGCTGCCTACGGTTGGAGCTCGAGATGCCGACGCCAGGTTCTCCTGAAGTGGTTCGGGGAGGAGTTGGGGGAGCGACCCTGCCCCGGGTGTGACAGGTGCCAGGGGTGGAACGGGGTTTTGAATGCGGTGGGTTCGGGGTAGCTTTGAAAGTCTGGATCCTCCTGCCCCTGAGCCGGGACGGAATCCGCCAGCTACCACGACGGAAGGCAATTCAGTCATGCAGCCATACCTGAACGAGGAACACGAAGCCCTTGTCCGAGAGGTCCGGGGATTTGCAGAGGATGCCATCGTCCCGGTGGCCGGTGAACTGGATCGGGAGTCCCGGTTCCCCTGGGAGAATGTGAGGGCCATGGGAGAGAAGGGCTTTCTGGGCGTCCCCATTCCCAAGGCTATGGGAGGAATGGGAAAGGATATCCTGAGCTATCTCTTGGTGGTGCAGGAGTTGGCCCGCTACGATGCGAGCCACGCCATCACCGTTTCTGCCCATACGACGCTGGGGACCACCCCCATCCTTCGGTTCGGGACCGATGCTCAGAAAGAGGCCTACGTGCCCATCTTGGCCCGTGGAGAGGTTCTGGGTGGCTTCGGGCTCACTGAGCCTGATGCCGGCTCCGATGCGTCGGGAAGCCGCACCCGAGGTGTCCGAGAGGATGGCGGATGGCGACTCAATGGGGCCAAGATCTTCATTACCCATGCTGGTGTGGGTGAGATTTTCACTGTCACCGCCGTCACCGAGCCGGGACAGGGTTCCCGGGGTATCACCAGCTTCATTGTGACCAAGCCCACTACCGATCCGGAGGCTGCGGCCGCGGTGGGAATGGGCAGCCTGGGGGAACTGGGCTACACCGACGGGGTTCGGGCTGGTAAGAAGGAGGACAAGATGGGCTGGCGGGCTTCCGATACCCGAGAGCTCCTCCTGGATGATGCCTTCGTGCCGGATGAGAACCGGGTAGGTGAACCGGGACATGGGTTCATCAACTTCATGAAGACGCTGGATTCGGGGCGAGTCGGGATCGCGGCGCTTTCCATCGGTCTGGCGGAAGGAGCCGTGGATGCGGCTCTGGAGTATACGAACCAGCGGAAGCAGTTTGGACGGAAGATCTTTGATTTCCAGCCTGTCCAGTTTCGGTTGGCCGACCTGGCGACGGAGCTACAGGCAGCCAAGCATCTGACCTATCACGCGGCCTGGCTCATGGAGAAGGGTCGTCCCTTCTCGAAGGAGGCGGCCATGGCCAAGCTCTTCGCTTCTGAGTTGTGCATGAAGGCCACCATCCAAGCCGTTCAGGTCATGGGAGGAGCCGGCTACACGGACCGTTATCCGGTGGAACGGATGCTCCGGGATGCCAAAGTCTGCGAGATTGGTGAAGGTACCAGCGAGATTCAACGAATCGTCATCGGACGCCACCTGGTGAGGGAGGCGTTCGGAAGCGTGTAGTCCAACCCTCGACCTCGGAAGAACTCCGATCGTCGAGCGCGGCGAGTACTCCGATCCGGATGGACGTTTCCGTTCATCCCATGGGAACAGCTTGCTCCGATCCCTGCAGGGCGTCCGGCCCGGGGGTGGGAGGGGAGTTCCATGGGGCGGATGGTGCTGACATTCAACGGATGCTTGCCTGGGAGCCCGAGATACTTGAAGAGAGAAATACTGATCAGCGCCACTCCACAGGAAACCTGGGGGGCGCTCATGGAAGATGGCCGTCTGGTGGAGCTTATGCTGGACCGCCCGGACCAGGGGCGGCTGGTAGGCGACATCTACCTGGGGCGAGTGGAGGCGGTGCTCCCGGGTATCCAGGCGGCTTTCGTAGACATCGGAGCGGAGAAGGCTGGCTTCCTCCACGTATCCGACCTGGTCCAGGATGAGGGGGACGAGGACGAGGACGAAGACGGGCCCAACGGGAACAACGGATCCGGGGGAGGGCGCCGCCGCCGATCCCGGAAGTATCCTCCAATCCAGGATCAGCTCGAACGGGGAGGCACGGTCATCGTCCAGGTGACCAAGGAGCCCATTGGTACCAAAGGGCCCCGGCTCACGGCCCAGGTATCCCTGCCTGGCCGCTTCCTCGTCTACATGCCCTTTTCCGCCAGGGTAGGCGTCAGCCGAAAGATCGACCAGCGGGAGGAGCGGGTCCGACTCAGGGAGCTTGCTCGGGAGATCCTGCCTGAGGAACCGGTGGGCCTCATCATCCGGACCGTCGGGGAGGAGCTGAATCGGACCAAGTTCGAGCGGGAATTCCAACGGCTCCATGGAACGTGGAAGAAGATCCAGCGGAGAGCCTCGTCCTCAAAAGCCCCAACGCTCATCCACAGTGAGGCACGGCTCATCTCCGGCGTCATCCGGGACCTCTTCTCCGACCGATTCGATGCCCTGATCGTGGACAACAAGCAGGTCCACAACGAGATCGGACAGTACGTCGAGAACATGGATCCGGACCTTCTGGACCGGGTCCGTCTCTACCAGGACTCCACCCCCCTCTTCGACCGCTACGGCATCGAAGAGGAGATTGCCGAGGCCTTCGGACGGCGGGGGAACCTCCCCTCGGGCGGATACATCATCGTGGAGCCCACTGAGGCCCTGGTCTCCATTGATGTGAACACGGGTAAGTTCACCGGGAAGGGACGAAAGGATCCGGAGGAGACGATCCTCCGAACCAACCTGGATGCAGCCCGGGAGGTGGCCCGGCAGCTGCGCCTCCGGGATGTGGGTGGCATCGTCGTAGCTGACTTCATCGACATGGACTCCCAGGAGAACCGGGACCGTGTCCTTCAGGAAATCCGGACACATCTGGGTCGGGATCGAGCTCGAACCAAGGCGTTCGCCGTCTCCGAGTTGGGGCTCATCGAGATGACGAGGCAGCGGGTTCGTCCGTCCCTCTTCCAGACGCTGACGCGGGCCTGTGAGCATTGTGGCGGTACCGGGCGGGTCTTCACACCTCCCACGGTCATCCGACGGGTGGAACGCAGCCTGAAGCGGGCGGCGGCGGCCGGGGATGAACGAGCCATCGTGGTTCGAGTTCATCCAGAGGTTGCTCTCCACGTCATGGAGGAGGAGCCGGACTTTCTGAGTCGACTCAGAAAGCGGGTCACCCTGGAACTCGACCTGAAGGACGATCCCCTCCTCCGGGAAGACGAATTCCGGCTCCTCGCCGGGGCGGCTGAAACCGATGTCACTCAACGATATGTGACCCGGCAACCTGGCTGATGTGCTGAGAAAACAGTCAGAGGACCTTCAACTTTTCCAAGGGACCTGCCAATCCGCTGGGGGGTGGATGGGTTGACCTTTGGCTGCACAGTCGTACATTTACCAGGCTAACGGCTTCCTGAACACCGGGGCAGGCTCCCGGTCGGGCGGTCGGACCACTGAACAGGTTCAAGAACCGGAACGAGGTTCCGATGTACGCGGTCTTCAGAACGGGCGGTAAACAGTTTCGGGCTGAGCCCGGCGGGCGGATCAAGGTTCCTTCCCTCGATGTGGAGGAAGGGGATAGCATCACCTTCGATGACGTCCTCCTGGCCTCCAATGGCGACGACATCTCGGTGGGAGCCCCTACCGTGGACGGAGCAGCCGTAAAGGCGGAGGTCCTGGGGCACGGCCGTGATAAGAAGGTGATCGTCTTCAAGCGGAAGCGCCGGAAAGGCTACCGTCGGAAGCAGGGTCATCGGCAAGGATATACCGAGATCCGGGTGGACGAGATCGTCCTCTGAATTCCACCACGTCTCCAAGGCGTGGCCGGGAACAGTTGTGACCAACGCCGGACCGAAATAGAAGGAGGTTTCCATGGCACACAAGAAAGGTGTAGGATCCAGCCGAAATGGCCGGGACAGCAACCCGAAGCGCCTGGGTGTGAAGCGCTTTGGTGGGCAACGCGTGCGTTCCGGAGGAATCCTCGTCCGACAGCGTGGCACCCGGTTCCACCCAGGACGGAACGTGCGGCGGGGAGGCGATGATACTCTCTTCGCAGTGACCGACGGAGTGGTGAAGTTCGAACGGATTCGCCGTAGACCTTCCGTCTCAGTCTACCCGGCGGACTGACCGGTCCATTCCCAATGGACTGACAGGGTCCTCGGCACCGGGATGGTGCCGAGGACCTTTTCCATGTTTCCCAATGTACAACCCAGAATGTACCCCCGACCCTGGCACTGACCCGGGTTCGAGATCGGTGTACCCTCTCCCTGCTGCGGAGTGATGCGCCGACCCCGATGGGCTATCCGGGAATGGTGGACTTGAACCCTCCTGTGGGAAGTACCGGGAGTGGGCCCTTGTTTGCCAGATATCCGGTTCCGTCAGGGAGGGGATTCCATATAGATGCAGGAGGTAGGCAGTATGAAGCACGAATCGGAATCCAACGAACGTCCCCGAAGTACCCGGCCCCCTCGCGTCCAGCACGATGCCGAGGGACCCGGAAAGAGGGGCGTTGTCGATCCACTCGGAGATTTGCATCGTTTCATGCGCTGGTCCGTTCTGACCCTCCTGGTACTGGCCGGCGGTCTGATACTGGCTGCCTCCATGGGGGCGGGCTCAACCAACGGAGATCCGGAGACGCCCTTCCCGGTAGCCGACGCCACCGAGGCCCTCCTGGATACCCGCCTCCCCATGGAGGTGAACGACCGGGTCGAATCCTGGGTTCGTCGCTTTCTGGGTTCGGAGCGTGAAACCTTCGAAGAGTACCTGGTCCGGGAGGGGCTCTACGGCGGGATGATCCGAGACCGTCTCCGGCAGCGAGAAATGCCGGAACAGCTTCTCTATCTGGCCATGATTGAGTCGGGATTCTCTCCAACGGCTACGTCACCCATGGCGGCGTCCGGTGTCTGGCAGTTCATGGGGCCCACAGCCCGTGCCTATGGCCTGACCGTGGACTCCTGGGTCGACGAGCGACGGGATCCGGTCCGAGCTACCGATGCAGCCCTGGACTACCTGCAGGAGCTCTACGACAAGTTCGGGTCCTGGTATCTTGCGGCCGCCGGCTACAACGCCGGTCCCGGTCGGGTGGAGCAGGCTTTGCGACGGTCAGGTCTGGATGAAGGAGGGGACGAGCGACTCTACTGGGAAGTCATTGAACACCTTCCCCGTGAGACCCGCCAGTATGTGCCCAAGCTCCTGGCTGCGGCGCTCCTGGCAGAGGAGCCGGAACACTTCGGGTTCGAAGTGGAGCGGTCCCTCCCCTACCTCTTCGACCAGGTCCTGGTGCCGGGAGGTACGTCGTTGTCCAGGGTTGCCACGATTCTGGAGATCCCGGCCTCCCTCATGGGAGAGCTGAACCCGCACCTGATCAGGGGAGCCACACCACCGGATCGGTCCTATATGGTCAGGGTTCCCATGGGAGAGTCCCAACGGGTGGTCTCTGCTCTGGGAAGGGGTCAGGGCTGAGGGCTGACTCGCCCCATTAGCCGTCGGGAGGCGGTTCGGGCCAGCCAGCCGGCCGGTTCTCCTGCTCGGCCCGGGCGGCGGCCATGATCCGCCAGATCACATCCCTGGTCATCTCCTCGTCGACCCCAAGTTCCCGGGCGCGCTGGGCCGCCTTCCGAACCACCTTGGCTTCGCGACCGGGGTCCATGACGGGAAGGCCCAGCCTGGCCTTTACCCTGCCGATCTCGATGACCAGGTTCCGCCGTTCTCCGATGAGGCGGATCAGGTCGTCGTCGACCTGAGAGATCCGATCCCGGAGTGTGGCCAGCTCCGGGTCTTCCGGTTCTGACGGGCCACCCTGGATGCCCTCGGATTGAGCTTGGCCGGGGAGGGAGGACCGGGTTTCCGAAGACCGATCTGCGTGGGACTCTTCCATTCTGCCTGTTCACCTTCCCCTGAATTCAGGGTCTCGCTTCTCAACGAAGGCCTGGACCCCTTCCTGGCCATCCTCCGACCCGAATGCTGCCAGGAAGAGCTCCTTCTCCAGCTCCAGCCCGGCTGATAGAGGCATCTCCTGGGTGGCTCGGATTGCCCGCTTGGCCAGTCGGAGGGCGACTGGACTCCAGCGCGCCATGCGCTGAGCCAGCTCCGTGGCTTTTTCCACGTGCTTGCCCTCTTCCACCAGGATCTCCACAAGCCCGATCCGGTAGGCTTCCTCTGCGTCGATCATATCACCGGTGAGGGCGATTCGCATGGCCTGCCCCGGACCCACCAGCCGAGCCAATCGCTGGGTGCCTCCTGCCCCGGGGATCAGGCCCAGTCGGATCTCCGCCTGCCCGAAGCGGGCCGTCCGGTCAGCAACCCTCAGATCACAGGCCAGGGCCAGCTCCGATCCTCCCCCCAGACAATATCCGTGGACCGCTCCGATGAGGGGCTTGGGAAACTGGGCCAGGGCATCGTAGACTCGACGACGATCATACACTTCGCGTTGCTCCCCAGGACTCCGATCGGCAAACTCCTGTACATCGGCGCCGGCGACGAAGGCCTTCGGGCCGGCGCCGCTCAGGATGGCCACCCGGACGCTCTCGTCCTCCGCAAGGTGGTCCACCGCCTCCATCAGTTCTCTGCGAACCGTTCGGTTCAAGGCGTTCAACTTGTCCGGCCGGTGGATCTGGAGATGGGCGATGGGGCCGTCCTGAGTCAGACGAAGGGTGTCAAACTCCATGCGTCATCCTGTGGGTCATGAGCGAGGGGGGGCTGAAACGGTCCGGTACGTGGCTTGGAATGGACCCGAGGTTCAGTCTTCCCAGGAATAGAACCCCTGGCCGGCCTTTTGGCCCAGCTTCCCCTCATCCACCATCCGACGGAGGAGTTCAGGGGGATCGAAGTGGTCCTGGCCCAGGGATCGGTGAAGATACTCGGCGATCTCCAGTCGAACGTCCAGTCCGATGAGGTCGGTGAGGCGGAGAGGACCCATGGGATGCCGATAGCCCAGCTCCATGGCTCGATCGATGTCCCGGGCAGAGGCCACCCCTTCCTCCACCATCCGGATGGCCTCCAGTCCCAGCGCCACCCCCAGGCGAGATGATGCGAAACCGGGTGAGTCCTTCACGACGATGGGCTCCTTCCCCATCCCCTCCACCAGGGCCAGGGCCCGGTCCACGGCCTCTCGATCCGTTTCCGGGCCATGGACGATCTCCACCAGCTTCATGATGTGGACCGGATTGAAGAAATGGAGGCCCAGAAACCTACCTGGTTCGTCCAGAATCAGGGCCAGCTCCTGGATGGAGAGGGAGGAGGTATTGGAAGCCAATAGGGTATCGCTTGCAATGAGGGGCTCGACCTGTCGGAAGAGCGCCTTCTTGAGGTCAGCCCGTTCAGGGATGGCCTCCACCACGACGGTGGCCCCCTCGACCCCTTGGTCCAGATTCGGGAATGTGTGGATCCGGGCCAGGGTCTCGTCCCGTTCCTCTGGAGCCACCTTTCCCAGCTCGACGCCCTTGGCGAGGTTGCCCTCGATCGCCTCCAGGGCCCGGGTGAGGGCCGTCCGGTCCGGGTCGTAGAGGGTCACACGGTGCTGGGCTTGCGCCATGACCTGGGCGATCCCGTGCCCCATGGTCCCGGCGCCCAGGACCGCCACCGTTCCAGGGTGCGAGGGGGAAGAGGTCGAGTCGCGGGCCATCTCACGCACCTCCTTGAGTCCGGTCCACGGTGAGGGCGATTCCCTGACCGACACCAATGCACATGGTGGCCAGCCCTGTGGCTGCGCCCCGCCGAACCATCTCATGGACCAGCGTTGTCAGGATCCGGGCCCCGGAACACCCGACTGGGTGACCCAGTGCAATCGCCCCTCCATTCACATTGGTTCGGCTGGGATCCAGCCCCAGTTCCGTCATGCAGGGGATGGCCTGGGCAGCGAAGGCCTCGTTCAGTTCCACCAGCTCCATGTCATCGACGGTCATCCCCGCTCGGCGAAACGCCAGCTGGGAGGCGGGGATGGGCCCCAGCCCCATCCGATGGGGCTCGACGCCGGCCACGGCTCCACTGCGGATCCTGGCCCGGGGCTGAAGCCCCAACTGGCGTGCCCGTTCCCCTTCCATGATGAGCATCACCGCAGCACCGTCATTGATTCCAGAGGCATTGCCGGCCGTTACCGTCCCGTCCTCTCGGAACACGGGCTGGAGGCGGGCGAGCTTCTCCGCCGTGGTGTTCGGGCGTGGATGCTCATCTTCGGTCACCTGCATCGTTTCCCCCTTCCTTCCAGGCACATGAACCGGAACGATTTCGGCGTCGAAGCGGTGCTCAGCCATGGCGGCGGCGGTTCTACGCTGGCTCTCCAGGGCGAAGGCGTCCTGTTCTTCTCGAGATACCTGGAACTCCCGGGCGACCACTTCGGCGGTTTCGCCCAGGCCCATGGTCCAATCCGAGGGAAGGGTGGGATTGGCGAATCGCCAGCCCAGAACCGTATCCGCTATCTCCGGAGTCCCCCGGGGGTAGCCTGAGTCAGGTTTCAGGAGGACCCATGGAGCCCGGCTCATACTCTCCACCCCCCCTGCGACGAAGATGCTCCCTTCTCCCGCGCGGATGGCGTGCGTGGCAGAGAGGACGGCCTGGAGCCCGGAGCCACAGAGGCGGTTCACTGTCTGACCCGGGACTGTCACCGGGAGGCCGGCGGCCAGGAGGGCCATCCTGGCCACATTTCGGTTGTCCTCTCCAGCCTGATTGGTGCACCCCAGAATGACATCATCCACCTGGTCCGCGTCAATCCCGGTCCGCTCCAGCAGAGCGCGGATCACGCCTGCGGCCAGGTCGTCGGGTCGGATCGGTGCCAGCTTTCCTCCGTGTCGTCCGATGGGTGTACGGACCGCATCGATGATCCAGGCTTCCTTCACGGGTGTGATGACCTCATCTCAAGAGGAGAAAGTGAGGGGGGCAAGGGGATGACCCGGGAATCCAGGTGGTCGGGAGCGGAGGTGTCGCCATCCCGTCAATCCAGGGCCACCCACACGCTCTTGGTGCGGGTGTACTTGTCCAGAGCCGATTGGAAGCCCAGGTCCCGTCCGAACCCGCTTGCCTTCGTCCCTCCGAAGGGGGACGCTGGATCGTAGCGGTTGTAGCTGTTGATCCAGACGACACCGGCGTCGATGGCCTCGGCCATCCGGTGGGCTTTTCCAACGTCCCGGGTCCAGATACCGGCGGCCAACCCATAGATCGTTTGATTGGCCCGGGCCACGGCGTCATCGAAGTCGTCGAAGGGGATGACCGCAGCCACCGGACCGAATATCTCCTCCTGGGCGATGGTCATTTCCGGTTCCACATCCGCGAAGACGGTGGCCTCCACGTAGTACCCCCGTCCATCCACCTCCCGTCGCTCGCCGCCGGTAAGGAGGCGAGCCCCCTCGTCCCGGCCCACCTGGATGTAGCCCATGACCCGCTCGAGCTGGGTCTGGCTCACGATAGCCCCCAGGCGCGTGCCCGATTCCATGGGGTTGCCCACCGACATCTTCCGGGCTCTTCCTTCCAGACCTTCCAGGAAGTCGTCATAGATGGAGCGTTCAACCAGAATGCGGGACCCGGCGGCACAGACCTCTCCCTTTCCGTAGAAGATCCCGGAGTTGGCGCCTCGGATGGCCGAGCCCAGGTCTGCGTCGGCGAACACCACGTTTGGTGACTTTCCACCTAGCTCCAGCGACACCTCCTTGAGGGTCTCGGCTGCCTCCCGCATGACGATGCGGCCCGTTTCGGTGGAGCCGGTGAAGGAGATGGCGGCCACGTCCGGGTGCCGGACCAGGGCCGAACCGGCCCGGTCCCCGAACCCGGGGACCACGTTCAACGCCCCTGGTGGGAAGCCGGCTTCTGCTGCCAGCTCCCCCAGCCTCAGGGCGGTGAGGGGGGTTTGTTCCGCCGGCTTCAGGACCACTGCGTTGCCGCATGCCAGAGCGGGAGCAACCTTCCACGAGGCCAGATTGAGAGGGAAGTTCCAGGGGACGATGCACCCGACTACGCCCAGCGGTTCCCTGCGGGTGTAGTTCAGGAAGGGGCCCGACACGGGGATCGTTTCGCCGTGGATCTTGTCAGCCATCCCTCCGAAGTATCGGAAGGTGTCCACCACCATGGGCAGGTCCACCTTCCGGGACTCGAAAAAGGGTTTTCCGTTGTCATGGGTCTCCAGGGTGGCCAGCTCGTCGGCGTGTTCCTCAATGAGGTCCGCCAACCTGAGAATCAGGTGGGACCGTCTGTGGGCATCCAGTGCCCCCCATTCGCCGACCACCGCTTCCCGGGCCGACGCCACGGCTCGGTCCACGTCCTGACCGCCGGCGCTGGCCACCCGGGCCAACAGCTGACCGGTGGCAGGGTTGATGGTGTCGAAGGTCTCACCGGATGCAGACTCGACCCATTCGTTGTGGATCCACTGCTGCGTTCGAAGTCCGTCGAGCTCGCGCTGGTTCTGGTCCGTGTCCGCCATCTTGGCTCACTTCCCCTTGAAGTCGGGCTTCCGCTTCTCTACATAGGCCGTCAGTCCCTCCCGGGCGTCATCGGATGCGAAGAGCTGCTGCTGGAGCTCCCGCTCCAGGGTCAGGCCCTGCTCCAGGGGGAGCATGGAGCCGGACTGCACCGATCGTTTGATATGACCCACCGCCTTGGTGGCGCGATTGGGAGTCGTGAAGGAGGCGGCGAACTCCATCACCTTTTCCATGAACTCCTCGGCCCCCTGGGCGGAAATGGCCCGGTTCACGATCCCCAGCTCCACCGCTCGGTCGAAGCCGAAGGTCTCACCGGTGACCATGAGCTCCAGCGCCTTCGCTTTCCCCACAAGACGGGAGAGGCGCTGGGTTCCTCCGGTTCCGGGGAGGACCCCCAGATTCACTTCCGGCAGACCGATCTGGCCCCCTCCCTCCCGTGCAATGATGAGGTCGCAGGCCATAGCGATCTCCAGTCCGCCACCCACGGTGTGACCGTTCAGGGCGGCGATGGTGAGCTTGGGCGTGTGCTCCAGCCTGAGGAGGGTCTCGTTGGCATGGAGGCAGAAACAATACTTGAAGCCGGTGGTGACCTCGGACAGCATCTGGATGTTGGCGCCGGCGCTGAAGAACTTCTCACCGGCACCTGTGAGTACGATCACATGGACATCGTCATCCATCCGACCCCGGAGAACGGCCGCGTCCAGCTCCTTCATCATCTCGTGGGTGTAGGTGTTGGCTGGCGGGTCGTCCAGGGTCAGGAGGGCAATACCGTTCTCGGCTTCGTAATGGACAAGCGTTCCGTCATCTGCCATGGGGGTGATCCTCGTGTCTTGGGTTTCGTTCAATGGGTTGGTCTGTTGGTCCGCGTGGAGAGCGCCGGAGGTCCCCACACGGTTCGGGGGGCGGCGTTCGGGTCTGCGGAGGGCCCGATGCCTGTCCGCCCAGTCGTCACGTCAAACACTCACTCGCGTCGCCAGATGGAGGAGGAGCCCATGCTGGGACCCTCTGGAAGTGCAGGCGCACCTGAGGGGAACCGGGGCGTGAGGTACCCGTGAAGGAAGAGATGGAGAAATTCCTCTTCCAGTTCGTCGACGGGAAGGTCCCGCTCGAGATTGTACCAGGTGTAGATCCAGTTCATCATCCCGAACAGAGCGAAGGTAGCGGCCCGCAGTCGCGGGTCCGTGTGGTCGCCTGGGTTTTTCGATTCGAGCTCAGGCGAGTCCATGGACTCTGAACCGGGGCTGCTGGCGGCGCGTTGAAGGGCGCTGAGGATCATAGAGAGTGTGCGGGCGTAACTGCGCTTCCTCTCGTGGATCTTCCGCTTGAAGTCTCCGGAGAGAACGTCGGCTTCGTGAGAGAGGACCTTCATCTCCTTCACGTTGTCCACGAAAAAGTGCAGGTGGTTGCGCACCAGGATCCGCAGGCGAGTCTCCGGGTCCTGCACCCCCTCCAGGTCCTCTTCCAGGGTGTGGAGAAGGGTGCCGAAGCAGTGATCCTGGATCAGGAAGAGGAGTTCTTCCTTGCTGCTGAAGTAATAGTAGAGCCCCGAAAGGCTGACGCCGGTAGCCCCGGAGATGTCACGGATGCTGGCCCGGTGGTAGCCCTTCTCTGCGAAGACGCAGGCTGACTCCCTCAGGATCTTCAGGAGCTTCGAGTCGTAGCTGGGCCGACCGTTCAACGTACCTGCTCCATTGGTTTCAACGTGCAAAGTCAAGCCGGCCGGGGATGCCGGGATGGCACACGGGTCCCCCTCGGCTGACCGTACGAGCGTTCGATCGCGAAGCTACGGCTCTTCTCAGCCAAGGGCAAGGGAAATAGGCGCCTCTACTTCTTCAACAGCGTTTTAGGGGATGGAGAGAACCTGGGTTGGGGGCGATGGGGGAGCGGGATCCCTGGAATGGTCCGGCGTGTAGAGCCATGGCGAAGTCGCAAGCCGAGGGATACGTTGTCCTCCCGGTCAGATTTCCTACCCAATGTCCCCCTTTCGAGTCTCGGGAGGCACAATTCTGGTGCATCGCG
>PWWP01000302.1 GCA_003562075.1 Gemmatimonadota bacterium
CTCGGTCGTTGGCTCCCCTCGACGTAGCTTTCGCTATGCCTCCGGCTCGCCGCCTACGATGGAGCTCCCTGGCGTTCCCAACGGTGGTGCCTCTACTTCTTCAACAGCCTTTTAGGGCAAACGCCGTGCTCCCGGTCGTATACAGGCCGTGAATCGCCTCGCAGGTCTTTCTGCAAGCCCCCGGTCGATCCAGGTGGACCGCTATGGTCTTCATCGGAGTAGAAGACGGAGTTGTTGTGCGGCTGGGCTGATTTCGGCCGCCGGCCCCATCATGATCTCTACGGATCGCAACAAGGATGGATGCCATGCGGGTGCCAACCCCTGTTCGCATGCCTGCAGGACTTGCCGTCGCAGCCTTCCTGGCCGTTGCAGGCTGCGCTTCCTCTCCCGATCCGGACCCGGCTGCCGGCCCTGAAGGGCAGGCCTCTGCCTCATCCGGACACTACCAGCCCGGAGCCCCGGGCGAATCAGGCCAGTCCCTGGAGTCCACCGGCCCAGGTGCCCTGGGTCTCCTCCCCCACACGGAGGACGACGTTCATTTCATGCAGATGATGATCGTCCACCACGCCCAGGCCCTGGAGATGACGGCCCTGGTCCCGGAGCGGACCACTCGGGAGGACATCCACCGCCTGGCCGGGCGGATCGAGGCCTCACAGGCCGACGAGATCGCCCTCATGGAGCGGTGGCTGGAACGGCGAGGTGAGTCGGCTCCCCAGGTAGATTTTCCAGACCCCCACCATGCCCATGGCGACCACCATGCGGGGGGACACCACGCCGATCCCGGTTCCGTGGATCATGGTCAAATGGACCACGACCATTCGGACATGCCGGGTATGCTCTCCCCCGAGCAGTTGGAAGAATTGGCGGCGGCCCACGGAGAAGAGTTCGATCGCCTCTTCCTGGAGTTCATGATCTTTCATCATGAAGGGGCAGTCCATATGGTTCACGATCTCTTCCGATCCCCGGCAGGGGGACAGGACGGGGAGATCTTCGGCTTTGCGAGCCATGTCGAATCGGATCAGAGGATCGAGATCGACCGCATGCGGGGCATGCTGCGCAGTGGCTCCTGAGATGGGCCAATGTCCCCGCATCCTCAACTGGCGTTTCACATTTCCATGAGGCTCAGAATGAACTGGATCAAGACGTTCGCATGCTGTCCCGCTCTGAAGCGGGTACCGGCTACCGTCACGGTAGTGGTCCTGGCCTTCCTCTTCCTTCCGGGAGAGTCGATGGCACAGGCCAACGGACAGTGGTGGGATCCCACCGATCCCCGCATCGACCTGGAAGCGGGATGGATGGATGCCGAAGAGACGGCCCAGAACATGGAGCTGATCTCCAACACGCCCCGTCCCGATGGCTTCTACGACCCGGACAATCTGGGCAACCTGAACCTGGCCAACTCGGACCTGGCCTTTCAGGGTGACCTGGCAGTGGTGGGCAACTTCAGTGGATTCATGATCTACGATGTCTCCAATCCGGCCAATCCCGTCCTGCGGACCTCGGTCCTCTGCCCCGGTGGCCAGGGTGACGTCTCCATCTACGGCGACCTCCTCTTCATGTCCGTGGAGCAGACCCGTGGCCGCATCGATTGCGGAGCGGAGGGAGCTCCCGGTGAGGTGAACATGGAGCGGTTCCGGGGCATCCGGATCTTCGACATCAGCAACCTGGACCAGCCTGAGCAGATCGCAGCTGTCCAGACGTGCCGGGGCTCCCACACCCACACCCTCCTGGAAGCCCCCGACGATCCGGACAACCTCTACGTATACAACTCGGGTGCAGCCGGCGTCCGCTCCGGTGAGGAGCTGGAAGGCTGCGCAGCCACCGATCCCGGGGTGGACCCGGACGGTACCTCCCTCTTCCGGATCGATGTGATCAGGGTCCCTCTGGCCAACCCTGAGGACGCCTACATCGTGGACTCGCCCCAGGTCTTCGCCGATCACGAGACGGGAGATCCGGCCGGCCTCTGGCCTGGCGGCGAACACGGGGAGGACACCCAGCGCTCCGCCACGACCAACCACTGTCACGACATCACCATCTACCCCCACCTGGGCCTGGCGGCAGGAGCCTGCTCAGGGAACGGCATCCTCTTCGACATCTCCGACCCGGCCAGCCCGCAGCGGATCGACGAGGTCATCGACGAGAACTTCGCCTATTGGCACTCGGCTACCTTCAACAACGATGGTAGCACGGTGATTTTCACCGACGAGTGGGGTGGCGGGACCTCTCCCCGGTGCCGTGTCACCGACTCACCTGAGTGGGGCGCCAACGCCATCTTCCGGGTTCGGGACGGGCGGATGCAGCGGATGAGCTACTACAAGCTCCCCGTTCCCCAGACGGACACGGAGAACTGCGTAGCCCACAATGGATCCCTGGTCCCCGTTCCCGGACGGGACATCAAGGTCCAGGCCTGGTATCAGGGCGGCATCTCCGTCTTCGACTTCACCGATCCCACGAACCCCTATGAGATCGCCTACTTCGATCGGGGACCCCTGAGCGACGACGAGCTCCTGACGGGAGGGCACTGGTCCGCCTACTGGTGGAACGGTCGGATCTACGGGTCGGAAATTGCTCGCGGGCTGGACATCCTGGAGCTGACCCCCAGTGAACACCTCTCGGAGAACGAGCTGGCTGCAGCCAGGCTGGTTCACTTCGACGAGTTCAACCCCCAGCACCAGCCCTACATGACCTGGCCCGCCGACATGGTGGTCTCCAGGGCATATTTCGATCAACTGGTGAGGCAGGACGGCCTTCCCGTGGTCCGGACCCGCGCCCTGGGTTCAGAGCTTGACCGGATCGACGCCATGGCCGACGGCCCGGAAAAGCGGGCGGCCCTTTCGGAGCTGGCTACAGACCTGTGGCAGGTCGCACGGCGGGTCAACGCCGGAGAGATCCCTGGCGACGCCCAGCGGGTTCAGGCTCTGGCCGGGTCTCTCCTGGAGCTGGCCGGATCCATGGAGTAGGACCCCAGCAGCTTCAACGACGGCCAGCCGGCCCGCCTGCAGGGAGCGATCCCTCCAGGCGGGCCGGTTCTGTCATACCCCAATCCCCCCGCCATAACCAGCGGCTCTCGGATACCGGCAGCGATCCCCGGGCTCCGGGCTCGGGTCAGAACGCTGCCGCCCCTTCCCGTAGTGCCTGGGCTATTCCCTCGTCCTCCGTCACGTTCTGGAGGCGCATCTGGGCACCGGCCCCGCTGGCAGTGGAGACACTCACCACACCGTTGCCCAGCAACCCATTGAGAAACCCCCGGGAGGTGGAGACCGAATCGATGCGGTCATAGAGTATGGAGCGGGCGTACCGTACCAGCAGCCCTCCCGTCTCCACCACCCGGTGCTCCTCCAACGTGTAACCGATGCGGCGCTGTTGGATGAGAGTGGCAATGAAGAGCAGGGGATAGAGGAGGAGGAGGGGCACCACGATCACTGAGATGGCAGTCAGGGGAACGATGGCATTCCGAGCGCGAGGCCGCGTCCGAATTCGCTGGCCGGGATCCAGCGCCAGCTCCCGCGGCGCCTGCTCTGGTGGATGGCGCAGAAGGATCCCGTCCAGCTCCAGGTGAAGGGCTTCAGGGGCCTGGAGATACCCCAACCCACCCCGGCGCCCCCCAGCAGAGATCACTTCCAGAGACCCGGCGTCAGAGAATGGGTATCGTCGACTCCGGACCTCCCGGACATGCTGATAACCCGTAAGGAAACTCTGCCGGCGAAGGCGTCCCCGACGGACGATCAGGTAGTCGGATCCCAACTCCAGCTGTCCTGATCCGGCGTCCCAGACTTCCATGACGAATCGTTGAACCAACCCCAGGATAGCCAGGACAGGAAGGATCAAGACCAGCGGATGCAGGAGTGCGAAGGGGGTGGTGATCCCAATCCAGACCACCGCCCAGAGGACGCTGGGAAGATGAGCCTTCACCCACAGGGGAGCGGTGACGTTGGCCCGGATCGTCCGGGGTCCCTCTTGTCTTGTCCTCCCTCCCAACCCGAGACGACGGACCAGGGACTCCACTTCCACTGCTCCGGCCGGCACGTGCCGGAATCGAATCGCCTGCTCCGACCCCAGAGCATGGAAGGACAGACTCATGGTCCCGAAGAGTCGGTCCAGGATTCCCGAGGTGGAGGTGATGGCCGTGACCCGGTGAAGAGCGAACCGACGAGTCTCTCTGGAGAGCAGCGCGAAAGTCCCTTCCACCTCCCGATCATCGATCCGGTAACGGACGGCCCGCATCCGGATGACCCGGACCGGCAACCGGAAGACGAACCCCAGGAGGGGGAGAAGGGCCAGAAGGAGCACGACTCCGTAGATCCAGGCTTCGTGTCCCTCCATCTGCTGCGCCAGATCTGGGATGAAGGTCAGGGCTGCCCAGATCGGTAGTCCCAGAATGAGGAGGGTGCTCAGCGTCCCGACCAACGCCTGGGTCAGGTAACCCGCCAGAGCCCTGGGAAGGGAGATCCCCAGCGCCACCTCAGGTTCCCGGGACAGACTGGGGGCAGCTTCCCGGGGGGCTTCAGTGGCCCTGGGGGTGGCATCGGAACCGCCATCCCCGACCCCATCCCGGACGTCGTGCCCATCCAGTCCTGAGGCCACTTGTCCGACCTCTGCCGCTGCGCCCGGCTCGCCGGCTCGGAGGATCTCCCGAAGCTGTTGGGAAAACTCTTCAGCCCGAGCCATCCAGGGGAATTGGATCGTAGGGCCTCGTCCCTGGCAACTCAGCGTGACGTTTGCAGTGCCCAGGAGCCGCTGTCGGGGTCGCTGGGCCACGGCCACATCCGACAGGTTCTCCATGGGAATCACCTGCCAGCTCCGAGAGAGGATTCCCTCCTCCCGTTCCACCACGTCGTCGAAAAGCCGGTAGTGGCGACTTCGAAGCTGGGCGAAGCGAAGGGCCGGGAGCCCTGCAGCCCACGCCAACCCCACCACGGCGAATCCAATCAACAGGAGGAGTGTCCATCCCAGCAAGGCCGGCGTCACCCAATCCGGCGCGCCATCCGGAAGGGCTGCCTGCCCCTGGAGGACAGCCAGGAGCTCACCCCCACTCTCCAGAGCAAATCCCAACCCCAGGAGGAGAGTCAGTCCCAACACCGTCCCGCCCAGGACCACAGCCACCAGGAGCGCCCTCGCCAGAAAGAGCTTCCCGACGAACCAGACACATTCGGAGAGTGCCGGCTGCTCGTCCATGACCTTCCGACCGCGGCCAAGGGAGAAGCCGGAATGAGCCATGACCTCCTGGAGACGATGGAATGTCTCCTCGGGCCCCGGAATACAGCGCATTACCAGGTGCTTGGCACCGGACCCTGCCGCCTTCACCGTCACCGATCCGGTTCCGAAAAGGCGGTGCTGGATGAAGGGCCGCGTCAGGGTGATCTGGGTGATCCGCCCCAATTCCAGTGCGGTCTGGTGTCGCGAGAACGCTCCACCACCGCCGCCGGCCACCCCGTCCGGACGGATCTCCCACCAGGCCCTCCGTGACCGGATCACGGCATCAACCACCGACATGACCAGAAGGCCGAAGTAGATGAGGGCAACCCAGAGGATGGGAACGTCCAGATCAGCGGCAGCCAGGGCCGGAAAGGAGAGAAGGACCAGGATCGTGAGCCCTCCCATGTTCTTCCGGAGGAGCCGGAGCATGAAGGGGATCAGCGAGGGACGAAGCTTGAGCGTCGAGGCATGCTCCATCGAACTGGGCCTCCGTTGGGAGAAATCGAGTTCCAGGTCGCGGGCCATGGAATCCATGGCGTGACGCGGCGATGGGGAACGCTCCCATTGGGCGGTCACCTCCAGGAGCCACGAGTATTGGTTGCCCACTACCGCCACCGACAGATATGGTGGAACCCGCATCCCAGCAAGGTCGACCCGCTCCCCCGGCCCTCTCCCCACCACCACCCAGAGGCGGAAGCACCATCATGATCCAACCCAGGAACTGGGCCGCCGCCGGCCTGGCTGCCCTCATCTCCATGGCTGCATGCGAGGCTGCGCCTTCCAACGAAGGGGCCGGCTCCCTCCAGGATCCGCTGACGGGAAGCGCCGTAAGCGCTGGGGGAGAGACCCTTCCCTACCATCGCAGCAGCGACTTCAAATTCCCGCCCATTCGGGGGGACGATGGACTCATGACCGGTCCGCTCTCCATGGATGAACTCATGGCCTTCGGAGGAGCCGGCAGCTCTCCTTTCTGGCACCCAGAGGGTGACGCCATCACCTTCGGCTACGGTGGTGGGCTCTGGTCCATGGATCCACAGGGAAGTTCCCTCCACCGACTGGAGGTGGAGTTGGGCGGTTCGGGCTTCTTCCTCACCCCCCAATACCCGGACTGGTCACCGGACGGCCGGTGGATCTCCTACATATCCAGCAAGAGCGGGACTCCCGAACTGTGGGTCTGGGATGCAGAGGCGGAGGAGGATCGACAGCTCACCGACCTGGGCTTCGAAGAGTTGAACGCCTATAGCTGGGCTCCCAATGGAGAGCGCATCGCGTTTTCTGCGAACCGCCACGGCACCTTCGATGTCTGGACGGTGGAGGTGCCGGAGGGTCGTGTCCGGCGGGTGACCGAGCACCCCGACTATGAGGTATTCCCCACCTGGACCCCGGACAGCCAGGAGCTGGTCTTCGTCCGCCTCGACGAGCAGTGGGTGGACCAGGAGGTGATACGGATCGAAGCCGATGGCTCCAACCCTCGCCTTGTGGTCCGGAATACCGACTTCTTCGATTACGGGTCCGGCCGGACCTTCGGCTTCCCCCTGGTCTCTCCCCAGGGGGACGCACTGGTCTTCCGATCTCACCGGAGCGGATGGATCAACTACTGGCAGGTCCCCCTGGAAGGGGAGGCCGCCGCCGAGCCTGTCCAGATCGCAATCCAGGAGGCAGACCAGAGCCACATCCAGTGGTCGCCCGATGGCAGCTCGCTGGCCTTCACCTCCAACAAGAACGGGACCCACGACCTCCGAGTCGTCGCCGCAGGCGGCGGTGAAGCTCGGGTCCTGGTGGACCCTGCAGATCCTGAAGGACCCTTCGGAGGGATGGGGATGGTCTCGGCACCGCGATGGTCACCGAACGGACAGGAGATCGTCTACACCGTGGAGACCCCCACTCACCCCTCCCAGGTGGAAGTAGTTTCGGTGGAGTCGGGTGAGCGACGCCCCCTGACCCGTTCGCTGGAGGAGCCCCTTCCCGGCTCCCCGGCGCTGGACCGGCCCCTGGCGGATGTGGCCCGCCAGTTGGCAGTCCCGGAGAAGGTCTTCTACCCCAGCACCCATGGCCTCACCATCCCCGCCTATCTCTACCGTCCCGTGGACGCGGAGGATGGGGACCCACTCCCTGGGCTCCTCTGGATCCACGGGGGGCCCACCTCCCAGTTCCACGACTCCTTCCAGTCCCACGTCCAGTTCTTCGTCCAGGAAGGGTATGTGGTCCTCATGCCCAACATCCGGGGAAGTTCGGGTTACGGAAAGGAGTTCGAGGAACTCAATGAGGAGTGCTGGGGCCACTGCGACCTGGAGGACGTGGTCGCCGGCGTCGAGTTCCTCCAGACCCTCCCCTACGTGGACCCGGACCGGATGGGGATCCATGGAGCTAGCTACGGCGGCATCATGAGCATGGCCGCCGCCGCCTTCGCTCCCGGGGTGTTCCAGGCCTCCGTGCCCCATGGGGGGTTCGGCGATTGGATTGAGTTCTACCATGGCCACAACGAGCTACGACACATCAAGCTCCTGGAATACGAGTTGGGCCCCTTCGATGAGAATGAGGAGATCTGGCGTCGGAGTTCGGCCATCTACGCCGTGGAGGACATCACCACACCCATCTTCCTCATCCATGGAGATGGGAACTACCCGGTCTATTCCCAGACCTACGACTTCGCTCGGGCACTCCAGCGTCACCACAAGCCCTTCCGATACAACGTCTACTATGGAGAGAACTACTATGTCAGCAGTGAGGCCAATCGGCGGCAGATGCTGGTGGACATGCTCAAATTCCTGAACCAGCAGCTTAAGGACACGGCGATGATCCGGTAGTCTGGGAAGCTGCCGGAGGCCAGACCGTTCGAGGCATGAAGCGACCACCGTGACGGAGCCTTCTGAATCTGGGTGAGGTCCAGACCCCTCCCATCAGGGACTGACGAGAGGCTTTTCCCAGGACGGGGGCGGGCCATCCCACTGGTGGAAGGACGCATCGGGCATGGCAGTGGTCCAGGTGTCATCTCGGGAGAGAAGGCCCTCCTCCATCACGTCCCCCCACTGTGCCTCACTGGACCCAGAACAGGGGACTCCCCAGAGCTCGGCGAAACGGTACAGGAGAAGGGGGTCTCGTCCTGCCGAACAGTTGACCATTACCGCGTGCGCCCCGGGATTCATGAGGGGTGCAAGGCGACCCAGCCGGGCCTCGAATTGCTCGAAATTCTGCAGCGTCACCAGACACCTCCCGAACCAGACCCCGCCAAGAGTCCAGTCTCCCCCCTCCTCATCCGCAGCCAGCCGACACGAAGGGATGGCCCCCCGGAGGAAGGCACTGGAAGGCTTCTCTGCAGGTGGCGGCCCAAACCCCTCCCCGTCCAGACCGTGATTGTGGATGAAGAGCCGGTGGATGCCGTCGCCTCCGGCCACTTCTTCCACGGCCTGGACGAAGCTCTCCACGTCGAAGAATTCGACGCTATCGGTCCTCCGAAAAGCGGCGCTCTCCCCAGCGAAACGGGTCCCTACCATGGGCGCTGGAATTCGAAGACCCGCTCCAGGCCCGGTTCCCTGCACGTTGGCTGCGTATACGTCCATTCCGTTCCTCTCTTCCTCAACAGGATTCCTTCTCCCTGTTGATGCGAAGGATCAGCTCGGAAACCGCAACCTTCCCGTCAGAGGTCTCCCCGGACCATCTCCGGTGTGATGGGTGGCGCCTGGTTGCCCCAGGAGGAGCGAATGTAGGAGAGGACCCATGAGAGCTCTTCAGGGGTCAGGAAGCCGAAGCGGGGCATTCCACCCCGGCCTTCCCGCACCACCTGGATCAGTGGCCCCGGCGCCGTCATCACCACCGGATTTCCAGAAAGAGGGGGATAGGCCCCCTCCACCCCCTGTCCCTCTGGCTGGTGGCATACCGCACAGTAATATTCCACCAGAATCGCAGCCTCCTCCCTCCAACCCGGCGGGAAGGCGTTGGAGGGGGCAACACCGGCCTCCGTGGCCACGTCCCGAAGTTGATCGGCCGGCACGTCTTGAGAGGGAAGGCCTCGAGCCGCCGCCACCGCCTCAGGCGTCACGGACCCCGCCCCCGTCCCCCACTCCTGGCGAATGAAGGAGGTAACTGCGGCGATCTCTTCGTCACCCAGAAGCTCGGCGAATCCGGGCATGAGTTCCCGACCGTCCAGGATGACCTGGAGAAGGGGCCCCTCCGGCCCCGAGACCAACTCACTCCCCGCCAGCGGCGCGAAGACCCCTTCGATGCCCTCTCCTGACGCCTGATGACAAGCCTGACACTGGACCCGGTAGATCTCCCGACCAGGATCATTCCGGACGGTCCCCTCCCCCACCGTCCCCCTCGCCACGGCGGGCATGGCCACGAGCGGGACCAGGAGGAGGACCCCCATGATCCCCACGGCGCCGAGGCCCCAACGCAGGCTCTGGGCCCGACCCCACCTCGCCTTCACCTTCCGCCGCCTCATGCCCCTCCCTCCTGACCGGATCTCTCGTGGATCTTCTCGATCTGCATCCACGTCGATTCGAAGCTGCCGGCCATCCACGAAGTGAGATGGCTGATATGCTCACCGGACAGATAGACCCGACCGTCTGGCTCCAGGAGGCGGGAAAAGTGATTCCGGCGGGCCTCGTCTGACCAGGAGGAATATCCACCCAGGCTGTAGGGCTCCAGGTGGAAAAAGAAGGAAATCCCGGTCTCGAACTCCTCCCGGTAGATACCAGGGTGGACTGCCTCCCCGATGGCCAGGGCGTGTTCGATCCGCTCCCTCGGTGACATGGCGCTGACCCGGAGGGCGTCTCCTCCGTGGCCGTAATACGCCTGGATGACCCCTTTCTCTCGGTTCCATCCATACGATGGATAGCTGATGTGGCCATCACCGCTCCAGGGCCGGTTCGTCACGCTGTAACCCCCGTAGATCCCATCATCCTCCTCCCAGAAACGACGCCGGAACTGGAGCCCGATCTTGCCGCTGGGGTTGTACGCCACACTCCGCATGGCCCGCTGAAAGTCACCGGACAGATCCGACGGGATGTTGATGAGGATGGTCAGTGGGATGGTGCAGATGCAGTAATCCCCCGTCACCTCCTCCCGATCACCGGAGCGGGTATCCTGAACCACGACCCGGACACCCTCCTCCCCTTGTCGGATCTCCTTCACTTCCTGGTGGGGGCGGATATTGTGACTCACTGCCCGCTCCAGCGCCCGAGCCAACTGGTCCATTCCCCCCACTGGTTGGAAGACGGTTCCCGTTGGCCCCCACCGGGGTGGAAATCCAGCGCCCAGCCCGGACCGGAGGAGGTCCAGAAAGTCATGGGGGTCCGATGGCTCACCCGGTCCTGCGGCGCCTGGCGGCGTGGCCCAGCCGCGGCGAGTGGCTCCACCGTACGTGGCGTCCTGAGGGTTCAGGTGCCCTTCGTGAACCAGGAAAGCCACCAACTTCTCTCGATCCGCCGGGGTGAGCTCCAGATCCAGGGCGTCCTGGTGGACAGAGCGAGCCAGGAGATCGGTGACATGGCCTCGCATGTCGGCCAACACCTCCGCCTGTCGGAGACGCCTACCCGACAGGGGGCCCTCCACGTCGTCAAATCGGATCCAACCCCAGGGGTTCCGGTTGACCAGGACCTCCAGGGGCACATCCAGCTCTCGACAGTAGTGAAGCGTCGAGGTGTGTTCATCGGGGATCCGCCAGGGACCCGGGTTCAGGTAATGACCCTGGTCGAATTCGCATCGCTGGATCCCGCCCCCCAACTCCCGAACCTCCGAACCACCCCGAATGGTGATGCACCGGCCACCGGCCCGAGGTCGAGCCTCCAGGATCGGCGTATCATACCCCAGCTTCTCCAGCTCATAGGCTGCAGCCATCCCGGCCAGGCCAGCACCAAGAATGATGACCCGCCGCCCCTCCCGGTCCCCGGTCAGAGGTGGTGGCGCGTCCCGGGTGGAGGACATGCTCAAGTCCCAGGCATTGAGCGCCTGCATCACCATGGGCGTCCCCCCTACTGCACCCACGAGCTTGAGAAAGCGCCGTCGGGTCAAGGGGCCGGAAGGTACTGAGCCAAGGGACGGGTTCATGGAATGCCTGAGACGAACCGATCAACGAATAATTACAATGAATGAATTCATTATAATTGGTGGGGGGGCAGGTGGTTTGGCTCCCTCGAACCGCAGCAAGGAACACACTTCCCACCTTACCCTTCCGCTATTGGCGACCCACCGGATCATCCAGATGACACCACTGGCAGGTCACCCGATTCCGGGCTGCCATTGATTCGGCCTCGAAACCCGGCCCGTGGGGATTGATTCCTCGGCCCAGGAAAGTAGAGTGACAAGCCAGACAATCGGTCTGTCGATGGCAAGATGCACAGGACTCCAGACCGATCCGGGCTGCTTGGCCATGGGTCAGCACCCAGAGGGGCTGGCCCGTGTGGAAGGCCACATTCAGTCGACCCTCGGAAGCCAGACCCGTCTCCACATGACAGTCCCGACAAAAGGCCTCAGTGCTGTGGCAGGACTGGCAATCGGCGCCTCCGGCAAAGACCTCCAGAGCGTGCCGTTCAAGGAAGTTGTCCGGGTGGAAATCCCGGGAATCGGCTCCGGCGTGGCAATCAGAGCAGTACTGCTGGCTGTGACACTCGGCACACTCCAGGGCACCGGTGGCCGCGAAGGTGGCGTGCTGATCTGAGAAATTCCACGGATGGACGGTCTCTCCGGCATCGCCTACGTCGACCCCTGGAGCCCCGCCTGGAATGGGGGTTGGGAGATTGGCGATGACCTGGGCCGCCTGTCGCTCTCCGTCCAGATGACACTCGGTGCAACTGGGTTGGGTGTGGCAGTTGGTGCACCGTGCCGTTTCGGCGTACGCCAGGTCACCATGATCCCAGCCCCAGTCCGGAGCCAGGTGGGTGTCGGGAACAGGATATTCGGCCACCAACCCTTCCTCCAGGCCGGCCACCCGATCATCCCAGTCCAGGCTGGCAATCTCGTCCAGGCGATCCGCGTTCACGTGACACCGTTCGCACGTCTCCCGGGCATGGCAGACCCCACAGGAGATGAGCTCCAGGGACGTGCCTGGTGCGTGCTGCGAAATGAAGCCAGGCTCGTCGTGTGAGTCGGGCCAGGGGAAGGAGGCGATCCGTGAAGCGGGGAGGCGCTCCGCCTCGGTGAGAGGAAGGTGACACATGGCACACTCGGCCCCGGAGGCCAGGTGGGCCTCGGCCTCGTGGACGTGACACTGGAGGCAGGATTCGGCCGGCGCGGCCTGAATGGCCATCCTCACCACCGGAGCTTCCTCTGCGTGACAGCTCTGACAACTGACAGACTCCCCCTCGGCCTCCACCAGCTCCTGGTGATCTGGGTGGAAGAAGCGAAGGTTCGACGCCCGCGGACCTGGAGACACCCAGTCCACCTCATCCTCCCGGGTCCCGTCATGGCACTGGGCGCAGCTTCCCACCGGAGGGAAGAGTTCCTCCTCCACACCAGTCACGACCCCCACGTGGCACCCTTCGCAGGTGGGAAAGAGGCCTTCGTGGGCCTGGTGGGGAAACTCACCATCGGCCCGGAGGGTTGCCATGAGGGCCCCACTGGCCACCAGGAGGAGGGCCAGGACGGGAACGATGATGGACCCTGCGCCAACGCCAGTCGTCCGGCTCATGGCGATGTCCCCCCACCCCGAGTCGAGCCGGGCTCAGCCCCCACTGTCCACTGGAGCCTCAGGCTGGCCCGGAGCTGATTCCAGTCCATATCCGGTGCGTCTCCCTGATCCATGTGCCGGTAACCGGTCACACTCCCCACCACCCGGCTCCGATCCGTCATCCGGAAGGAGCTTTCCGCTCCCATACCCACCACGACCCCATGGTCCAGCCGGAACTCGTAGAGACGCTGGAAGGCCAATCCCCGAAGCGCCAGGTGCCCTCGGTCTCCCAATTGGCGCTGGACGCCTGCCTGCCCTTCACTCCGGGCCGCACCGAAGCCTACCTCCATCCGATATCCTCCCTCCACCCGCCACTGGGCCCGTGGGGACCAACTGGCGTTCATTCCCACCCCCCAGCCATCGGTTCGTAGGGGGGAAGCGGCCGTCTCCATCCCCGTGTCGTCATAGCTACGGTAGGACGCCTCACCCCTGAGAATCAGATCTCCCTGGGCTCGGGCCCAGGTCAGATCAAGGCGGCCTTCGTCGAACCCCACAGGCGAGAAGGCTCCCCAGATGGTCCAGAGTTCGAAATACGGACGGTACCTCCGGGCTTCCGCAGACACGGCGGTGGACCAGACCGGGGGCGTCCGGACCCGGAGCCGCAGCTCATTGAACGTCCGCCCGGCCACATCCAACTCTGCCACGCCTTCCACCGATCCCTGCCCATACCGGAAGACGCCCTCGGCCCGGGCCAACTCGGAGTAGAGCCCGGCCCGGTCATCCCGGATGTCCCGGTGGTACAGAGCGGCCAGGGAGAGACGAGACGACGGGCGATAGCGGGCCTGTGTGGAAAGCATGAGACCAGGTTCGATGGGCGCCAGTTCCTCGATGGCCTCCAGCGCTCCTCCCGTTCGCGGCTCGTTCAACCCTCGAACCAGGCTTCGACCCACCTGTCCCTCCACGGACAAACCGTCGATGGGACGGAGGAGAAGGCCCAGCCCGTCGAAGTTGTAGAATCCCAGCCCCGAAGTCGTCCACTGCCGCCCGGCCCGGACCCGGAAGCGCTCCCGGTCCATCTCGCCATAGGCCGCCAGAAGGTCCATCCCATCATTGGCTCTGGGCCAGAGGTCCGGGTTCCCGCCCCACGCCGTACGGCCCCGAATGTGCGCAAATCCACGAATCCCCTGCCCCAGGCCCCAGGCACTCACCTCCAGATCCTGGACGGCGGGAACCGTGCTCACCGGATCTGCCGGTCGGGTTCCCCTGCAGAAGGTATCCCCCATCATGCACCGGACGACCTGACCATCCGGGGTCTGACGAAGGAGCCCGCTCCCCCCCACCTGATCCATGAGGATGCTGTCGCGGACAAAAGGCCGCACTTCTACGTACTGGATGCTGGTCGAGCCAGTGACACGGACGGATTGAGCTTCCACCTCCTGCTCGGCGCCCAGAACCAGGAAAAGTACAAGGCACCCCACGAGCCGACCCCAGCCCATTCGTCTCATCCCATCTCCCGGTTTCCCAGTACCTGGGATCGGACGGGCGGCTGCTCCGGGACCATGTGGCAATCCTGACAGTTCAAACCGGGCTCATGGTCCCGCTGATCGGCATGGCAGGTGAGACAGAGGTTTCGAGTCAGGGAGGGACGCTCCCCCGCCGTCCCGGCATGGCATCCGGAGGAGGTACAGGTCAGGTGGACCTCCAGCCCGTGGGCATCGTCGGCTGCCGGAAGATGGCACCGCGTGCAATCGGCTTCTGCCCGATGGTGATCTTCATGGCATGCCGCACACTCCATCTCCACCGCCAGAAGGACCCCCTCGGTGTGGCATTCCTGGCAGGAAATATCTTCATGGAGCCCATGCTCGAAGCCCAGCTCCCGGCTCCTGGGCTCGTCCCACACAGTCAGGGACATGGGGGTTGAGATCCCTCGGGGAATGTGGAGGGCGTCTTCCACGTGGCAACTCTGGCACTCGTAGGCCGAGGCCGAGTCGTGGTGGCACGCGGCACAATCCTGTGCCGTGGTGACGGTGACGATCCCGTGCTCGTCGGCGCTTCCGTGGCACTCCTGGCAGGATACGGACTCGTGCTGGCGGTGGAGGAAGGGACGAGGGTCCGGGGTTGGGGGAAAGGTATCTCCCGTAGCCGGCTGCGCTCGCAGGTCCACGACTGGGCCGGTCTCGTGCAACGCCAGGTGCGCCCAGGCCGCCAGCGGAGGATGGGGGAAGGCGGCGGCCGCTCCTCCAGTTCCAGCCATCGAAGACGCAGCCACAGATGGCCCGCCAGAGGAGGCCCCCCCCTCTTCCGGCGTCATCCAGCCGGCGGCGCCTGGTCCGTTCAAGATTCCCGCCTGGGAACCCGGATCATCCATCACCGTGTCATGACAGTCCTGGCACTGGGATCCCTGGACGCTCCAGGTGTGAGCCGAGTGGCACTCGGCACAGTTGGGGAGGACCGGCGCATGGGTCCCGGTATGGAAGATGGTGAGGGTCTCCACGTCCACGTGGCAACCCTGACAGGTCTCCACGGCGTCGAAGGGCGTGTCCTGCTCGTGGGGATTGTGGCAGGCGCCACAGACGGCTCCGTGGGGATCGGCGTCGAAATCTCCCAGGGTCAGGATCTCTTCCATGTCGTGGCAGGCCATGCACTGAGGCGCATCGGGGAGGATGGCCATCCCTTCATGGGCTCCCGGCAGGTCGGTGGGTTCCTCACCCATGAAGTCATGGCATGCCACGCAGTGGAGTTCGGTTTCTGCACCCATCCGCCCCAACTGGGCATGGGCTTCAGCCTCGTGGCAGTCCCCACAGGTGCTGGCCGCCGTGGTCCACTGGTGGACGGCCACGCCGTGACAACTCACGCACATGACCTCCCGGAGTTCCGGATCCTCGGATTCGAAGTGGACCCGGTGCCCCAACGACGCAGCGATCTGGGGCCACTGGCTCTCCGGATCGTCATCGATGTGGCAGGACGTACAACGGGCATCGGGGACGGGCGAGTGGGGTCCTACCTCCTCGGGCCGCTGCAGAACCCAGAGGTAGAGCTGCCGGGCACTCTCGGTCCGGGGTTGGGCGTGGCAGTCCTTGCACCCCAGGCCCACATGGGCGCTCTCTTCAAAGCGGAGGTAGGCGTCGGCCATGACGTGGCACCCGGTGCAGAACCGGTTGTCATGCTCCACGAAGTCGTAGACCTGATAGCCGGCCACCGACGCCGCGGCCCCACCAGCCACGAGGACGGCCAAGGCCGTGGCTTTCACGGCTGCAGGCAATCCAATGAGCCAGGGGAGGATGTCCTTTCGGTGACGCCAGAAGAGAACCAGGGCCACCACTGCCCCGATTCCGCCCAGGACGACCCCTCCGATCTGGAGCCACTGGGGCACATCCATGAAGAACCGAGTCACCTCGGCGGCTCCGCCCGGCAAGGGAGGCGGGGCGGGATCCGGATCCACCGGTCCCACCTGCCCCTGGTGTACCTGGAGGAGTCCGGCCAGCATCAATGACCTCGGTCCAATGGGTCAGGAATGTAGGGAAAGGTGCATCCGGACCCCGGAGCCACCCTCACGAAGTGGGAGGGTAGCTCCGGGCCGGGCGGTAGGCAACGTTCGGTCCTGCTGAACTCAGTGGGACTGGCCCAGTTCGAGTTCCAGGGAAACCCCGGACGATGTGCTGACCTCGTAGTCCAGCTGGATCTGGCGGATCGTAGCCACCAGGAGCGCTTCCACCAGGAACGGGTTGTGAGTGGCTGACCCGTTCACCCGGGCCAGCTGCAGGTTGAAGAGAGCGCCGTCGGCCGTGGTATAGCGCCCCGGGTTTCCGAACTCTTCCTCAGGGATCTGGTCCAGGAGGGGCTCCAGGGAGTTGGCCAGGTTCTCGATCCGCTGTTCCGCCACGATGTAGGCGGATCGGGCCGCCGCCTCCGAGCCATGGCAATCGGTGCAGCTCTGGAACGACCGCTCCATGAGATCACAGTCGGAGGCGCCGGTGTGCCGCCCATCCTCGTCCACGCAGGGCGTGGCCTGGAAGGTGTGTCCCGTGGTCCGGAACTCGAAGCTCCCCGTCTCAGGGTCCTCCATGGAATAGTCGGTGACGTGGCATCCGGCGCAAAGCCGGGGATTGGCCTCCGTCCCGTGGGTCCCCAGGATGTCGCCGGGGGAGTACTCAAGATTGGGCGGCCACCATCCCCCGGTCCCCAGGAGGAGGGGGCCTTCCGGCGCGTGGGGACCCCGGAAGCTGATGGGGTCCGGCGTGCCCCGCTGGGAGGGGCACTTCATGCAGAGGTTCTGGTCCACCACCGGGGCATCCACGGCGAAGCGGAGCTGGCCCTGGTTCGAGCCGTCGTGGGGATCATGACAGACGGCACAGGTAATGGCCTGGAGCTCGGCGTCGTCCTCGGGAGAGAAGATACTCTTCACCCCCCAGGCCCGAAGGGCACCCTTTCCTTCATGGCACGACTGGCATGCAGCTCGCCCCTGGGGAGAGGGGTTCATATCCCCGTGACCCGAGGCGGCCCACTCCTCGGCGAAGGGTCGATGGACTCCGGAGTGGCACTCGGCGCACCCCTGGTCAGCGTTGGGCCCCAGGGAGATGGTGGCCAAAGGCTGGCTTCCAGGCTGGTCCGGAGTCGTGACGTGATCGAGGCCGGGTCCATGACAGGCCTCACACTGGACGTCGTAGTACCGGGGATTCCCGGTGGCCACCCATCCCGCATCCCCTTCCACGGGGTTCCCCCGCTCTGAAACAGTGTGACAGGCTTCACAGAAAGCCTGGGGATTGTCGGAGGCCTGGAGCGTCTCCCAGGCATTGGCGTGAGCGGTCTCTTCCCACCGGGCCTGCCGGCTGACATGGCAGTTTCCGCAAACGGTCCGCTGGGTGTTCAGGTCAGAGTAGCCCACAAAGCCCTGAGCTCCAGCCGGCGGATCATCAAAGATGGGCCGCTCCACGAAGACGATCTCCTCATCCACGCACCCGGCCAACATGATGGCCGAGATCGTCAGGACGAGAAATCCCAGGGGTCTGGTCCAGCCTGTTCTTCGTTCCAATGCACTGTTCTCCGCTCTGGAGGATCCGGGTCGACTCCGGAGTATCCGATTATCAGGATAGGTCCCACCCTGACATTTCCGCAAGCTGAAAACGCAGGTCGGCATGATCGCGGTACGATCGCTGACAGGCGACGCAGACTGGTCAACATCCCGGCCCGGGGCATATTGACCCAAAATCACTCTTGAACAAGTACAAGTGCGTCTTTCTTACCCACGCCTCCCCGGATCTCGGCGGCTTGAGCTCCAGAGACTCATCTTCCGCCAACGCCCGATATCGGCGAGTGGTCCCCCTTACTGGCGCCGTCACCGCGCTCCGCCCCCCGGATTCCCATCGCTTCCTTGGGACGAAGTGCGTACATTTGAGATCAGGAATCGGAGGCTGAGGGATTCGGGATCCGGGTCACCCAGCCAGATCCAGATCCGGGAACCTGGTCCCAGAATCCGGTCAACGAGTAGCTCTGCGCGGAGTCACGATGGATATGAAGGCGACGAAGATGAGAAGGATGGGAGCTCACATTCTTGGCGGGGGCATGGCCATCCTCCTGACCTTGGCCATCGCGGCCTGCGGAAACGATGGTCAGGAGAGAGTCCCCCTGGAAGGACCTGGAAGCCTGGAGGAGATGGAAAGCGAGCTCCCGGCAGAGATCCAGGAGCAGCTCGACTCGGCCAACACCGCCTACAGGAGTGGTGAGTACGACGAGGCTCTAGCCCTCTTCCAGGAGGTGACGGAGATGGCGCCCGGCCTCGCTGCAGGGTGGTATGGGGTGGGGATGACCCATCAGGCCATGGGTGATACCGAGGCTGCCGAAGCAGCCATGATGGAAGTCCATCAACTGGCCCCGGACCTTCCCCTCCAGCACCCGGGGCCCGACGCCGCTCCGGCCAATCCCCATCCGGCCACGCCCAATCCCCACGCCAACCCTCCCACGGGTCAGAACCGCTCCGGCGGATCCTCGTACTGAAACCCACCGGCGGACCCTTGGCCCGGATGGGAAGGGGCGCTACTCGCCGATGACGTGATCGAAGGCCCAGTAGGCCGCGGTGAAGAAGATCACGTCAAAAGCCAGAATGAGGCGGAGCCATCCACCCCCGTATCCCATGGCATCCCCCTCCAGATAGGCCGTCGTCCCTTGGACGGCAGCCAGGAGGAGAGGCACCAGCATGGGGAAGAGGAGGAGGGGAAGAAGGACGTCCCGGGCCCGGGAACGACTGGAGATGGCAGCGTAGAAGGTCCCCAGCGCCACGAAACCGAAGGTCCCGGCCAGGACAATACCGGCCACCCCCGGGAGGGCCTCCAGGAGCGGCACGTGAAAGAGGACCGCTGCCAGGGGCAGGACCACGGATTCCACCACCAGAACCAGGACCAGGTTCGCCAGAAGCTTCCCAAGGAATATGGCCCGGCGGCTCCCCGGATAGGTGAGGAGAGCCTCAAGGGCGCCCCCTTCGAGCTCCACCTGGTAGGACCGGTTGAAAATGAGAATGCCACTCAGGAGAATGGTGAGCCAGATCACCCCGGCCCCGGCATCCCGGAGGTCCTGGGCATCGGGCCCGAAGGCGAAGGCGAAGAGGAGGAGGGCCGTCCCGGCAAAGAGAATGACGGAGAGGAGATTCGCCCGAGCCCGCCCTTCGGAGAGCAGGTCCTTCCATGCTACGGCCAGGACCCGCCGGCCTTCTGCCCTCCATCCACCTGAGGTCCCGCCGGCCCGCTCGTCCGCCATCAAGCCAACTGCCCACGCGTCGTGGGGGATGACGAGTCGGCTCGGGTCGGAGAGCTGTCCGTCCGTCCATGAGCCGGCTGACGCCCATCCCCTTCCCTCAGCAGCCCTCGATCCAAAGTCACCACCCGATCCGTGAGCCCAGCTCCAGAGCGGAGGTCGTGGGTGGCCAGGAGGACGCCCCCACCCTCGTCCACCACCCGCTGGATCGTCCCATTCACCAACTCCACCCCCTCCGGGTCCAGGCTGGCATAGGGCTCGTCCATGAGAAGTAGATGAGGGAGGGAGGCCAGGACCCGACCCACTGCCACCCGTCGGCGCATCCCGGTGGAGAACCGCCGTACACGGACATGAGCAAAGTCAGTGAGGCCCACTTCGTCCAGGATGGCGAGAATCCGACCCCGGTCTCCAGGATCTCCCTGCATCTGCAGGCAGAACCGAAGATTCTCCACCGGGGTCAGATCTTCATAGAGGGCCGGTGAATGCCCCAGGATCCCGATCATGGTCCGGACCCGGTCCGAATTCTCCAGGAGGGAGGCCCCTCCCACCCAACCTCTCCCCCGGAGAGGCCGGAGAAGGGTTGCCGCAATCCGTAGCAGGGTGGTCTTCCCGGCACCATTGGCGCCGATCATGGCCACGACCTGGCCAGGATCCAACTGGAGATCCAGCCCCCGGAGAATCCAGCGACGGCCGAACCGGTGGGCGATCCCCTCCAATTTGAGGGGAGGGGGGAAGGACGAATCCCCGGTCATGGAGCGGGGGGCGCCCGCTCGACTTCCAGAGGTCCCTCAGAAGGGTTCCGGAGCCACTTACGCATGCCCACCACGACGATCCCTCCCCCCAACAGGAAGACCGCAACGGGGAGGATGTAGACCAGGAGGTTGAATCCGGCAGGCTCAGGCGACAGGAGGACCCATTCTCCGTAGGCGTTCACGAAGGACTGCCGGACCTCCTCCGGGGTCATTCCCTCCTGCAAGCGGAGTCGGATCACCCCTTCCATTTCCCGGGCCAGTTCACTGGGTGAATCTGCGATGGAGAGGGCTTGGCAGGTCGGGCACCGGAGCTGGCGAGCCAGCCGCTGGACCTGGGCCTCCAATTGGGCATCGTCGGTGGGGGCGGAAGCCTCGAATTGATCGGGATCGGGGATGACCGTCTGGGGCGGCGGCTGGCTACCGGGTCCCGGTGGCGCCTGGCCGGCCTGCTCGGCGGCCGCCAGGGGCTGGAGAAGAGCAAACCCCATCATCAGACATCCGGCCAGAAGCATGCCCCCCAGGCCGGTCCGCCCACGGGAAGGGGCCCAGGGGACCACCTTCCTCGAAGCGCCGAGTGAGATCCTCGGCAGTCCAACGGCCAACCAATGCAGGGACCTCACATTCCCTCCGTGACTCCGCCTCGGACGGCCGGGCTCCCAGGATCAGCAGCTGCCTCCCCGTCCCACTCCTGGGCCAGGAGGCGATCCACCCACTGCATGATCAGCTCATGGCTGGTGGGCCCCACCTGCTTATGGGCCACAGTACCATCACGGGCGATGAAGAATGTTTCCGGGACTCCGGTCAATCCGTATTGGATGGCCGTTCCCGAACGAGTGTCCAGGAGGGTGGGATAGGACTGGCCGCCCATGCTCTGGATCAGTCGCGAGGCGTTCTCAGGCCGGTCATTGTAGAGAATCCTGAAGAAGTGCACATCCTGGTTGGCGTAGTGTTCAGCCAACCGGGAAAGGGGCACATGTTCACTCCGGCAACTCAGGCACCAGGAAGCCCAGAAGTTCACCACCACCACCTCTCCGCGAAGGCTGGAGAGATCCACCACCTCGCCCGGACCTGGCTCCTGGACGGTGAAGTTTCCGGCGGTCTCCAGGACCGGAAGACTGAAGTCAGGAGCTGGATTTCCGGGAAGGGGCGATGGAATCAACCGAGGATCCCGACCCAGCCCCGCCACCAGGAGGGCAATGATGGGAACGGTGATTATCAGTCCCAGGAGCATGCGCTTTACATTCATGGGTTCTCCCCTGCAGAGGTCAACTGGGGCTTCGGATCCACCTGGCCCCTTCCCTCACCTCCCCTCTGGGACGACGTCCGCCGCTTGGACGAGGTTTCCTTCCGCATCCCGAAAACCAGACCGAAGCTGGCCCCCAGGGCAATCATCACGCCTCCTACCCAGATCCATATGACCAGTGGCTCTACGATGGCCTGGATCGTGGCCTGTGAGCCGTCGGGCTGGAAGGCCATGAGGACCACATATAGATCGGTCATCCGGCTCCGAACTGCCGGCGTGGGTACCGGGTCTTCCTGAGTGGGATAGTAGTTCAGCCGGGGCTCCATGGCCCCGATCCCTCGGCCGTTCTTCGTGGCCGCCAGGGTCGCTCCCACCTGGAACCGCTGGGGCTGGTCCTCGGCCCACATCCCCTCGAAGGTGAGGGTGAAGTCTTCTACTTGCATACTCTGACCCGGGGTCAGAGTTGCCTCGTGGGTCGTCTGCAGGGCAGAAGACGCCGCAATCCCCACAGCCATGACGATCACCCCGAAGTGGGCAAAATACCCTCCGTACCGACGGGGGTTGGAAAGCATGACGCTGGCCAGGGCGTGGATGATCTTCTCCCCTCGGGCCTTCATCCTGGCCCGGACCGGGATCACATACTCCCGGACATTGGTGACCAGGGCGAAGGCGGAGAACGCGAAAGCCAGTACGGCATAGGGATCCCGAAGGCCCAGGACCACCGAGAGGACGGCCACTACCACCATGGCGGAGCCGGCCTGGATGAAGTTCTGATCCAGCCCCTTCCGGCTGGCCTTCCCCCAGGGAAGGGCCGGGCCCACTCCCATGAGAAAGAGAAGGGCCACCACGAAGGGAAGGGTCATCTGGTTGAAGAAGGGAGCCCCCACACTCACCGTCACCCCCCGGAACGCCTCAGCCAGGAGGGGGAATAGGGTCCCCAGGAGAACGGTGAAGGTGAAGGCCACCAACACCACGTTGTTGAAGAAGAAGACCGTCTCCCGGGACGCAATCGAGTCCAGGGATCCCTCCGTCTTCAGTTCTTCGCTTCGACCCAGAAGGAGAACCACGGAGAAGACCAGGATGATGGCCATGAAGACCACGAAGTAGCTCCCGATCGTCCCCTCGGCGAAGGCGTGGACCGACGAGAGGATCCCACTCCGGGTCAGAAAGGTTCCCAGGATGGTCAGGAGGAAGGTGGCCACTGCAAGGGTCAGGTTCCACACCCGAAGCATCCCTCGACGCTCCTGCACCATACTCGAGTGAATCAGGGCCGTAGCCGTAAGCCAGGGAAGGAAGGAGGCGTTCTCCACCGGATCCCAGGCCCAGTAGCCTCCCCATCCGAGAACTTCATAGGACCACCACATCCCGGCCACGACTCCCAACGTCAGGAAGGTCCAGGCGAAAACCGTCCAGCGTCGTGTGTAGTGGAGCCAACTGTCGTCCAGCTTCCCCGATAGGAGGGCGCCAATGGCGAAGGCGAAGGGCACCATCATCCCCACATATCCCAGGTAGAGGATCGGCGGATGGATCGCCATGAGGGGATGGTTCTGCAAGAGGGGATTGGGCCCGGGTCCATCGGCCGGGACCGGATATACCGCCGCGAAGGGATTGGCCGGGACCACCAGGAGGAGATAGAAGAAGATCCCGATCCCGAACATGGTGGCCAATGCGTAGGGCACCAGGGGGCCCGTGGCCTCCCGATGAACGTAGATGACCAGGGCCGTCAGCCCGGCCATGATCAAGCCCCAGAAAAGCAAGGAGCCTTCCAGCGCCGCCCACAGTGAGATGACGGTGAAGAAGAGGGGGGTGGCGTGACTCCCCACCTGAGCCACGTAGGAGAGGCTGAAGTCCCGGACCACCAGAGCCTGGACCATGAGGAGGTTGGCCACCACCATGATCCAGAGGTTGGCGTAAGCCCCCCACCGAGCCCACTTCCAGAGGCGGTCATCCAGCCGACGGGCAGCCAGGACCGCCACCACCAACCCCACCACCGAGATGGCCAGGGCGCTGGTGGAGAGGGACGTTCCCAGCAGAGACCTCATTCGCCCTCCGAATTCAGGAGGTCCTGATAGAGATCCTGGGGCCGCTGCCCCTCCTGCGGAGCCCGATACTCATTGGAATGCATGACCATCAGATTGGTGGAATGGAAGACCCCGGAATCGGCCAGGCGCCCCTCCACCAGCACCTCGATCCCATCTCGGAACATCTGGGGCGGGGCGCCCTGGGAATGCACTTCCATCTCGGTGGAGCCGTCTCCGATTCGGAAACGAAGGTCCAACGCCTCGGCATCCCACTGAATGGACTCAGGGATGACGACACCCCCGAGGCGAACCGAGGTCTCGTAGGCGGCGTCACCCCGGGCATCCAACTCCGTAGGACTCAGGTAGTAGACCAGGTTGTCCCCGATCCCGCCCAGGAGGAAATACCCGAACCCGGCCAGGATGACACCCACCCCGAGAAGGGTGAGCCCCCGACGACGGGGACGTTTCTCGGGCGTCTCGGAAGATGTTGCTTCGTTGCTCATATCTCCTTCTCCAGCAAATCGTTGGACCGATTCTTCTCGGCCGTCAGGTCCTTCCGGGCCCGAGCCAGCCGTCGGTTGACCCTGACCGCGTAGACGGCCAGCACCACCCAGGTCAGAGCGAATGACGCCAGTACCCACGGCCAATCAGACAAGTGATCCTCCCGCCAACGCCCGTTCTTCTTCCAGTTCCTCCACGTCCCGCTCCACCCGGGCCACCTGGTAGCGGCGCCAGATCAGGTACCCCGCAAGGATGGCAAAAGCCACAGCGTTGATCCGGAGGCCCCATACGTAGGGCGCGTCCACCGTGGCCGGCGAAGAGCTGGGCTGATGCAACGTCCTCCACCACCGAACGGACATGTAGACGATGGGGACGTTCAGGAAGCCAAGGACCCCGACGGCAGCAGCCCATCGTGCCCGCTGCTGCGGATCCTCCACGAAGGCCCGAAGGGCTAGATATCCCACAAAGATGACGAAGAGAACCGCTGTGGAGGTGAGCCGGGGGTCCCACGTCCACCACACACCCCAGGTCGGCCTGCCCCAGATGGAACCCAATGCCAGCGTCAGCCCGGTGAGCACGACCCCCACCTCGGCGGCGGAAGCGGCCAGGAGGTCGTGGGACTCCTTCCGCCGCAGGAGATAGGCGATGCTCATGACGAATACCAGCCCGAAGGCCAGAAAGGCCGACCATGCCGCAGGCACATGAACGTACATGATCTTCTGAAGGTGCCCCATCCCGGCCTCGGCCGGCGAGATCACCACTCCCACCACCTGGGCCGCCACAAAGACGACCAGGACAAAGGCACCTGCCGGCCCGAGCTTCATCCGGAGGCTCCGGCCATGGAGATTCGATTCACCTGACTGCTCACTGCATCCTCTTGAAAGGGTGTGAACCGAGAGTTCGTGTGCCTGAAGGGATCCGCCTGTGGGGGCATCCTACGCCAGGGAAGGTACCCTACCGCAGGGTCCGGCGCGAGTACCTTCCCACCGCCGGTTCGGGTCAGCGCTGATCGGGGCGGTGGGTGTAGAAACAGGAGGTTTCGGCTCCGTCGTATTCCAGACTCCCCCGCACCCACTCGGTGGGGATGTTCTGGATGCACTCATTCATGTTCGCGTAGTCTGCCGCCCGGAAGGTAGGCCCTTGGGATGCCTGCACCACCAAGGCACCCAGGATGACGAGTACCGTCAACGTCAGGAAGGCGATGGTGAACTTGGTTGTCGCACCCATCGGTCCGTCTCTCCTTCAGCCCGTTCAGGTCCGTATCCAGCGGACTCGGAGCCCTCTAGATCCCCGTGCAGGAGCCGCCAGCCCCCATAGTCTTCGGCTGCACCGGTCATCGACGTTGCCGTTTGAGGTTACCAGCAGACCCCGTCGTCCGTCCACCCCATGCGGAAGGGACGCCCTCGCTGATATGTTCATTTCCGATTCGGGGCGTGGGTTCGGTTCTTTGGACGGCACCTGCCTCCCCACTGTATTCCAGAACAGGAGAAGGGAAGTGCCATGAAGTGTCCTCGGTGCGATGCGGAAGCCGATGGTCGATTCTGCGGCGCCTGTGGTGCCACGTTGACGGCTCGGACATGTGGCTCGTGCAAGGCCCAGGTACCGCCGGGACATCGGTATTGCAGCGAGTGCGGGGCCGAGCAGGGGGCTCCCGCCGTTGGATCCCCGGGACCGACTGAGTCCGCCGCCGCCCCTCCTGGGGGCACCTCAAGAGCCGACTCCGGGGCCCCCGCTGTCCCACCTCCGGCTGCGTCCCCTGCCGGATCCCCGTCCCCTTCCCCATCCGGCCAGGCCCAGGACGACCCGATCTCCTTCGAGGCGACCCACAGCTCATCCCTGGATCATAAGGGATGGTGGATCATCGGAGCGGCGGTGGTGGCAGGGATCTTCTTCCTGGCCGTTCCCTATGTCTGGACCGGCTGGACCGATGGAGGAAATGGGGAGCGGATGCCGATGGGAGCAGTGGCGCCTGGCCCCGGACAGGGGGGTGGCCAGGGAATGGCCCCCAGCGGCGGAACGGGTGTGGACCTTTCCAGCATGACGCCCCGGGAGGCGGCGGACCGACTCTTCAACAGGGTCATGACTGCCATGGGCGAAGGGAACACGGCCGAGGTGGAATCCTTCCTTCCCATGGCCCTGGACGCCTACGCCATGGTGCCAGATCTGGACGCCGACGGTCACTTCCACGTCTCCCTGCTGCAGCAGGCCCAGGGCAACTACCAGGGGGCGATGGAGACGGCCGAGATCGTCCTCGACACTCAACCGAACCACCTCCTGGCCCGCTACGCCGCCGGAGAAGCCGCGCGGAACATGGGAGACACGGATCGGGCCCGCGAGCACTTCTCCCACCTCCTGGAGGTCTTCGACGAGGAAGCGGCTCGAGACCTTCCTGAGTACCAGGAGCACGGGTCCTTCCTCCCCACCATCCAGGCAACGGCGGAAGACTTCCTGGCCGGTGGGGGCTCCTGAGGGACCTCTCCGTTTCGGGCGCAAGCGGCTGAGGCTGGCAGCCCCAGCCGCTTGCGCCCGGGTAGTCAGATCCTCAGGATGTTGCAGAGACGGATCCTATTTCGGTCTCAGCTCAGGAGCGCACATGCCGGTCTGCAGCTACCTGGTCCTGCCGGAACCTGGAGGGGCTCCCACCCTCTCCCGACGCCTGGCCGCACTGCCAGGGTGTGACGTGACCCGGTCTAGCAACCGGAATCTCCTCCTCCTGGTTACCGACACGCCTTCGCCGGAGAAGGATCGGGAACTCCGTTCCACTCTGCAGAACCTGGAGGGAATCCACGCCCTCATCCTCACCTTCGGGGAGATCGACCCGGACACGGAAGAGGCCGATCCTGTCGGAGCCGGTCGAAAGCACCGGCGGGCTGGGCGGAAGAGCCCAGGCCAGACGTCCTCCCCGGCCCGGTCCCAGCCGCCGGCCCACCGACTTCCTGTCATCCAGCCAGGCGATCTGCCCGCCCTCCGCCGCACAGCCCGACGAGAGGGGGAAGCGTCCTTCCCGGGGGATACGGCTGGAGCTTCCGCCCCCGGCACCTTCCCCTCGTCCCCCGACGAGACCGACTCATGAGTCCCGTCGATCGAAGGACCTTCCTGAAACAGGCCGCCATGGCCTCGGCCTCTGCGGCCGCCGCCTCCCTCGTTCCCGGTGTGGCCTTTGGGCAGGAGCTGGAGGGGTACCTTGGAGACTTCGCCGGATCCAGCGACGTGACCTGGCACCGGACGCCTTGCCGCTTCTGTGGGGTAGGGTGCGGGCTGCAGGTCGGAATCGAGGAGGGCCGGGCCGTGGCCGTCCGAGGTGATCCGGACTCACCGGTGAACCGGGGGCTGGCCTGCGTGAAGGGATACCACTCCGTCCAGGCCCTCTACGGGCAGGACCGGCTGACCCGGGCACGGGTCCGGCGAAACGGTCAGCTGGTGGAGGTCCCCATCCAGGAAGCCCTGGACCTGGTGGCTGACCAGCTCCGGCAGACCATGGACGAGCACGGGAAGGACAGTGTGGCCCTCTACGGCTCGGGGCAGTGGACCATCCCGGACGGGTACGTGGCCTCCAAGTTCTTCAAAGGGGCCCTGGGCACCAACAACCTGGAAGCCAACGCCCGCCTCTGCATGTCCAGCGCCGTCACCGGCTTCATGACCAGCTTCGGGATGGACGAGCCCATGGGGTGCTATGAGGACATCGATCACGCCGATGTCTTCGTGCTCTGGGGGAACAACATGTCGGAGATGCATCCGGTCCTCTTCTCTCGGATGCTTGAAGAACGGGAACGACGAGCCAACGTCCGGATCATCGACCTGGCCACCCGGACCACCCGAACCAGCTACGCCTCGGACCGGTCCATCCTCTTCACCCCCCAGTCCGATCTGGCCATCGCCAACGCCATCTGCCACGAGATCGTCCGGCGGGGATGGGTGGACCGGGAATTCGTAACCCGGTACGTGAGCTTCAAGGAGGGTCGGACCGGAATCGGCTACGGATTGGAAGACGACTTCAGCTTCTCCGACCAGGCTTCCGATGCCTCCTGGAACGACTACGTCCGCTTCCTGGACGACTACACTCCGGAGCGGGCAGAGGAAATCTCGGGTGTGCCGGCCTCGGAGATCCGCTGGCTCGCCTCGGTCTACGGGGATCCATCCCGGAAGGTCATGTCCTTCTGGTGCATGGGGATGAACCAGCATACCCGGGGCACCTGGATCAACAACCTGGTCTACAACATCCACCTCCTCACCGGGAAGATCTCCACCCCGGGGAACAGCCCTTTCTCGCTGACCGGTCAGCCCAGCGCGTGCGGGACCGTCCGGGAGGTGGGCACCCTGACCCATAAGCTTCCCTACGGTGACGTGACGAGCCAGGAGGCCCGGGAAAAGGCGGCGGAGATCTGGGGTGTGCCGGTGGAGAACATCGATCCCGAGCCCACGCACCATACCGTCTCCATGTTCCGCGCCCTGGACCGGGGAGACATCCGCTTCATGTGGATCCAGGTCACCAATCCCATGGTCACCATGCCGGACCTGAACCGGTACCGGGAGGGGGCGGAGCGGGACGGGCGCTTCATCGTGGTCTCCGACGTCTACCCTACGCCCACCACCGATGTAGCCGACGTCATTCTCCCGGCAGCCATGTGGATCGAACGGGAGGGACTCTTCGGGAACTCGGAACGACGAACCCAGCACTTCCCCCAGCTCCTGGACCCGCCCGGAGATGCCATGAGCGACACCTGGCAGCTCATGGAGGTGGCCAGACGCCTGGGATTCGAGAACCTCTTCCCCTGGAGCTACGAGGACCACATCCCGGCCATCTGGGAGGAGTACACCCGCTTCCACGACAGTCCGGAGCACCGGATGGCGCCCCTGGAGGAGCTGAAGGCCCGTCCCGGGATCATCTGGCCCTACGTGGACGGGCGAGAGACCAAGTGGCGGTACAACACGGAGACGGATCCGGCTGCCGATGCGGAGCGAGGCCGCTTCGACTTCTACGGGAATCCGGACCACCGAGCCTGGATCTGGCTTCGTCCCTATGAGCCCCCACCGGAATGGCCCGACGACGAGTACCCCTTCTGGCTCAACACCGGTCGGGTGCTGGAGCACTGGCACAGCGGCTCCATGACCCGGCGGATCCCCACCCTCCATCGGGCCGAACCCCGGGCATATGTGGAGATCCACCGTGAGGACGCCCAGGCCCTGGGGGTGGTCAATGGGGAGACCGTTCGCCTGGTCACCCGCCGTGGCACCCTGGAGCTACCCGCTCGGATCGACTATCGGGCCCAGCCTCCTCGAGGACAGGTCTTCGTCCCCTTCTTCGACGAGACCCTCCTGGTGAATGAGCTCACGCTGGACGCCTATTGCCCCATCTCCGGTCAACCCGACTACAAGAAGTGCGCAGTGCGGGTGGAGCGGATCGGTGCCCAGTGATGCGCTCCAGGGGACCGCTCCTCACCCGGACCGTAGCCATCGGGCTGGCCGCGTTGCTCATGCTCGTGGTCATCGTCGTGGCCCTCCCGGCCGTCCTGGAGCTCCGGGCCGGTCCCGAGTATCCCCCGGTCACCCGAATGGCGTCGCCAGGCCCACCGATTGCGGCAGAAGCGTTCCCCTACCGGATCCGGCCTGGTGAGGTGGCGGCCCCCCTGGATGCGGATCGGCGGGCCGAGGCCCATCCTCGGACCCTGGAGATCTATCGGGGGCTTCGGGCCTATCCGGGCGCGCCGCCCCGGATCCCCCACGGGCTCACCACCGAGGAGTTTCGGTTGAACCTCTGCAACTCCTGCCACGCCCGAGGTGGCTTCGTCCCCCGATTCGGGACGTACGCCCCCCTGACCCCCCACCCCGAATACGCCGACTGCCTCCAGTGCCATGCCCCTGATGCCATGAGTGTAGGGCTGGGGATCCCGGTCATCACCCCCGACGTGGTCTGTGGGCAGTGTCACGTGGATCCAGACGAGCCGCCCCCGAGCCTGGTTTCTCTGGACTGGGCGCCCCGGAGCTGGCCCGAGCTGGATCAGCGGGCCATGCCCGGCTCGCCTCCCATGATCCCCCATGAACTCCAGCTGCGGGAGAACTGCCTGGCCTGCCATGGCGGCCCATCCGCCGTCCAGGAGATCCGCACCACCCACCCGGAGCGGGTGGACTGTCGCTCCTGCCACGTCCCCGTTACTCCTGAGGACGAGGTGTTCACCCGCCCCCTGGACGGCCGGACCGGAGAGAACCCATGACTCGCCTCCCCTCGTTTTTGGCAGTCGGCCTCCTCATCGCAGGGGTCATCGGGGCCTGTGGTGAGGATGGTCCTCCGGTGCAGGACGACCGGCAGGCCTGGGAAGCCGTGGTCCCCGCTCCCGGAGACGATCCGGTCCGACCCGATCCCTTCCGACCCGACGACTCCGAGATTCCCGAGGCGCCAGGCCTTGCCACGGTCCGGGCCGACACTGCTCGCGGCTGGCTCGGCCCTGGCGGTGAGCCCTTCGAAGTCACCCAGCGCATTCCCGGCAGCTCGTCCCATCTCAACCAACGGATCGGCCAGCAGGAGTTCGCCCTGGCGGCTCGTGTGACCGACCCTGTCCTCCTCCAGTACCCCTGCACCTCATGCCACGAAGGGACCGTGGCCATGGGAGACCGGATCGAGGACGCCCACGGGAATATCCAGCCTGAACACCCGGCTGCCACCGGCGCCACCTGCGCCACCTGCCATGTGGCCGACTCGGTCCAGCGCCTCGTCCTCCAGGACGGCGCCACCGTGAGCATGGACCACGCCTACCAGCTCTGTGCCCAGTGTCACTCAGGACAGACCGTATCCTGGGCCGCCGGCGTGCATGGAAAGCGGCTGGAGGGTTGGCACGGACGACGCATCCTCATGAACTGCACGGACTGTCACGATCCGCACAAACCCGAGCCGGAGCCACGGATACCCTACCCCGGGCCCCAGCTTCCTCGTGGGGGAGGGTCACCATGATCCCCCGATCCACAACACCCGGAGGATCCCCATGAGTACCGAGCGGGAACTCACCTTCGATGACGTTCTTCGAGCAGCCGGGCAGGAGGCCACCCGGCCCCTGGCCGAGCGACTGGGTCCTCCGCCCGGCGCCAGCTACGGAGCCCAATCCTCCGACGAGGCCCATGGATGCGGTTCCCCGGCCTGTGGTTGCGGAAAGGGACCCTCGAGCCCCGCTTCCTCCCCCCCCCAAGGGCAAAGCAGTCGTGATTCGGGGCGAACCGATGGAACGGGAAGTGCCGGTCAGCTCAGTCCCGGAGGATCTTCCGGGGGTCAAGACGCTTCAGGAAGCACGATCCTGGACCGGAAGATGGACCGGCGAGGAGCCCTGGGAACCCTGTTCGGTGCCATGGCCATGGGCACCCAGGCGGTAAGCGCCTGCTCCCCGACGAGCCTGGCCTCGGAAGAAGATCGGGAGGCCAAGCTCCTGGAGTGGGAGGAGTACCTGAAGGGGAACTTCCGCCGCATGTCCGATGAGGAGAAGGCCGCAACCATCGACCGCCTGGAACGCCTCTCCCGGATCCGTCAGGGAACGGAGGTGAACATGGCCTCCACCGAGGCCCGTCCCGGTGTGGTCTACGGCTACGCATTCAACATCTCCAAGTGCCAAGGCTACCGGAACTGCGTGGAAGCCTGCATCCAGGAGAACAACCTGGACCGGGAGGCTGGAACCCAGTACATCCGGATCTTCGAGATGGAGCAGGGCACCTCCATGGATGACCTGGATCACGGAGACGCCACCTATCAGCACCAGGTCCCGGCGGAAGGCCACTTCTACATCGGGACCCAGTGCTTCCAGTGCGCCAACCCGCCTTGCGTGGAGGTCTGTCCGGTGGGAGCCACCTGGCAGGAGCCCGACGGGATCACGGTGGTGGACTACGACTGGTGCATCGGCTGCCGATACTGCATGGCAGCCTGCCCCTACTGGGCCCGACGCTTCAACTGGGCCGAGCCCCAGGTTCCGGCTCACGAACTGAACCCCAATCAGCACTACCTGGGGAACCGGGCCCGGAAGAGCGGCGTGGTGGAGAAGTGCACCTTCTGCATTCAGCGCTCCCGACAGGGTCAGCTTCCGGCATGCGCCGAGGCCTGCCCCACGGGAGCTCGGGTCTTCGGTAACATCCTGGATCCCAATTCGGAGATCCGCTGGGTCCTGGAGAACAAGCGGGTCTTCCGGCTCAAGGAAGACCTGCACACCGAGCCCCGCTTCTGGTACTTCATGGACTGAAGCGTATGCACCTCAAGCCATTTCTTCTGACTGCCCTGGACTCGGCCACCTCCGGTGGACGACGCTATCACCTGTGGATGGGCGTCCTCACACTGGTCATGCTCATCGGGGGGTATGCGTACTTCGTCCAACTCCGGGACGGGCTCGTGGTCACGGGGATGACGGACCATGTGAGCTGGGGTCTCTACATCTCCAACTTCGCCTTCCTGGTCGGTGTGGCCGCCGCCGCCATGATGGTGGTCCTTCCGGCCTACGTCTTCGAGGATGTGGACTTTGGGAAGGCGGTCCTCATGGCGGAGGGAGTGGCCGTGGCAGCCCTGGTCATGTGCCTGGCCTTCGTGGTGGTGGACCTGGGGAACCCCTTTGCCAGTTGGCATCTCATGCCCGTGGTAGGCTACCTGAACTGGCCTCGGTCCCTTCTGGCCTGGGATGTGATCGTCCTGAACGGGTATCTGGCTCTGAACATGGCCATCCCCTTCTACCTCCTCTACAGCCATTACGCCGGTCGGACGCCGGAGAAGGGAAAGTACGTCCCCTGGATCTACATCTCCGTCTTCTGGGCCGTGAGCATCCACCTGGTCACCGCCTTCCTCTTCGCCGGTCTCCCGGCTCGGCCCTTCTGGCACAACGCCCTCCTGGGGCCCCGCTTCCTGGCCTCGGCCTTCGCCGCCGGGCCGGCCATCATGATCCTGGTCCTCTGGGTCATCCGCTCCAACACCGAGTATCACATCAAGGATGGAGCCTTCTCCAAGCTGGCCATGATCGTGACGGTGGCGGCCCAGATCAATCTCATCATGCTGGCCTCGGAGGTCTTCACCGAGTTCTACTTCTTCACCCACCACGCCGTCTCGGCCCAGTACCTCTTCTTTGGCCTGGATGGCCACAACGCCCTGGTTCCCTGGATCTGGGCTGCCATCACCCTGAACGTGGCCGCCACGGTGGTTCTGACCATCCACCCCCTGCGCCGGAACCCCAGGTGGCTGATCCCTGCCTGTATCGTCCTCTTTGCGGCCATCTGGATCGAGAAGGGGATGGGGATGGTCATCCCCGGATTCATTCCCTCGCCCCTGGGTGAGATCGTGGAGTACACCCCCACCTGGGTGGAACTGGCGGTGACAGCCGGGATCTGGGCCCTCGGGCTCTTCATCCTCACCGTCCTGGTCCGGGTGGCCCTCCCCATCGAGCTGGGGACGGTCCGGAGTCCCCACGCCGAGTCGGAGGAACTGGAGGCGCCGGTCACCGTGGAAGCAGGGTCGGCCTGAGCACGGCGGGGCCGATCCACTCGCCAGGGCCCCGGATCGGGCCACCAGGATCAGACGACCAGGACATTGGCCATCATCCCCATGTCCTCATGCTCCAGGTTGTGACAGTGAAGGAGGTAGAGCCCCCGGTGGGCCGTGAAGCGCACGGCAACCGTCACCGTTTCGAATGGAAGGAGGAGGACCGTGTCCTTCAGCCCCTCCTCCCAGGCCATGACCCGATTTCGCCCTCCACGCCGGGATACGACCCGAAAGTGCGTGGCATGCAGGTGGACCGGGTGCGGGAGTCCACTTGCATTCACGAAGTGCCAGAGCTCGGTATCTCCGAAGGGAACCTCTACATCCACCCGATCCATCTGGAAGCTTCGGCCGTTGATGAAGTGATTCATCATTCGGGAATCGAAACGGAAGCTTCGCTCCCGTACCGCCTGACCCGGATCCGGTCCCCCGACGGTGGAGAGCCTGGTGGGGAGGGAAGGGGATTCGGGGGCTCGCTCCCGAACCCTGAGCTCCAGTAGGTCCAGAGGCTGGCCCTGGAGGTTGGCTCCGCCCATGAAGCCCATCCCCCCCTGCAGGCTGAAAGACACGGACCGGATCATCACCACCTCACCGGGCTCCGCACCGTCCAGATTCAGAAGGATGTCCACTCGTTCAGCCGGTCCCATCTCCACTGAGGCCACCGTTTGGGCCTCCTCCAGCAGGCCCCCATCGTTCCCGATGAGGATCAGAGGGCGCCCGTCGCTTCGGGCCAGGCGGAAAATCCGGGCGTTGGATCCGTTCAGGACCCGGAGGCGGTAGAGGCCGGAATCGACCTCCAGGTAAGGTCGCCGAATCCCGTTCCCGAAAGGCTCGGGCCCCATGTACCCTGCCATCCTGTCCGGACCGAAGGGGGTGTACACTGGCGTCCCATCTCCTCCCAGTCGGCGATCCTGGAGAATGATTGGGATCTCACGCTCCCCGCCGGGAAGCCCCAGTCCCTCTTCCTCGTCACCGTCTACCAGCAGGAGGCCACCGATGCCACGATAGGTCTGCTCCCCGGTGTGCATGTGGGTGTGGGAGTGGTACCAGTAGGTTCCGGGCCGATCTTCCACGGAGAAGTCATACGCATAGCTCCCTCCCGGCGGAACGGCGAAACGGGGATGCCCGTCCATATCATCGGGAGGGGCAAGACCGTGCCAGTGGAGGATGAGGTCCTGGGGGAGATCGTTCCTCATGGTCACCCGGAAGCGATCGCCCTGCCGGACCCGGAGGAGAGGAGACGGGAGAGACTCGTTCAGCTTCCAGACCGGGGCCTCCACCCCACCCCCCACATCAGCGGTTCCTGGGGCCGCAGTCAGCGTCAGATTCTGCGGTTCTATCTCCGGAGCCAACCGGAGGGGATGTCGATCTTCGGCTGGCGACGGAGAGGCGACCACCGACCGTTCGCAACCTGAAACCAGAGCTGGGAGGCCAGCCATGGCCCCAACGGTGGCAGCCGGGACACTTCCGCCCAGAACCCGGAGAAACTGGCGTCTGGACAGATGCGAGAAACGGCTCATGGGTGTCCCCTTTTCTGTTGGGTCGAAGGCCCCGGGAATGGAGGCCGTTGAAGAAGTACAGGGCCCTCCCAGCGGTACTCCCCGTACTTCTTGAAGGCCTTCTAATCCTTCCGCTTCGGCTCCTTCCGCGGGAAGGGGGCCACCTGCTTCATGTCATCCCTGGGCTCCGGGAGACCGTGGGACGGCATGGACCCCTTTCCTGTTACCCGCCGATACAGTCGTAGGAGCCACTGGCTGAGGCGACTGGACAATCGCCGGCTCGCCCGGGGATCCTTCGTGATCAAGACCGAGCCCCGAGCTCGCTCGCCAATCTCGTCCGCCGTCTGACCCACGACGAACCGGCCAAACAGGGTCCGGAGGCTGATTTCCCGCGTCGAGCCCAGGACGATGAGGTCGTGGTCCTCGGCAGCCTGCAGGATTGCCCCCGTCACGTCATCCCCTCGGAGGAGGAGCAGTTCGGCATCATTGTCCGTCAACTGATTCAGCGTATCCAGGTATCCCCGGGCTTGCTCCTCTCGAGTCTCCGAGGCACCGGGAGGAAGTACCATCATGAAGGTCAAGGTCGCACCGGTGAAGCTGGCCACCGCATCCGCCAACTCCACCTCCGCCGTGGCGTAGGGACTGCCAGCCGTGGCCACCAGGATCCGTTCGTACTTCTTGTTTCCCCGGTACTTGAGGATGGCCACCCGAGCGGCACTCTTTCGGAGGACCCGATCCACATAGCTCCCCAGGAGGGTGGTGATCCGGAACTCACGCCGCCAATCCAGGAGGACGATGCGGACCTGGGGGCCGGCAAAGCTCAGGATAGCTCGAGCCCGATCCCGGGCAATGACGTGGTGGAAGCGAAGGGGAACGTCGTGTTCCTCCATTCGTCGATGCAGCTTCGCCATCCACTCGGGTGAGGGCTGGGACACCTCCGTCTCAAGAGAGCGCTGGGGCGGCACTTCGGTGATCATCACCACATCAACGGGTCCGTTGTACCGCTTACCGAAGGCAGCCGCCAGGCCCAGGAGCTGCTTGTAGGGCTTCCCCTCCGCCACCTCCACCACCACGGTGGTGGGCGCCTCCTGGGTGACCGAGACTTCTTCCCGTCGGTCGGCCAGGGCCATCTTCTTGTCCTGGAGAGCCTGGACCTGCTGGAGTTCCTGCAACCGATCGCCCAGCCCGTACTCCGGTTGGAGTCGTCCTCCTTCTGCCTCCACTTGCCGTCGGCGCCAGAAGTACCAGCCCACCGCGATCAGGGCCAGGCTGACCGCCGCTACGTGAGACAGGAGACCCATCCCCGGCAGAAGGGCCATGGCCGCCACTGCACCGGCCAGAGGGAGGACCGGGTAGAAGGGGATCTTGAAGCTTGGAGCATACCACTCCGGCTGGGCCCGCCTGAGGATCACCACCGAGATGTTTACCAGTGCGAAGACGATGAGCCCGAACGCCCCGCCCAGTTTGGCCAACCCCTCCACGTCCAGGAAGAGGGCCAGGAGCGTCATGATGGCCCCGGTGACGACGATGGAGCGCCCCGGCGTCCGGAAGCGCTGGTTGATCGCGCTGATCCACTGGTCCAGGAGTCCGTCCCGGGCCATGGCAAAGGGATACCGAGAAGAAGAGAGGAGTGCGGCATTCCCGGTGGAAAGGGTGGCCAGGAGTCCGGCCACAGCCACCACCGTGCCTCCGGCCAATCCAAGGAAGATCCCGGCGGCATCGGCCAGGGGAGCCGGGGCCGCCACCACCTCTTCCATGGGGAGGACTCCCGTGACGATGACCATGGTGAAGACGTACAGGACGGTCACCACGACCACCGACGCCAGGATTCCCCAGGGAAGATTTCGTCCGGGATTCTTCACCTCTTCCGAGATGGCGGCAGCCTTCATGACACCCAGGTAGGAAATGAACACCACCCCGGTCGTGCTGAACACGCCCCCCCAACCAAAGGGGAGGGCGGGTTCAAGGGTCTCCCGCTCCACCGCCGTCAGGCCCACCACGGCAAAGGTGACCATGATGATCAGCAGGATCACCACAATGAAATTCTGGAGCGTTCCACTGGCCTTCGCCCCCACCACGTTGATGAAGGTGAGGAGAACGCCACCGGCCGCAGCCGTCAGCAGGATCGGGACCGGTGAGAAATGAAATACGTACTGGCCCAACCCCACCAGCGCGAAGGAGCCTTTCAGGACCAGAGCGAGCCAGGCGCCCAGGCCGACCATCGCCCCCACCAGTGGGCCGGCAGCTCGACTGACGAAGTAATAGTCGCCTCCCGCCTTGGGCATGGCGGTCGCCAACTCCGACACACTCATGGCCGCCACGCAGGTGATCAGCCCTGCAAAGAGGAATGACAGGGCGGCGCCGGGGCCGGCCCCTGCAGCGGCCACACCCGGAAGGATGAAGATTCCAGCCCCCACCATCGTTCCAGTTGCCGTGGCGAAGACAGCGAAGAAGCCCAGCTCACGACTGAGCTCCCGTTCACCCTGACTTCCTCCGGTGGTCGAACCGGGAAGACTGGAACCATCACTCAAAGGCGCCTCCCCCATTCAGTCCGGAGGACGGAAAAGCTTCATGGCTTTGGCTCATCCGCCTCCATTCCGGTTCACTTTTCGACTGCGGTGTGGAACTGGGCCTCGTGAGCCCGGATCTCGACTCGACGTCATCCCTCGGTACCCTCATGGTCCGCCGGATTGTATGCCACTGGAGGGATGCCGCCAAGGGGAGGGATCGCCATTCCCGAACGCGAGACAGGAGAAATCGAGTCTTGGGACAACCCCTGTCGACGTTGCCTGTTTCCTCAAATGAGAGATAGCTTGAGGAAGCTGTTGGCTCTTCGTTTTCCATGCCTTCATTCGATCCTGGACCGATTGGAGGCAGCTCTTCGCCAACCCTTCCCCCAGAACGACCCGAGGTACAACTCATGGCAGCAGGCCCATCACCGAGCCACCGTCGTCGCTCCCCTGCCTTGGTGTGGAGACCAGCACTGCTGGTCATCGTGCTCATCAGCCCGCTCTTCCTCGCAGGCTGCATGGATTCCTCCAGTTCCCCTCTCCTTCCCAGTCTTCCAGGAAATGGGAATGACAACGGGGATGTCCAATCCCTGGCTGCCAGAATCTGGCTCCAGGGGGGGACCACCCTGCGCCAGGCCGACGGATGGGAAGTCTACATGGTCCCTCGGTCCATCCGGGAGCAGCTGGACCTGGAAGGTGAACTCTCTGCCGACAATGTGCGGGAAGCTTCCGTAGGTGCTGGAGCCACCAATCCCCTGGGCTTCTTCAGGATCAGCGACATCCCCGCCGGCTACCAGGTGCTCTCCGACGGAGAGGGGGGCCCGCTGGGGATCGCCGATGGGTGCGTAACCAACGATTCCGGCCAAACGTTCTGTTTCGAGAAACTGGAAACGGACACCGAACTCTGCATCTCGGTAGACGTTGTGGAGGACGACACCGAGCTCTGTGTAGGTGGAGTCAGCCAGGACGACGACCCCTGGGATGTTCTGGATGAGAAGCATGTACTGGCGCTGGCACCCCACGTTCTGCTCATCCTGGCCTCTGGAGAGGAACCCTCCCACATCCGGGCACAGGTTCGCCTGAAGGATGCGGAGGTGGATCCACGCACCGTGGAAGTAGACATCCACGATCATGGCACGGGGCAGCTCCTGGACACCCGAGCCGTTGAGGTGACGGCCCAGGGCTCTTCCCTCGAATACCCGGAACTGGGAACGGGTCGGTTCGTCATCACACCCCGGGAGGATCGCTTCTTCCACTGGGGAGCCATGGATTTCTACGGAGTCGACCCGGAGGAGCCGGCGGCCACGGCGGATGATTCTCGCTTTCAGGACATCACGATCGAAGCGTCCAGTCTCTCGTCGGGAGGCTGAGGCTCAAGGCCGGCCCCTCCCGGCCTCCTGGGCCACGCCACCCGTCTGCGCGTTCCCTGGGGAACCTGGGAAATCGCCATGGCCGGGGGCCCGAGCTTTGGGCCCCCGGGATGAGCTGACTCAGCGCCGACCGCGCCCCTTCCCCTTCTTACTGGACCGGCCTCGCTCCTCTTTCCGGCGAGCCTTCATCTTGGCGATCCGCTCACCCACCGGGATCTCGAACCGCTCCTCCGGTTCCCCTTTGTAGTCAAAGCCGTCCACCCTCCGTCGAGGGAGGCTCCGTCCCACAGCCTTCTCGATGGATCGGATGTCACTCTCCTCCTCCGGCGCCACGAAGGTGAAGGCCTCTCCCGTCTCCCCGGCTCGGGCCGTCCGACCCACACGATGGATGTAATCCTCAGGCACATTCGGCACATCGAAGTTGATCACGTGATCGAGGGCATCCACATCGATGCCCCGGGCTACGATGTCCGTAGCCGCCAGCACCCGGAATCGGCCGTCCCGAAATCCCTTCAACGCCTTGGTCCGCTGATTCTGGCTCCGGTTCCCGTGGATCTGGGCCGATGGGAACCCGGCCTTCTCCAGCTTCTGGTACAGCCGCTTGGCCCTGTGCTTGGTCCGGCAGAAGACGATGGCGTTGCCCACCTCGTTCCGCGTGAGTAGTTCCATGAGCAGGGCCGGCTTCTGGCGAGCCGGCACTGGGAAGAGGGCCTGGTCGATGCCGGTAGCAGGTGCCTGCTTCCGTTCCACGTCCACCCGCAGGGGATCGGTCAGGAGCTCCCGGGAAAGCTGGACGATGGGCTGCGGCATGGTGGCCGAGAAGAAGAGGGTCTGCCTGGGCCCGTCTGGCAGGTGGCGAAGCACCCGGCGGATGTCAGGAAGAAATCCCATGTCGAGCATCCGATCCGCCTCGTCCAACACCAGGAACCGGAGTCCGTCCAACCGAGCGTAGTCGTATTGGAAGTGATCCAGGAGCCGGCCCGGGGTGGCGACCAGGATGTCGACCCCCCTCCGGAAGGCCTGGATCTGGGGCTTCATGGAAACCCCGCCAAAGATGGCCGCCCCGGTGATCCGGGTGTGCCGGGTCAGGGCCTTTCGCTCCTCATCGATCTGAGCAGCCAACTCCCGGGTCGGCGTCAGAATCAGGGCTTGCGTACCCTTCCCCGGATTCTCTGCGAGCTGCTGGAGAATGGGCAGGAGAAAGGCGGCCGTCTTCCCACTTCCGGTCATGGCGCAACCCAACAGGTCCCGCCCCTGGATTCCGGCGGGCACAGCTTGTTCCTGGATGGGCGTAGGCTCGGTGAAGCCCATGTCCGCTACCGCCCGCAGGAAATCTTCATGGAGGCCCAGCTCCTGGAAGGCCCCTGGGTTTCCGCCTGATTCAGCTCGGGCGGATTCGCCGCCGGCGGCCGTAGGATCTCTGTCTTCTTTCCGAGGTGCCTCGTCCTTCAGGCTCCGGGGTGCTGCAGTACCTCTTGTCATCAACTCACTCATCGTCACAGAACTGGTCGCGCCCCCTGGCCCTACCTGCAGCGTTGGGTCCGGGCATGGGACAGGGGTGGACACAAGAAAAGGGGGCCCGGAGGTCGTCCGAGTCCCCTCTCATCATTCGAACCCGTCGTACGGTCGTGGAGACGCCTACCAGCCGTCCTCCAAGGTTGGCTGGTAGCTCGGCACCCCTTCGATCCGCTTCGTTGCAGCATGAAATATAACGAATCGAGGCGAAAGAAGGGGCTGCGACTCAAATCTCCACGCTGAGCGGCTGCACGCCGTGGGCATGTCTTTGTCATGGGCCAAGCACCCCACGTCATGGGCCAGGCTCTCCACCATGCGAGAACCCGGGGGGCCGACATCGGGGAGATCTCTCTCGGACCGGCCAATCTGGAACCGGACGTTCGCATCGAGGGTCGAAGTGAACATTCTTATACTCCCCAACTGGAGCTCCTCCATGCCCCACTCTCTCCCGGATCTCCGAATCCGCCGTGCCCCTGTCTTCCTGGCCTGGGTCTCCTGCCTGGTCCTCCTGGCGGGATGTGATACCGGGATCCCCGATGGCGTCGATCCCGTCACCGGACTGGACGCTGAGCGCTACCTGGGAACCTGGTATTCCATCGCACGGCTGGACCACTCCTTTGAACGGGGCCTGACCCAGGTCACCGCTGAATACACCATGAGGGACGACGGCACCATCCGGGTGGTGAATCGGGGCTACGACCCCGAGGAAGGGGAATGGGAGGAGGCGGTAGGACGGGCCCGATTCATGGAAGGGGACACGGTGGGACGTCTCCGGGTCTCTTTCTTCCGACCCTTCTGGGGAGGCTACAACATCATCGCCCTGGACCGGGAGGGCTATGAATATGCCATGGTCTCGGGCCCCGATCGCTCCTATCTCTGGATACTGGCCCGACATCCCGATCTGGACCCGGTCATCGCCGACAGCCTGGTCCAGAAAGCCCGGGAGCTGGAGTTTCCCGTGGATGAGTTGACCTGGATCGAGCACGGCCCCATCCCCTGAAACCTTCCCCACCTCCCCTCCGTAGGGAGGGCTGCGAGGGAGTCACGAAGGGTGACGCCAGGAAGACAGCTCGGCCCGCCCCCCCTCGCCGGAGATTCTCAAAGCAGTACTCACATAGATTCCAGGAGACGTACCATGGCCCTGCTCACCAACTCCAGCCGCCGCTTCACCCGCACCAATAACTACAGCCACCAGCAGCGCCGGCTACAGGCCCAGCGGGTCCATGAGCGCATCGACGTGGTCCGTCCCGGGGGCCCGAGCCGGAGCCGGGACGACCAGCGGTAGGCCCCACTGCTCCGGCCCTGCCCGCTCCAGGGCCGGCTCCGTCCCCGGGAGACCCATCCCTGTCTCCCGGGGATTCTTGCGCCCAAGGAGCCTGAGACCCCCTCCTGGGACTGCCTCAATCCAGACCCACCGCCCGAGCCGCATTAACGCGCCCCTTCCCGAACCAGGGATCGGTACCGGGCTGAGCCAGGTCGTCGGCACTCTGGTGGAGCCTTTGCCGAACCAGCCCCGGACGCTGTGCCCCCATCTCACTCACGATCAAAGCTGCGACTCCCGCCGTATGGGGCGAGGCCATGCTCGTGCCTGCGAGACCGATCCAGGATGGTTCTGAACCACAGCCCAGGAAGCGCTCATCCTGAGAAAAACGACTACACGCCGCCCAGACGAAACCGGCCAAGGATCCCCCCGGAGCAGCCACATCGATGGCAGAGCGGCCGAAGTTGGAATAGAAGGCCGGTGTATCCACTCCATCCCATCCAGTGAGTTCATCGAAGCTGCGGGGACCAGTAGCGGACACGCAAACCACGGTGGCGCTGTCGCAGGAGAAGGCGAAAAGGCTTGGAAAGGTCCCCACCCCTGGTTGCCGGCTCCGATCCAGATCGATCCCCTCGTTCCCGGCGGCGGCAATCACCACAGCCCCCTCCCGGTTGGCGTAGCTCATGGCTCGCTGGAACACGGAGACCAGCCCGGGATTCGCTCCCTTCTGGAAGTAGCCTCCAAGACTGAGGTTGATGATGTCGGTTCCGGCGTCCGCTGCGTAGAGAATGCCCGCCAGGACACTCCCGAGAGGACAATCCCCGTGCATATCGCAGACCTTGACCCCGATCAGCGTAGTGAGCGAGGTCACACCGGCAAACCCCTGTGCATTGCTGCTCACCGTGGCTGCCACGTGCGTACCGTGGAAGCTCAGATCGGCGATGGGATGGGCTTGGGGAAACAGCTCCTGAACCAGGGCGTCATCTGCCGGCACGAAGGAAACAGACCGGGCCAGATCCACGCGCCCCAGTAGATCCGGGTGGGTCCAGTCGATCCCTGTGTCCAGGATCGCCACGGTGACTCCCGGCGATCCAACCCGTCCAGCGGCCCAGGCCCGGTCTGCATGGATTGCCCGCAGGTTCCACTGCATTCCAAAGTAGAAGGCGTCCTGTGGCTGATGGGTGGCTTTGCCGGTGAACGCTACCGCTCCAGAGCTGACGGTCCGAACCGATCCTGCTGAGAGGGATCGGGGAAGGCGGCCAACCATCTCAGGCGTCACCACTGCCACACTGGGATCAGCGGCCAATGTTTCGGCTCCCTCAGGGCCCAGTCCGCTGACCACAGCGACCCCGATGGCGTCGAAGATCCTCTCCACCTCCCCCCCTGCCTCGACGACAGTGCGTTCGAACCGGGGAGGAATTCGCTGGGCTCGCAGCATGACCAGGTGCCCCCCGGTCGTTCGGGCCTCCTCCGTCCTCGCCAACGGAGGGGATTCCTGATGCATGACCGCACCCGAAGTCAGAGAAGCCGTGGCCTCCTGGGAACCGGTGGGCGGGTCTGCGCATGCGGACAGGAGAAGTGCAGCGACCAGGAGCAGCAAGACAGGCAACCTCATAGCGTACCTCCAGCAGCGGTGACGGTGGTCGCCGGCCCCACATGACCGGCCCGTCCCTTTCATGAGCAGCTGGACTTCCTCCTGGAGGTGGCTCGGGATCGTCATCCTCCCAGGCTGAACTCCGTGGAGATCCCCGGCTTTGCGAACCCGCCCTGCGGCGAGCGTGCCCTTGTTCCAGAAAAGGAAGGAGGATCCCTGGTTGCCCTCCGAGGGGCAGGGTCGCTCCGAGAGCCAGAATAGGCTCTCCTCCCGGTCCCAACAAGTAGAGGAGGGCGCAACCGTATCGTTCGGATCTTCACGGGGTAACAAATGATTCGCTGCAGGATTACGGACGGTCCGTCCGGGTCGATGTGAACCCTTTTGGCACCTCAACCGAAACCTGCGCCCTCCCCTATCCGTAGGGGAACGTGGGAGAGGCAAGGATAGACGAGACATACCTCCGACCCTCACCAACACAGCCAAACGTGAAGAACCTACATACATAGAATCGAGGATACGTACCATGAGAATGATCAAATCGTCCAGCCGCCGCTTCAGCCCCACCATGAACTTCAGCCACCAACAGGGGCATATGCGGGCGACGACACCCCGGATGACTTTCGGCCTGGTGACACCAACTGAAAGAAGCCGGCACCGGGAGAGCCCGAAGCGGGGACTCTGACCCCGGAAGGAAGCTGGCCCGGTAAGGGCTGGCGGAAGTAGTCAGGGATCCGAAGGGTCGGCCGGTCTGGCCCAGCCGCCTCCCTGGTCACAAGTGAAGCCCGGCAGGAGTATCCTGCCGGGCTTCATCTCCTTGGGCCGCAGATCTCGAACATCACCTGAGTGAATCCGGCGCTCATCCTGGTCCCCGCGGGGTCGGTCCTCAGGGCACCAACTGCCGGATCGTGCCGTCGTGCTTGTTCAGGAGGAAGAGCTCTCCGTTGGGACCGTCGGCAAATCGGATGTCGGTCCGCTCGGCCACTTCTCCCCCCTGCTCTTCGTTCTTCTCCTGGATGAGCTGGAGGAAAGTCTTCTCCTGGCCGCCATCCCGAAGCAGGATCCGACGAATGCCATCGTTCCCCCCTTCCGGCAGATCGTCGGCGTCGAAGTGGAGGATCTCTCCGCTCACGAAGTCGGCGAAGACCACCCGATCCTGAAGCTGGGGAAGGACCGCATCCCGGAAGACCCGGATCCCCGTCACAGCCACCCGATTGTGCATGATCGGGTCCGACCGGTGGTACTCCACCACCGGGTAGGTGATCTCAGGGTCGCTCCGGGGATCATCCAGTCGAACCTCGGTCCGGCTGATGTAGCCCCAGCTTCCCTCCCAGTCGTTCCAGCCCAGGTTGGATCCGTAGGGCACCAGGCTCACCTTCTCCACGATGTTCTGCCCGATGTCGGCCATGAAGAGATTCCCATTCTCCGGATCCCATCCGAAGCGCTGAGGATTTCGCATTCCAATGGCGTAGATCTCGTTCAGGACATCCGAATGCTCCGGGCCGACGAAGGGATTGTGGGGTGGGATCCCATACTGGCCGTTCTCGCTATCCGAGCCCAGGGGATCGATCCGGAGGATCTTCCCGAAGGCCGAAGCCGGGTCCTGACTCAGATTCAACGGATCGCCGCCACTCCCCCCATCGGCTGAGCCGATGTAGAGGAGTCCGTAGTCGGCATGGCCCGGGGCGGCGTCGGGGTTGAAAGCCAGATGACCCGCGTTGTGGTTCCCGAAGGGCTGCTCGAAACGCATGAGCTCCCGGGGTCCCTCCCCGTCATAGGCAGGAGCCTGGGCATCCTGGGCCACCCACTCCAGAAGGACGGTATGATGGGTGTTGTCTCCACCTCCAGGCCGAAAGTCCGCCTGGGGCTCGTTGTCCTGGATGTCGCTGAAGGTGTAGAAGCGACCGTACCCCGGCGACCCCTCTACAGCGAACTCCGGGTGGAAGGCGAAGCTCTGAAACCCTCGTTCCCGCCCACTGTCCTCCACCCCCACACCCCAGCGGGGATCATCGATATCCACGTACAGGGCCACCTCCTGCCCATCGTAGCTCACTGTGTGGATGGGTCCTCGCATGTCGTTTACGAACATCCTCTGGCTTCCGGGCTCGTCCACCATGAGCATCATCCGGGCGGCCAGCCCGTCCGAGTCCGGAATCGTGGCGAATTCAACCACATCCACCACAACCAGACCCTCCTCGATCTCGATATGCTGGGAAAAGGGGTTGTCGGTGGTTTCCTGGGCAAGAACGGGGGAAGCAACGGCGAAGGCTGCAACGATCCCGGTTGCGAGATGTCGGACCATAGTCAAGATCCTTTTCTGGAGTCGAACAGGTGTGGGGTCAAGCTACGAGCTATGGGACCGAAGCGAAAAGCTCGACGACCCTTAGAAGTCTGTTGAAGAAGTAGAGGCGCCACCGGGAAGGGGTCTTGCGGTCCCGGTCGAGGCGGGTCGCTAAAGGCGATGCGGTAGCATCGGTAAAGCGGCCCAACGAAGATCCGGGGGCTCAACCCTTATCGGCCATCGGCCGATCCCCCCTTCGGGTTGGGACGGCAGGGAGCCCCCTCGGTCGTTGGCTCCCCTCGACGTAGCTTTCGCTATGCCTCCGGGTCGCCGCCTCCGATGGCGTTCCCAACGGTGGTGCCTCTACTTCTTCAACAGCCTTTTAGCCACCAGGCGAGCAGCAGTCGTCTCCGAACCCCAGGGCCTTCCGACCGGATCCCGGGAGCCCGGCCCAACGTCCGGACAGCCCCGGACACAAATAGTTGATTTTGTCAACTATTTTCCATGCCGGTAGACGAAGAGGAACCAAGTAACCTCGTCTTGCTCAGGTCTCTGCCCCTGTCATGATCAGGACCGGCAAGCCCTCAAAGCTCTTGTAGACGGGCCGGAGTCGCTCCGTATTGTAGAACCGCTCCACGTCCACCTGGCGGGCCGGCTCCTTCACCTCTTCGAGAGGCACACTTCCATAGACCCCCTCCCGCACATTGACCAGCCGTCCGGTGACTCCCTCGAGAATCAGGTCCAAAGCCAGATTTCCGAATGCCATGGGCACAATGGAATCCATGGCGTCGGGATCACCGGAACGGACCAGGTACCCCAGGCGCTGGTTCACTACGTTGATGCGGCGTCCCCGATTGAACCGGGGCGATAGCTTCTTCAGGAGAGCCGACACGTCATCCCCGATTCCACCCAGCTTGCGGTGGCCGTACATGTCGGCCTCGTTCCCCTTGAAGGTCAGACCCTCCTGGTGGGTCATCCGAGCCCCTTCCGAGACCAGCACCACCGAGTAGGTGCTGGGGTGGCGGCGACGATCGTAGCAGAGGAGCTCGGTCAGGTGTTCGATGTCGAAGGGATACTCGGGAATCGCACACCGGTCCGCGGCCCCGGCCATGGTGGGGAGGAGCGCAGAGAAACCGGCATACCGCCCAAAGACTTCCAGAACCAGGAACCGCTCGTGGGAACCGGCGGTGGTCCGGAGTCGGTGGGTGAGTTCGATGGTCCGGGTCACGCACGTGCTGAATCCGATGCAGTAATCCGTCCCCGGCACGTCATTGTCCATGGTCTTGGGGATCGCCACCACCTTGACCCCTTCCCGATGGAGACGCTCGGCATAGCTCAGGGTATCGTCTCCCCCGATGGGGATGAGATAGTCGACACCCAGGAACTCCAGCCCATCCAGGACCGCGTCGGTGAGGTCATTGCTCTCTCCCACGTATCGATCCTGGAGGTGGTCCGGGACCAGGGACCGAGGGAGCGCGCTGGGCCGGGTCCGGGAGGTGTGGAGGAAGGTGCCGCCGGTCCGGCCGGCTCGGCTCACCACGTCCTCAGTCAGTAGCTGGAAGCAATCCGAGTTGTCGGCGTCCGGATCGGGAATCAGATCCACCAGCCCTGCCCAGCCCCGCCGGATTCCCAACACCCGATACCCTTCCCGGTTCGCCCGGATGGTGATGGCCCGGATGGCTGGATTGAGCCCTGGGACGTCGCCGCCCCCGGTCAGAATCCCGATGGTTCCCTTGTAGTCAGCCATGTCCTTCCTATTGCAGAGGCCAGGGCTACCCTGACCGATCCGTTCGCGCGGGTGGGCACTGATTCAGGCCTGGGAAGAGACCCTCTCTCCTGACAGATCTCCCCTCGTTCGTGAAGTTCAATTCTACCCCGTCCAACCAGGGATCGTTCGGGGAGCACGCTCCACCTCAGCCCCGCCGAGCCGTAGGTCTCAGGCCGGTCCAGGGAGCCATTCCCGGACCCTCAGGAGGAAGCACGGAACAGACCTGGGCCCCATTCGCGGACGGAGCGGAACGAGTCGTGGACCCGGAGCCCGAATCCGGAGCCCACCACCTCCCGACTTGTCCGGAAAGGGGTCGGCCGTCACGTTCCCAGACGCTAGAAGGCCCTCTTGTCCCGGGGGCACGAACCCGACTCCCACCCCCACTCCTTCCGACTCATGATCGTCCCAGCTCTGACACAGCCACTTCCCTGCCTTCGCCACCTCCTGGGGGCCCTCCTTTCGGTCATTCTCGTGGGTGGAGGCCTTCTGGCTTCAGCTCTTCCGGCGGAGGCTCAGGCCATCGACCCCCACCCCCACTTCGCCGGTCCCCGAGATGGCCCGGTGGAAACCCGCCAGTACGGAGATCTGGCTGAGGGACCCTACAACAGACTGGTCATCCGTAATGTCATGGTCATCCCGGGCCACGGAGGCCCTCCCACGGGACCCTACGATATCTTGATCGAGGGGAATGTCATCAGCGAAATGCGGGCCTTCAATCCCATCGCCGCCGAGCGCGCACGTCTGGCAGGCGAACCTCTTGAGAGACTGGAAGGAGACCGGGTCATTGAAGGGGAGGGGATGTACGTCATGCCCGGGATGTTGGACCTCCACTACCACCTCCGGTCTGAGCCCATCCCAGTGGAATACAGCTACTACCTGAAGCTAGCTCACGGCGTAACCACCACCGGGCCAACCGGGGGGGACAGAGGGCAGGAATACACCCGTGAACAGGCTCGCCTCAGCGCCGAGAACGAGATCCTGGCTCCTCGCATGCTCCCCACCTTCCAGTGGGGAGTGACTGCCATGCAGCAGATCGGAATGGACGTGACGCAGGAAGAGGTGGAGGACCCGGCCAACGCCGAGCGTCTGGCCCAGGAGATCATCGAGCGGGGAGCCCACCTCGTCGGGGTGAACTCCCTCTCATGGAATCCAGAGGCTTTCGGGGCGGCAGCCCAGGCCGTGGATGCTGCCGGGGGCATCACCACCGTCCACCTTCCCCCTTCGACCCTGGCTGTGGTCAACGCCCTGGACGCAGCTCGACTTGGGGTGACCTTCATCAAGCATCACTATGGCATTGCCGAGTCGGCCCTTCCCAGGCGATCCCAGGACTTCTCGAGAGGCTACAACTACAACGACGAGAGCCACCGCTTCCGGGAGGCGGCCCGGGTCTGGGAGGAAGTGGGATGGAACCCGGAGCACCGGGAGCGACTCCTGGAAACCGTGGTTGATTCCATGATCCATTACGGGGTCAAGATGATGCCTACCATGGTGGTCTACGAGGCCAGCCGGGATATCCTCCGGGCCCAGAGCCTGCCCTGGCACGATCGGTACACCCATCAATCCCTCCTGGAGTGGAGTGTCCCAAGTCCGGCCTGGCACGGTGCCTTCCACTGGGACTGGACCCACGATGACGAGGAGAGCTGGCGGTACGCCTTCGATCTCTGGGGGGATTTCCTGTACGAATTCAACAAGCGGGGTGGTCAGATCGCCGTGGGCTCCGATGACAACTACATCTGGGCCACTGCCGGGTTCTCCAACATCCGGGAACTCCAACTCCTACGGGAGTCGGGAATGCACTCCCTGGAGGTGCTCCGGGCCGCCACGTACGGGAGCGCTCAGGCCGCTCGGCTGGAAGGGATCGGCCTGGTCCGGCCCGGCTACCTGGCCGATCTGGTCCTGGTGGACGGGAATCCGGCGGAGAACTTCCGGCACATGTACTCCTTCGGCGCCATCCGCATGGGTGAGGACCAGTCCATGGTTCGATCCCAGGGGATCGTCCACACGATCAAGGACGGAATCGTCGTCGAAAACGCCAACCTGATGCGGGAAGTGGCTCGAATGGTGGAGGAGTCTCGAGAGGGGGCGGAGCCGCTCATCACCGAGGCCCCCTTCATCCCTTAGGCGGCTTGGTGAAGGAGGGGGATGCGCACCGCCGGAAACGCTGGGGAGCCCGTAGCCAGGGGCTTCCTCCTTCTTCGACAGCTTCAACAGCCGCTCAGATCAGAGGCGCCTCAACGAACTGCGCCCCGTACGTACTCCCGGAGGTGGTTGTTCTCCCGCTCCATCTCCTTCCGGATGGCATTCACCACATCCCCGATGGAGATGATGCCCACCAATTCCTCGTCATCGATCACCGGGAGGTGGCGAACCCGGTTTCGCGTCATGGTGTCCATGACGAACTGGACATCGTCAGTGGAGAGGGCCACGATGAGATCGTCCGTCATGAGACTCTCCACGGTGTCCCGCCGGATGGCCGCCGGATCTCGACTGGCCAGTCCCAGGATATCCCGCTCCGTAATGATGCCCAACACCTCTTCCTCTTCATCCAGCACCACCAGGGAGCCGATCTCCCGGGCAACCAGGAGTTGGAGGGCGTCCATGACGCTGGCGCCAGGGGAGACGGTCACCACCTCCGGCCCCTTCTCATCCAGAATCTGCCGGATCTTCATGGGTGGAACCTCCGTGTTCAGCCGGGAGCCAGGCCCAGGATAGGGTGGGCCGGAAACCCCCGGTTCAGTGGAAGTGACACTTCAATATGCACCGGATGCGCCCCTCAGGGTAAGGACCTTCTCTGCAACCCACACCATCGGATTGACACTCGGGAGCCTGATATGAAACCCAGGCTTGAGCCACCCTGGATGGGGAACGCCGGCCAGGGCAGACCCGGAGAAAGCAGAGCCGTCCACCGGCTATGGGTCCCCTGGCCCCTCCTCCTACTCAGCGTCCTGACGTTGGCAGGGTGCGGGAATGGGGCTGCCGAGACGTCCGAAGCCTCGGTTTCCTCTCTGAGCTACTGTGATCCAGCCCAGGATCCGGCCTTCGAGCTAACCCATCAGGACGAGGCCTTCAACCACTATTCGGGGGCCAGAGCCATCCGGGGCGTGGTCTATCAGGAAGCCCCCGACACGCCCCTCACCTTCCACACCCAGGTGAACCAGGCGTGCCGCTTCGAGATCACCAGAGGATTCGAAATCCAGACCGCCGCTGTGCTCCAGGACTTCGAGGTGGAGGACGCCTGGGCAGCTACCCCCAGTTGCGAGCCGGCCCAGGGTCGACCCGCACTTCAGGGGAGCTACACCATCCTCGTCAACGGATTCAAGGTGTCCCGGGCCTTCCTGGATCGGTACGACCCCCGACGCATCCTGAGTGGGATGGAGATGAGTCGCTATACATTCGTCCTGGATTACGCTTCAATCCGCCACGTCCATCAGCCATCCCAGGTGGTCTGTCCCCAGGTCGTGTACTGACCCCAGACCAGGAAACGGGGTGTCCTGCAGATCTCCCTGCCCACCTGGATCAGCGGATTGCTGCACCCAACCGCAGACACTTGGGACACACCGGGAAGCGGGAGCAGCGTCCAACGATTGATGCAGGATCAGAATCCCTCATCTACGGCTCCTTCCCCCGCTGATGTAGGAGCCCGTCGGGCGTGGGTCCACCACAGAAAGGCCGTCGTGGTGGCAGCACCAGCAAGGTGGGCCGTAGCCACCGAGTGCCAGGCCAGAAGATGGGCGACCTCGGCAGCCAGGATCCCGAGCCCCAGGATCATGACGATGGAGCCGGCCACGAAGATGAAAAAGAAGACGTACCAGGCGATCTTCGCCCGCTCGATGGCCTGGGCCAAGGCTGCCGCCGCCACACCCAGGACGATGGACCCCAGAAGGTGAGTCCCGTTGAATGCCGCAACGGCAGCCCATCTCCGGTCAGGGGAAAGGGGGTCGGGAGCCGGCCCCAGCATGGGCTCCCCCAGCACCTGGGCCGTATGGAAGGGCCACCGTCCCATGAACACATTGACCAGGGCAAAGAAGACCGCAACGGTCAGGAAGAGGACGAACCCTGCCAGCACACCTTCCTTCAGCACACCACCGCCTTCAGTCTTCATCACGCCCCTCATGGGAAAGGATCCAGGTCACTTCCGAACACCTGAGGACGATGTCCACTCTCCTCGGGCCAACACGAACTCGCCGGGGACGCGGAACCCATCGGCCTCAGCGTAAGGAGCGATGGAGGCCAGATACTCCTGGTGGAGCTGGGCCCGGGTATCTTCGTCGAAACGGCTGTAGGCCATGGCCACGGGACCGGCCACGAACGCAGCCTCCACCGCTTCCTCCGGGGAATCGTATTCAATGACGGTCGTGATCCGCTCCACCTCCAGATTGCGAAATCCAGCCTCCTCCATACGGCGGGCCAGATTGTCACCCGTCCCCAGCTGGAAGAAGAGTGGACAGACTGCGGTATTCACCCTGGCGTCGACGATGGGGAAGACCTCCGCCCACCCGCAGGCGCCTCGTTCCCCCCATACCCCCACCACCGTCCGTCCGCCAGGCCGGAGCACACGCCCCATCTCACGGAGAGCCACAGGGGGATCAGGCACATACATGAGCCCCAGTGAGCAGAGGGAGGCATCGAAGGCAGCGTCAGGCAGTTCAAGGGATTCAGCATCCAAACGCCGGAACGTCACGTGGTCCGCTCCGGATTCAGCCAGGAGGTTCCGCGCCTGATCCAGCATTCTGCCTGACAGATCCGTCGCTACCACCTTGCCCGATGGTCCCACCAGCGACGCAATTCGCTGGGTCACCAGGCCCGAGCCACAGGCCACCTCCACCACCTCTTCGCCCTCATCCAGGTCGGCCAGCTCCAGCAAAAGGTCCTGTGAAGGCCGGAGCTGCCGGCTCCAGGCCTGGTCATAAGCCGTGGCGGCCCGGTCCCATCCGTATCGCTGCACTCGGCGCTGGAGTCGCGGATCCATGGATTGCACCTTCCTCCAGTGTAATTCAGGGGACATTCGATTCAGGCCGGACCAGGCGTCCCCGTAACCGATGGGTTGGAGGACCTCCTCCAGGACTCCGCCCTACTCTGGAAGCAGCAGCCTTCGGGGTGACGGATCCAGCACCTCCACACCAGCCTCCTACCGGTTGATGCGTACCTCCCGATGCAGTTTCTGGGGGTCCCGGAAGACGGCCAGGAAGGGACTCCGGGCTTCGGCCAGGTCCATGACCTCCAGGATCTCATCTTCAGCTGCCGGACTCTGAACCTCCACGATCCACCGAACGGCCTTGTATCCGGGGGGTTCGTCCGTGACTCCGTACTCGGGTCTGGCATCGTAGTCAGCCTCCACCTCCACCTTCAGTGAGGTGAGGGGCACATCGTGATAGGCAGCCCACATGGAGTAGCCTGCGGCCAGGCAGGTAGCCAACGCCGCTCGGCCGTAGACCCCTGGATCGGGCCCCTCGCCCATTCCCCCTGCTTTGGCCGGTAGGTCCGCGGTGAATCTCCACGGCCCGTCTTCCACCTCGCAGGTGAGACCGTCGCGGATCCGGGCCTGGGTCCGGGCCGTACCCCTCCCCACTGAATCCAAACGGGACAGAGCTCTTCGAACCCGGTCGATGGCTACTCGGATTCTGTCCTCGGGGGCCTCATTGGCCATGGAATGATCCGGGGGTATCGTGAGTCGGGTACCTGGAGGCGTATCAGGGCTCGCGGCCCCCTCAGGGGAGCGTGCTGACTGGAGCGTGGCTCCGAGGACCGGCCCGCGTCACCCAGAATAGAGGTCGAGCCCCCGGGGTTGCAAGAACCTTACATCCACCGCCTTCTGGGTGTCAGGAGGCCGCCTCTCGAATCGCAGCCCGAAGCCGGGGCCAGACGTAGGTGGCCCGGGCCAGGAACCGGGCCCGCTGATCCGGTCGATCCTCCAGGAATGCCCAGGCTGCCTGCCCTCCCTTCTCACGGTTGCACTGGACACAGGCCGTCACCAGGTTCCCCGAGCTGTTGTCTCCTCCCCGCATCCGCGGCTCCACGTGGTCCACCGTCAGATCCACTTCGGGACTACTCTCACCACAGTAGACACAGGTGTAGTCGTCGCGACGGAAGACATCGGTTCGGTTCATGGCGGAGGAGGAGTCCGGATCGGAATGCCAGGGATCACATCTGGAATCTCTGCGCTTGGTCATGGCCGGCACAGGGAAGGGCAGAGCCGGCCCGAGGGGAGATCCGGCGGGTCAGCGCCCTTCCATTCGGTTGTAGCGCTCCAGGATCTCCCTCAACCGGTCATGGGGGAGAGCGTGGACCTTGATGTGGTCTGCGCCCACCATGGTCTCTGCCGCTACCAGTGCGTTCAGAATGGACTCTTCGGTTGCCTGGATGGTGGCCTCGAAGATGGGGTTGAGCGCCCCATTGGGGAGCATCTCCACCCCCTGGACCTCCCCGGAGGCAGCCGCCCCAGGATTGGCCGTGGAGAAGGCTACTGCCAGATCGCCTGAGGCGTTGGAGGCGATGCCACCCAACCGGGCCAAGCCCATGGCCGTACGGCGAGCTACCCGGTGGAGCTGATGAGGGAGGAGGGGTGCGTCGGTGGCTACCACGATGATGATGGAGCCGCCCGGATCGGGCTCGTCGCGGGAGGCCTGCTGGGCCAGGAGACTCGGCCAGGGAGCAGGGTCGGGAGACGCTACGTCGGCGCCGGGTGCGTCGGCCCCATCCAGCCCGCCCTGGATCGCCGATTCGGCCGGGCCGCATCGATCGAACTCCTGATCCGTAATGGAGCCGTCGGTGTCGTGGCAGGGCATGAGGGTATCGGTCAGATAGCTTCCCACTGGAGCTCCAGCTACCTGGAGGTGGTGACGGCTTCCGTAGTTGCACTGGACCAGGACCCCCACGGTGTACCCCCCCTCAGCCTCCGAAAGTACCCGGGAGGCCGACCCGATCCCTCCCTTGAACTGGTGGCAGATGGTGCCGGTCCCGGCCCCTACCCCGCCCTGCTCCATCGGGCCGGACCGGGCGTTGGAAATGGCCTGGACCGCGTGGTCCCCCGTGACATGAAAGCCGGAGCGATCGTTCAGGAGCCGATCTGAGGTCTCCCCCACCACGGGCAGCCCCAGGTAGTGGTCAGGGGCGTTCTCCTCCTGCCACTTGATCACGGCATCCCGGACCACGCCCACGCTGAAGGTGTTGGTGAGCATCATGGGACCGTTCAGGAACCCCGAGTCCTCGATCCAGGCCGTCCCGGTGATCTCACCATTCCCATTGATGTTGTGCCACGCCGCGAAGACCGGATCCAGATTCTCCTTCCCCCGAGGGAGGATGGCGGTGACCCCGGTCCGGATGGGCCCCTCTCCCCGGACCCGGACCCCCTCCCCTTCCACCAATGTGAGGTGACCCACCTCCAACCCCTCCACGTCCGTGATGGCGTTGAACGGTCCCGGGGTCCCGACCAGGGGAACGCCCAGGTCCCGGGCGCGAAGCTCCGACTGACCCGTGGCCGACTCGGCGACTGCCAGGGTCGCCACGACCAGGGCCGCAGCCACACACGTCCATTTCTTCGCTGTCCCCATCACGCTGGGCCTCCTTCTGTGTTTCGGTAGGTTGTCCCGGACACCTTCGACATCCCTGCCCCCCATTGAATCATGGAGTGATGTGGTGATTCATGGGATTCCCGGTGTTGCCGCTGGTGTAGGGGATGTTCAGGAAATTGGCCAGAGTGGAAGCGATGTCCGAGATGTACACGGGCGCCGTGGTTCGTCCGGCCGGGATCCCGAATCCGTACCAGAGGAGGGGAGCCCGGGTGTCGTAGCTGTAGGGGGAACCGTGGGTCGTTCCGAAGGTCCTCCGGGCACTGAACCACTGAGGATGTAGCCACCATGCCACATCCCCGGAGCGCTGGGCGTTGTACCCTCGCTGGACGTTGCGTCGGATCGCCTCGGTGAAATCGGCGTTCCGCAGTGCAGTGGCCGGGAGTGCGCCGGCCACGCCTTCCAGCTCCAGGAGGAGGTCGGCAGCGTCCTCCTGGACGTCTGAAAGCCGGTGTCCCCTTGACCGGATCACCTCCCGATCCAGGTAGATCTCCGGTGCGCTGAAGTGGAGCACCGGGTCCACTCCGTAGATCTCTTCCAGGCGCTCCCTCAGGGCCTGGGCGGCGGGCCGCGAGCTGAACTGGCCCGTGGGGACGTTCAGGCTCTCCAGGTAATCGGGGTTATGGGCCCCACCATGGTCCGAGGTCAGAAAGACCAGAACGTTCTCCATCCCGAACTCCTCGTCCAGGTAGCTCAGAAACGCCGCCAGCTCCCGATCGAACCGCAGATAGGTGTCCTGGACCTCGACCGAGGGGGGGCCGTACCGATGGCCGATCTCGTCAGGGGCGGAGAACGAGACAGCTACCATGTCGGTGAACTGGTCCCGGCCCAACTCCTCCCCTTCAATGGCGGCCCTGACGAACTCGAAGAGGTAGGAGTCCGCGAAAGGGGTGTAGGGGAGGATGGCGTTGCCGCCCTCTTCAGCATAGGCCGGAAGATCGTGGGGGAAGACCGGCCGATCCTGCCCGGGGAAGAGTCCCTCGTACGGATTGTCGTCCTCGATGCTGGCCGTGTACGCCTCCATGGGAAGAAGCGTCTCCCAGGGCTGGGCCAGATACCGGGAAGGCAGGTCCCGTGCATTGAAGGCCTGGGCCCAATCGGGGAGCTCCTCCATGTAGAAGGTGCTGCTCACCATGGTGGCGGTGGAGGAATCGAACCAGTAGGCGTTCCCCAGGTGGCCGGCCGGGAGGATGGCCCCCCGATCCTTGATGGAGACTCCCACCACTCGGGACCGCTGGTTGGTGTGGAGGATGAGTTCGTCGGTGATGGTGGAGGAGAGAAGCCAGCGGGGTGACATCTCCCCCTCGTCCGAGTCCGACCCCACCGTACGCACACTGGGGTCCTCCGTCACGTAGGTGCTTCGGTCCTCCTCCCGGACGTACCAGTTGTTCCCGATGATCCCGTGGACTGCCGGGGTCGTCCCGGTATAGACCGAGGCGTGGCCCGGGCCGGTAAAGGTGGGCATGTAGTCGAAGCGGGCGTTGTCGAAGGAGAACCCATCGTTCACCAGCCGCCGGATGCCCCCATCTCCGTAGTCGTCCCAGTAGCGATAGATGTAGTCGTAGCGCATCTGATCCACCATGATCCCGATGACCAGCCGGGGGGTCTGAGCATGGGCTGATTCACCAGAGGAGGGCGCCTGGGCCCCCAGCGTTGGAGGAGAGCCGGCCAACGCCACGAAGAGGAATCCCAGGAGGAGGGGGCGAAGCGATGGAGAGATCATGAACGAACCGGAAAAGGATGGGAACGACGAGACATGGGGTCCCGGGCGAAACCCACAGCCGGGGCAGACGACCCGGGGCAAACCGACCCAGGAAGGACCCCGCAGGGCGTGGGGCTCAGGGTAGGGGGGTGGGCGAGGTGGAGCAAGCCGAAGGATGAGGGCTCCAGCAGCCGACTCACCACGGCCCTCCCAGAAGGAGATCCTTGATCTTCCCGGGGGTTGAAGGAAATGATGCGAGACATGGAGGGGCCCGCCGCCGGAGTTGTGGTCTGCTCCCCTGGGTCAGGGCTACCCTCGCTGTTCCCTACAGCACCCCCTTGAGCGGAGGAGAGCGTCATGCGATGGACAACCCGGATGGTTCCGTTGGTATTCCTCATTCTTGGCGCCACTGCCTGCGCCTCCCGGGCTCCGGTAACGGATGTCCCAACCGGGATCTATGTCCTGGTCGAGCCTGAGGTGGAGGAGTACAATGCGGTGGCCGTGGCCCAGCGCGCATTCACCGTCCGAGAGGGCAGCCAGGTCTACAGTGGGGAGCACTGGGTCGACGGCGCCGGACGCCTCCGGATGGCCATCTACTCCGGACCCTGCGCCGGGGAGGAATCCATCTGGGACTACAACTACCAATCTCCTCGGGTCACCCTCACCCTGGTGGAGGATCGATGTCAGGCACGGTCCCCGGCGCTCCCTGACCGCATGGTCTACGAGCGCCGCTGACCGGCGACCTTGCTCCACGCCCCATTCCATGAGAGCGTCGAAGCCCCCGGGGACGCCTGGACAACCAAGGACCGAGGCTTTGTCCCCTGACCTGTCCCACGCGCCAGGGCTGAGGCGAGACGATGATCGAAACCCGCCGCATCGAGTTCCCTTCCCATGGATGCCGCTGCAGCGCCGACCTGCACCTGCCTGAGCGAGGGGTGGGCCCTGACTCCAACCGGGACGGGGGTGCGCCCACGGAGGAGGGGCACCGGGACGAAGACCGGGCCAAGGAAGGGGCCAGGAGTGACGGAACAGAGTCCGAGGGGCGTCGACGTCCAGGGGAGGGCCGGATCCCGGTGGTGGTCATGGCTCATGGACTCGGCGCCGAGCGCACGCAGGGGCTGGCCCCCTTCGTTCGGGAGTTCGTGGCCCGGGGGCTGGCCGTCCTCGCCTTCGACTACCGGCACCTGGGGGAAAGCGAAGGAAGCCCTCGACGCCTCGTATCCTCCCGGCGGCAGGTGGAAGACTACCACGCTGCCCTCGCCTTCGCCCGAGACCACCCGGCCCTGGACCCGGCGCGCATCGGGCTCTGGGGCACGTCCTTCTCCGGCGGCCACGTCCTGACGGTGGCGGCCGCCCGACCCCAGGGCGTGAAGGCCGTGGTCTCTCAGATTCCCTTCGTGAGCGGGTGGGCCAGCACCATGGCCTACCCACTCCGCTACCACCTCCCGGCCATCGCCCTTGGACTGACCGACCGGCTCGGGAGCTGGCTGGGGCGGGAACCCCTGACGGTTCCCCTGGTCAGTGCTTCCGGCATGGCGGTCCTGGCCAGTCCGGACAGCGAGCCCGGCTACCGCCGGATGATGGGCCCGGACGCTCCTCCTCCGGAGCCGCTGGCAGCCCGGGTCTTCCTGGATATCCTCACCTATCATCCAGGACGGAAGACTCCGAGGGTCCAGGTCCCGACCTTGGTGGTCCTGGCCGAGGACGACGCCATCTGTCCGCCCCGGGCCACCCGGCGCGCGGCCAGCCGCCTTCCCCAAGGCGAGCTGATCTCCTTCCCCATGGGCCACTTCGATCCCTACGTGGAGCCGTGGTTCCAGGAGGCGGTGGCGGCGGAAGCCGACTTCCTGGTGAAGCACCTGGCCCCGGGAGTGGGATCGCACATTTAGTTGACTTAGTCAACTAATTGTGCTGACCGGGGACCTCGACGTCCCGACCACCTGGCCTCCATGACGGATGGGAAGCAGGCATCCCGAAGCCCCCTCCGCTTGCACATTCCTGCGAGGATGCCGACGCTAGAAGGCCTGAGGCGAGCCATCCCCCTTCCCCCACTCTGAGCGAAGCGCCCGTATATGAAACGACTGATCATCTGCGAGAAACCTTCCGTGGCCCGAGCGGTGGCCATCGGCCTCGGAGTCCCCATGGACGGGGGACGGCCCTTCAGTTCCGACGAATGGATCATTGACGCGGCCCGGGGCCATCTCCTCCAGTTGGCCTATCCGGAAGCCTATGATCCGTCGCTGGAGCACTGGCGAGCCGAAGATCTCCCCATCCTCCCCTCCGAGTTCCGCTGGGAGCCCCGGGAGGAGAGCGAGGACCTCCTGGACCAGATCCTGGCGCTGATCCGGTCACCGGAAGTGGATGAGGTGGTGAACGCCTGCGACGCCGGTCGAGAGGGCGAGCTCATCTTCAAGCTCATCTACCGGGCGGCCCAGGTGGAGACACCGGTCCGTCGGGCCTGGTTCTCCTCGCTGACCCCGGGAGCCGTGCGGCGAGCCTTCGACTCCCTTCGGGAGGATACGGAGATGAAGGGGCTGGAGGAGGCGGCCATCACCCGGGACATCGGCGACTGGCTCATCGGGATCAACGGCACCCGAGCGGCCACCGTTCGAGCAACCGCCGAAGACCCGGAGGGCAGCCCCAGGGGAGCCGTGTCCGTGGGACGGGTCCAGACCCCTACGCTCCGGATTCTGGTGGAGCGGGAACGGGAGATCGACCAGTACGTTCCCATCCCCTTCTACCGAGTGGCCGGGGCGCTGGCCCCACCCGTGTCCCGGGAC
>PWWP01000080.1 GCA_003562075.1 Gemmatimonadota bacterium
CCTCCCGGGTGACCAGGCTTTCCTGGACCGGGGTGCGGCGGATGATGTAGCCGTGGGCGACGAGTTCGTCGGTGTCGTGGGGGATCGGGACGGATGGGAGGGCCGGCAGGTGGCCCGGTTCCAGGTGATCCGGGTTGAAGACGGCTACTCCACCATTCGCCTCCTGGCCTCCGAGTCTCCTTCTGCGGTCCGTCCGGGGCTGACGCTGGTCCTGGACCGGAAGATGCCGTAGCCAACCACCCTTTCCGAGGGCCCGGGGCAGCGTGATACACCTGCTTCCACTCCTCCTCTACATCGGGGCATTCGTCCTCTGGATCCGCCTGCTCGTTCGCGGCTCCCAGGGCCGTGGTACGCTGGTGGCCTCCGTGGTCACGGGCGCCGCCGTAGCAGTCCACGCCGTGGCCCTGGTGGTCTTCTGGACGACGTACGGCGAGCTCCCCCTGGTGGGTCCGGGGGCAGCTCTCTCTTCTCTGGCCTTCGTGGGCGGGTTGGCTCTGGTGGCCATGCTTCCCCTTCGAGAAGTGGCCCGGGTGGCCATCGCTCTTCTCCCCTTCATCCTGGCGGTGCAGGGGGTGGCGCTGATCCTGGGCGTCGAGCCGTCTCCCATGGCTATCGACTTCCAGGGGGCGGGATTCGTCCTTCACGTCAGCTTCGCCTTCCTGGGCTACCAGGGACTGGCCCTCGCCTTTGCCGCAGGTGCTCTCTACCTGATCCAACACCATGAGCTGAAGGCCAAGCGATTGGGCCGGTTCTTCCACTATATCCCTCCCCTGGCAACCCTGGACCGGTTGGCCCGGGTGGGCCTCTGGGGTGGATTCGCGTGTCTGAGCCTGGCGCTGGCGTTCGGGTGGGCCTGGACCGTGGAGAACAGGGGATCCCTGGAAATGGCCGACCCCAAGGTCCTGTGGGCGGTCTTGAGCTGGCTCATCTTCCTGGGGATCCTCATCACCCGGGCCGGTGGGGGACGGAGCGACTATCGGGGCGCTGTGGCGGCGGTGGTGGGCTTCGGTGTGGTGATCTGCACCTACCTGGTCCTCCGGATCACGGTGGGAGGGACGGGCCTCTTCCTGTGAACACCGCGATGCAGGAGCTCAGCGCCATGCGGCGTGATCCCGGGGGGACCGGGGTGGTTCCGGAGGGGGCGCCATGTCTTTAGCCGTCGTGGGGGTGAGCCACCACACGGCTCCGGTAGAGGTGCGGGAGAAAATGGCCTTTGGTCCCACGGAGGCCGCCGACGCCCTCCTGGCCCTCCGGCAAGCGGCAGGGGTGGAGGAGGCCGTACTCCTCTCCACCTGCAATCGCACGGAGGTCTATCTCTTTCCCTGTGAGGACGGAGCCCCGGTCCAGACCTGGGAGGAGCTTCTCTCCCGGCGAGCTGGGCGGATGGAGCGGCAGGTCCGCGACTATCTCTTCGAGCAGCGGGGATTGGGCGTGGTGCGGCATCTTTTCCAGGTCTCCGCCGGATTGGACTCCATGGTCACCGGTGAGGCTGAGATCCAGGGCCAGGTGCGGGATGCCTACGAGCGAGCGATGAACCTCCCTGTGGATCCGCCCATGGCCGGTCCGGTGCTGAACCGGCTCTTCCAGATGGCCCTCTCAGTAGGTGGACAGGTACGGTCCGAAACGACCATCGGGGAGGGAGCCGCCTCGGTGGCCTCGGTGGCCGTGGAGTTGGCCCGGAAGATTTTCGGTTCCCTCCGGGGGAAACGGGTCCTCATTCTTGGGGCTGGCCAGACTGGTGAGCTCATCGTGGAGGCCCTGGGCCGGGAGGGAGTGGAGGGCGTCATGGTGGCGAACCGGACCTACGAGCGAGCAGTGGATCTGGCCCGGCGGATCCGGGGCCAAGCCATCGCCATGGACCGGTTGGCCCAGGGGCTTTCCTCCGCCGACATCGTCCTGGCCTCCACCGCCGCTCCCCACCCGATCCTGACCCGTGAGGTCTTCCGGGAAGCCTTCCCCGAGAGTCTTCGCCGACCCCTCCTCATGATCGACATCGCCATCCCTCGAGATGTGGACCACAGCCTGAGCGACGAATCTGAGGTCTTCCTGTATAATGTGGATGACCTTCGCAAAATCGTGGATGAACAGGTCCGGCTCCGGGAGGGAGCCGTCCCTGAAGCCGACCGGATCATCCGGGCCCAGTCCGAGGAATTCCGGACATGGTTCGCTTCGTTGGAGGTCGTTCCGGTGATCCGTCGAATGCGGACCCGGGCTGAGTCCCACCGGAACGCGGAACTGGAACGTCTCTTGCGAGGGATGGACCACCTGAGTGATGGGGATCGGGAGCGGGTAGAAGAGTTCTCCCGTCGGCTCATGAACAAGCTTCTCCATGAGCCCACGGTGCGGCTCCGGACCGGGATGGCCCGGGGTGGGGGGGCAGAGCTGGTGGACGCAGTGCGATTCCTGTACGGGCTGGAAGAGAGTGTACGCTCTCCTTCCCGTGGCTCCAGGGGGCGCCAACGGAAGGGAGAGTCCGACGAAGCCGCCGGCGACGGCGAATCCAAGGAGAGGGTAGGGTCATGAACGGAGTGGAGAAGGACGGAGTCGACAGTTCGTCGCCGCGGAAGGTCCTGGTGACCGGGGGTGCCGGCTTCATCGGGAGCCATGTGGCAGAGGGACACCTGGCCCGGGGGGATGAGGTGTGGATCGTTGATGATCTCTCATCTGGAAGGAAGGAGAACGTCCCGGAGAGGGCTACCTTTCACCAGATGTCCATCGGTGATCCGGCCCTGGGTGAACTCTGCCAGGAGGTGGGCTTCGACCTGGTGAACCATCACGCTGCCCAGATCGATGTCCGGATCTCGGTGGAGGACCCCCTCCGGGATGCCGCCACCAATGTGAACGGCCTCCTGAACCTCCTGGAGGCGTGCCGGAGGACCGGGGTCAAGCGGGTCGTGTATATCTCTTCCGGTGGGGTGGTCTACGGAGAGCCGGAAGAGCGGCCCACGCCGGAGGTCGCCCCCAAGCTTCCCCTTTCGCCCTACGGCGTATCGAAGCTGGCGGGTGAGCACTACCTGCACTACTACCGGGTCGTCCACGGACTGGACTACGTTGCACTTCGCTACTCCAACGTGTACGGTCCCAGGCAAGATCCTCATGGAGAGGCCGGTGTGGTGGCCATCTTCTGTGACCGGCTTCTGTCGGGCCAGGAGATCCACATCTTCGGCGATGGTGAGCAGACCCGGGACTACGTCTACGTGAAAGACGTAGTCCAGGCCAACCTGCGTGCTGCCGAGATGAACACACCGGCTTCTGGGGGGCTGGACGAACGCGCCTTCAACGTGGCAACAGGAATGGGAACCAGCGTGAACAGACTCGCCGACCTTCTGGAGGCCGTTTCAGGCCACCAGTCACCTCGAAGCTTCCGCTCTCCCCGGCAGGGTGAGCTCCGACACAGTACCCTGGCAGTGAGCCGATTCTCGGCTCGGGGGTGGTCACCCCAGCATTCGCTGAAGGATGGCCTCCGGGAGACGTTCCGGTACATCGCCGGGGCCCGGTCCCAGGTGGCCACGCCATGATGGCAGCCATTCTCCTGCAGGTGGGCCGACAGGTTCCCGAGTCGGCCTGGGATCTCATCTGGGGAGGAACGCTCCCCACCAAGATCGTGCTTCTGGTCCTGGCCGTCTTCTCGGTTTCCAGCTGGGTGATCATCTTCTGGAAGTGGCGGCACTTCCGGGATGTGCGCAGAGAGGGGGACCGCTTCCTGGACGCCATGGAGCGGGCCCAACGGCTGGAGGATGCCTACCGCATCATCCTCTCCCTTCCCGACTCGCCCTACGGCCGGGTCTTCCGGCAGGGAGTGAACTTCTTCAGCGAACTCCGCCCCGGTGCGCTCCGGGAGGGTGCGCCTACGGCGGAAGGGCTCAGCCTGACCCAGCTGGAGGCCCTCCGGATGACGCTGGAGAAGGAGGAGGCCGAGGAGCGGGACGAACTCTCAGTTGGGCTGACCTGGCTTGCGGTAATTGGCTCCATCTCGCCCCTCCTGGGGCTCCTGGGAACGGTGATCGGTGTGATGAACGCCTTCCTGGGGATCGTGGCCACCGGCTCCACCAACATCGGTGCAGTGGCCCCGGGTGTGGCAGAGGCCCTGGTCACCACGGTGGTGGGGCTGGCCGTAGCCATCCCTGCGGTCATCGGATACAACTACTACGTGGCCCGCCTCAACGCCGTCTCGGGTGAGCTTGAAGGGTTCTCCAGTGAGTTCATCGGCACCCTGGCCCGGGAGGGACGGGTTTGATGAACAACAGCCGTCGGCGTCGGGCGGGGCGGGATCTCCCCATGAATGCGGAGATCAACGTCACCTCCCTCATCGACGTGGCCTTTACCCTCCTGGTGATCTTCATCATCACTGCTCCCATGCTGCAGGGTGGGCTGGAGGTCCAGCTCCCTCGGGGGCAGATCCAGCCCATCACCGCACAGGACGATCCCTTCATCGTGGCTGTGGACGAGTCGGGGATCGTCTACGTGGGGGAGACCCCCGTGTCGGCTGAGGAATTCGCAAGTTCCTTCCCCCAGCTCTTCCGGGCGGCAGGGGCCCAGACCATCTATGTGAAGGGTGATGAGGCCGCCATCTACGGCGACATGTTCGGGGTTCTGGCCATCGTGGCCCGAACCGCACAGGAGGAAGGAGTCCGTTGGGCTCTGGTGGGCGAACCCGAACCCCGGCGATGATCGGGGCATACACGGGGTGGGTCGAGCAGGCGACCCCCCGAGCTACATGGGTGTAGGACTCCATTGACCATGAGCACCTGGAGCGAGCACCCTCGACGACCCGGACGGGGCCCTGTCCTGGCCTCTGTGGCTTTCCACGTCTTCCTTCTGGTGGCGGCGTGGTGGCTTCACCGTCAGGCCGACTCTCCCATCGAATACATCGCGTACGAGATGGAGATGGTGTCCATGGCCGAGCTGGAGGAGCCCATCGATGCCCTCCCCGAGCCCGATGAGGTGGTGCAGCCCGACCCGGATCCGGAGCCGCCCCAGCCCGAGCCCGAACCTGAGCCTCCGCCTCCCGAGCCCGACCCGGAGCCCGAGCCCGAACCGCCGCCACCGGAGCCCGAGCCTGAGCCGGAGCCCGAGCCTGAGCCGGACCCGGAACCGGAGCCCTCGCCGACCCAGACCGATACGCCGCCCAGGGAAGAGGCTCCTCCCCAGGAAGAGCAAGCCGAGCCCTCCAGTGCGGAGATTGCGGTTCGGATGGAGGGGTTGAGGCGAGACTACCCTGCCTACTACAGCACCATCGTGAGAGAGATCTCCCGCTGCTTCCGGGCTCCTGCAGGGGTGGACCGGGGTACGACGGTGGTCCGGTTCGAGATCGTGGAGGATGGAACCGTGCCGGGTTCCAGCATCCAGATCCATCAACGCTCCGGCAACTCGAGGCTGGACATTGCGGCCGTGGGGGCGGTGGAGTGTGCAGGGGCCGGGCGATTTGGAGCCCTGCCCGGCGATCTTCCCTTCGACCGCCTGCCGGTGCAGTTCACCTTCGGTCCGGGTGGAAACCCGGGGCCCGGCGGACCCTGATCAAGGGTAATGCCGGCGACGTAGGAACGAAGCTTGATAGAGGATCGGGGTGGCCGGCCGATGGTCGGCCACCCCGCCTGCAGGAACGACGACCACGCGGATCCCCGGATTCGGGGCGAGCATTGGAGCAAGTCCATGGTACAGTCTTGGAATCGTGGTGGCCCCTGGTGGGCTTCCGTTCTCACCGCCCTGGCTGCGGTCCTCTTCCTGGCGCCCGGAGTCCACGCCCAGGATGTGGAGGAGCGGTTCCCGGGGGTAAGCCTGGGGCTCCTCTACGAGGGACGAACCCAGCCGGTGGTAGCCATCCAACCCTTCCAGGGGGGGACGGCGGCCCAGCGAGCCGAGAACATCGTGGCCCGGGACCTGCGGCACTCCAATCGCTTCAGGGTCCTGGATTCCATCCCCCAGGCCTTCGCCCGCGACCAGGTGGACTACGCCCTCTGGGATGAATTGGGAGCGGACTGGCTCGTCACCGGCCGACTGGAGGCAGGGGCGCTGGTGGTGGAGGTTCACGACGTCATCTACCGGGAGTTGCGGGACCAGGGACGATTCCCACTTCCCAGTCCCGATTCGCCTGACTTCCGGATGGCCACCCATATTGCCTCGGACGCCGTGGTCCAGTGGGTCTTCGATGAGCCAGGGATCGCAGCCTCCCGGATCGTCTTTTCCCGGCGCATGGAAGACGGCTCCCAGGATCTCTGGATGGTGGATGCGGATGGCGAGAACCTCCAGCGGATTACCCGGGACCGGGCCCAGGAGGATGGGTATGCCCTGGCCATGTCCCCGTCGTGGTCGCCGGACGGCCGCCGTGTGGTCTACACCTCCTACCAGAGCGGGCTGCCCCGGGTCTACGAACTGAACCTGGAGACCGGGGAGCGGAAGTCGGTGCCGGCCGAGCGGGTCGGGGACTACATCACCCCCACCTATCACCCTGACGGGGAGCGAGTGGCCTTCGCCGTCAATGCCGGTCGGGATTCGGGGATCTTCACATACAACCTGGCCCAGGAGTGTTGCTTCGAGGAGATTTCACGGGGCCGCTGGGAGGACATTTCTCCCAGCTTCTCGCCCGATGGGAGTCAACTCGTCTTCAACTCCAATCGGCTGGGTGTGGGCGCTCCCCAGATCTATCGCATGCCGGCCAATGGGGGTCAGCCCCACATCGTGTCTCCCTACGTCTACAACCGTCCGGGCTACTACACCTCTCCCGAGTGGTCTCCTCGCGGTGACCGGATCGCCTATCACGGTCGCATCGAGCAGCGGGGCAGGCACCACGTCCTGGTCTCCGAGGTGGGTCAGCGGGGCCGGGTCGTCCAGTTGACCAGGGAAGGAAACAACGAGGATCCGAGTTGGGCGCCGGATGGCCGACACCTGGTCTACAGCGGAGAACGGAACTGGGGGCGGGCTCTCTTCATCGTTGATGTGGAGACGGGGGCCACCCGAACGCTGGTCTCGGGAATGCGGGCCCGAATGGCGGCCTGGTCTCCCTCGCTGGCGCCTCGATATGCAGCCGACGCAGAAGAAGATCGGGATTGACGGAGCCCGATCCGTGTTTAGCGGAATAAAAAGCGGCCATGGGGAGTGGCCCGGAACGTCCGGATCGTGTTATCATTCGCACTGTTGGTCAGAAAAACTCCCTGAGGCAGGCACCCGGAATCTGCTACCCGAACCGTTGCGTTGCAGAAGATTTTTCGATATATGCAGGGAAGTTTTTCCCCCGGAAATGCAGGTGCGGCCGTCTGGGGGCGGCGACCGCGCTGAGCCGAGCTCTCCACCACCAGGAACTTCGTTCGCCTAGAGCGCACTGGAAACCTGGGGAGGACCGGTTCTGACGACGGTGCCTGTCGTGTTCACCCGTTCGTACCGTGAACTCTCTTCACACCAGGAGTAACTGCGATGTACCGTCGACTCTTTGTCGTCGCTGTCCTGCTTATCGGAGTGACCGTTGGCGCTTGCCGCCGCGAGTCCCCGGAACCCCCCGCTCCGCCGCCGGCTGAGGAAACCGGTCCGGATATGGATTCCCTCCGGGCCTATGAGGATTCGGTCCGGGCTGCCCGCGAAGCCGAGGAACGCGCTCGGGCTGAGCGTGAGCGTGCCGTTGCCGACGCTCGTGCCATTCTGGAGGAGCGTGTCCACTTCGACTTCGACGAGTCGGCCATCCGGTCCGATGCCGCGCAGGTTCTACGGCAGAAGGTACAGGTCCTGCAGGCCAGCCCCGACGTGAGGCTGAGGCTGGAAGGCCATACCGACGAGCGTGGCTCTGCCGAGTACAACCAGGCCCTGGGCTCGCGACGTGCTCAGGCGGTGCTGGACTTCTTCCTGGAGAACGGCATCCCGGAGACCCGGTTCGTGACGACCTCCTACGGGGAGGAACGTCCCCTGGTCTCGGCGAGTAATGAAAGTGCCTGGGCCCAGAATCGGCGGGTGGAGTTCGTGATCACTGCCGGTGCCGGAGCCATCAACCCGCCGGGTGGCGAGTAAATCCACCTGACGGATCGCCTTCGGGCGACAAACTGCGAGCAGGTTAGATAATGAAGACGACCCCTCTCCCGACGACGAACCGGTCTGGACGCTTCCGTTCCTGGGACGCGTTCGGGGGAGGGGTTCGTCTCCTTCTGGCTGGAATCCTCCTTCTGCCTCTGGCGGCGTGTGCCACCAAGGGAGACATGAGGAGCCTCCAGGGGGAGATCCGGGACCTGGCCGAGCGCCAGGAAGCCCTCATGCGAGAGATCCAGGCAGGGCAGGAGTTGCAGGGTGATTCCATTCATGCCCTCTCCACCCGGTTTGGCCAGCATCAGGTCCAGGTGAATCGGACCTTCCGGGGCTTGGAGGACCAGTTGATCCGGGTCCAGGAGCTGGCTGGCATGTCCCAGCAGGAGCTGGCCGGCCTGCGAGATCAGTTGGATCGTCGACCGGACCCCGGTGGATTCGGGGCCATGCCGGGCAGCGAAGGTGGTAGTGAAGCAGTGGACATCTACGATGAGGCCATGACCCAGTATCGGCGGGGCTCCCTTACCTCGGCCCGGCTGGGGTTGGAGGAGGTCGTGGATCGCTTCCCCAACCACGAACTGACTCCATCCGCCCGCTATTTCCTGGCGGATATTCGGGTTCAGGACGATGACCTGGAAGGGGCCATCGATGCCTTCCTGGAGATCCCCTAGTATCACCCCGATGCAGATCGAGTGCCGTATGCACTCTACCGTGTGGGTCTCCTGTACCGGGAGATGGGTGACAGCGGAGAAGCCCGAAGTTACCTGGAGCGGGTCGTTAACACCTGGCCCGATTCCGATGCCGCCTCCATGGCCCGGCGAGCTCTGGATGAACTGGGCTGACGCCTGAAGACGAGATGGGCTGACGCCTGAAATGGATCAGACGTGGGGACACCCACCTTTGCGTTGGCACCTCCGGCAGCCCGATTCCAGGGTGGCCCACCTGAATCCAGCGAACCCTTCCCTCCTTTCGCCGGCCTACCATGCGATGCCCCCAGTGTGACTCCACCGAGAACCGAGTGGTGGACACCCGGACCAGTCGCGGCGGACGCGCCGTCCGCCGTCGCCGGGAGTGCGCCGGATGTTCGGAACGCTTCACCACCTATGAATACGTGGAGGAGCGGCCCATCCAGGTTCTGAAGCGGAGTGGGGCAGCGGAGGACTTCGATCGAGCCAAGCTGGTCCGGGCCGTGAAGCTGGCCTGCGCGAAACGCCCCGTCTCCCACACGGAGGTGGAGCGGATCAGCGACGAGATCGAGGATGCCCTCTCCCAACAGGCAGGAGTGGAGGTCCCAAGCCAGGCCATCGGAGCGATGGTCATGGAGCGGCTCAAGCCTCTGGACCGAGTGGCGTACGTTCGGTTTGCCTCCGTCTACCGGAATTTCCAGGACGCCGATGAGTTTCAGGATTTCGTGGACGAGATGAAGGAAAGGGGCCGGCGGGAGCTCCAGCGCCAGAACCAGGCCGAACTCCCCCTGAAGTGAGCCGTATGCCCCCACGCCACACCGCGCCCACGGGTGAAATGCCCTTCCTGGACCACCTGGAGGAACTCCGGTGGCGGATCCTCTGGTCCCTGGTGGCGCTGGCCGTGGCTACCGTGATCGGCTTCCTGCTGGTCCACTACATGGATGTGATGGAGATTCTCATCCGTCCGGTGCGGCCCTTCCTTCGGGGAGAGGAGCTGGTCTACTTCAATCCGGCCACTCCGTTCTTCGTCACCCTGAAGCTGAGCCTGGTGGTGGGGATCCTTCTGGCCTTCCCCATTGTACTCTACCAAGGCTGGGCATTCTTCTCTCCGGCGCTGGAAGCTGACGAGAAGAAGGTCATCATTCCGAGTCTGTATTTCGGTCTGGCCCTGTTCTGTGCCGGGGTGGCTATGGCCTATTTCTGGGTGCTGCCCCTGGCCCTTCGGTTCCTCTCAGGATTTCAGCAGGCCTTCCTGGAGCCGGCCATCGAGGTGGGGGAGTACCTGGGCTTCGTGGTCCGGCTCCTTCTGGCCTTCGGGATCGTTTTCGAACTACCGGTGGTGGTGATGATCCTATCGGCCATGGGTCTCATCACGCCTCAGTTCCTGAAAGAGAAGCGGCGACACGCCATTGTCGCCATCACCATTCTGGCCAGCGCCCTCACGCCCGGAGACATCGCCTCCACCTTTCTCATGATCGCTCCAATGATGGTTCTGTACGAGGTGAGCATCGTCCTATCCCGCCTGATTCATCGGCGTCGGGAGGAGAAGCTGGAGCCCTCGTCGGAGCCGCCTCCCGGCACTGTGGAGATGAGCTGATGGGGGAAGGTGGGATTCGAAGCGGTGGATGGATCGTTCCCCTGGCCCTGGTGGCCTGGGCCGTGGTCTGGAGTGGAGGTGTGGAGCCCATCCAGGCGGCTCCCGTTCTGGAGCGTCATCAAGCAGCCGATACGATCCTCTCTCGGGCCGATTCGGCACGTCTCCGGATTCTGGAGCGGGTCCGGAACGGACGTCAGGTCGTGCCAGAGGAGGTGGATCCCGATGCGCCGGCTGATGCCGACACCGTCCCCCAGGCCGATGAGGCTCCCCCGCAGGTGGTGATCCAGCCCACTGAAGAGCGGCGGGCCCGACCGGCGACCCAGCTACCCGATGGCGCCGACTCCATCATGCGGGCCCTGGCCGATCTTCCGGGCTATTCGGTGGCGGCCTACCAGGGGACCCGGGCCGATTTCGAGGCCCGGGATCGCCGATTGGTCCTGCAGGGGACGCCGGACAGCCGGGCTCGGTTCTCCGGCCAGGGGAACCAGGTGGAGGCCGACTCCTCCATCACCTTTGACGATCTGACCCGCCGGATCCGGACCACCGGTCCCACCCTCTTCACTCCGGAGCAGGGCGACCCGGTGGAAAGCCAGGCCCTGATCTACGACCTGACGGAAGAGCGTGGAACGGCCGCCGGGGCCCGGACGACCTACACGGAAGGAGCCACCTGGTACGTGCAGGGGAACCTGGACTCGGTGGAGCAGGGTCAGCTCTTCGGAAGCACCACCCGATTCACCTCCTGCGACCACGACCCACCCCACTCGTACTTCGAGTCGTCCCAGATGAAGGTGGTGGCCAACCAGGTCCTGGTGGCTCGGGGAGTCCGGATGTACATCGAGGACGTGCCGGTCCTCTGGCTCCCCTTCATCGCCCAGAATCTGGGATCGGGCCGGGCGTCGGGTCTCCTGACCCCCTCCTTCTCGGTGAACGCCGTGGTTCGGACCTCCAGCGGATACAACCGTCGGATCTCCAACCTCGGGTACTACTGGGGGATGAGCGACTATTCCGACGCCACCATGGCGCTGGACTGGTACTCCAACAACTACCTGGCCCTTACCGGAGGACTCCGGTATCGATGGCGTGCCCAGTTCATGGACGGGAACGTGAACGTCCGCCGGTACTGGCGGGAGACGGGACAGACGGAGCTGGGGCTGGATACCCGGCACAACTGGGAGATCTCGGAGCGGACCCGAGCAAACATCTCTGGACGCTTCATCACCAGCTCCGATTTCGTGAACGAGAACTCCTTCGACCCCCGGGAGCTGACCCAGACCATCAACTCGGAGGCCGGATTCAGCCACCGCTTCGACTGGGGGAATCTCTCCCTCTCGGCCAACCGTCGGCAGCACCTTACCGACGACCGGGTGGACATGAATCTCCCCCGGGCCAGCCTGAGTTTCAACACGGTGACCCTCTTCCCGGCGCCTCCCCTGGCGGCCAGTTGGTACAACAATCTGACCCTTCGGGGGAACATGGGCTTCAACCGGGACATCTACCAGCGACAGACCCAGGAGCCGGATACCACCTTCATCATCAACCAGGCCGATGAACTCCGGACCCGGGCTGACGCCAGTGTGGATGCGGGGTTGGGGGACCTATCGTGGAATGCCAGCGTCCAGTTCAACGAGACGGTTTTCGAGGAGGTACCCTCGGGGCTCCTCCCCATGGGGGGCTTTGATTCGGAGGTGGAGTCCCTCCGTCGTTTGGGGGGCTACTCGGCCGGCACCGGACTGCCGCCGGCCCTGGATCCCTTCCTCCAGAGCGACCTCCTGGTGGACCCGGAGCAGCTCCAGGACCTGGGAGTGGGGACGGTGGACTGGAGTACAGGGTTGAGCTACCGGATCGGACTCATCGGTCAGACCACGCTGAGCCCCAGCCTCTCGATGAGTGGGCAGATGCTCCGCTCCGATACCATTCCCGAGGCCCAGAGCTTCATTACCGGGCCCAGTCGGATCTCCACCGGGGTGACCCTCCGGACTGAGCTCTACGGGTTCTATCCCGGGTTCGGAAATTTCGATGCTCTGCGCCACAAGGTGACTCCCTCCGTCAGCTACTCCTATTCCCCGGAGGTGCGGCCCGATGACCTCCAGCGCCAGGTTTTTGGCGCTCGGGCCGCCCGACCCAACAAGATTCTGAACCTGAACCTGAACCAGACCTGGGAGGCCCGGGTCAGTGAAGAGGAGGAAGAGCTGGCCGTGGAGGAGGCTCCCGATCCAGATGCGGAGCCCGGTGACGACCCCCTGGATGACGAGGGGTTCATGGAGGAGGACGAGGAGGAAGTGGAGGATCTGGGCGAGGATTTGACGGAGGACGGCCTCCGGCGCGCGCCTCAGTCCCGGGTGGTGAACATCCTGGCCCTGAATACCAGCGCCGTCACCTATGACCTGGTGGAGGCCGACTCCACGGGTCGCTTCATCGACGGGTTCACCACCACTCAGCTCTCCAATACGGTCCGGTCCGATTACCTCCAGGGGTTGGACCTCTCCTTCGCCCACGACCTTTTCCAGGAGCCCCAGGCCGGTGAGAACGGGGTGGTAGGAGGTCGTGAGTTCTCTCCTCACCTGAGCCGGGTGAACCTGGGTTTCCAGATCGATCACCGCTCAGGTCTGGTCCGGGCCGTCTCCCGTCTTCTGGGCTTTGGCGAGGGAGAACCGCCGGAGGATGAACCGGAAGACGATGACCTGGAGCCGGAGGAGGGGGAGCCAGGGGCTGAGCGGGACGGGTACGATCCGAACCGGGTGGTGCCGGGTGGAGACGACCGGGGTTCTCAGGCCCGAGGGCAGGGATGGAGCGCCCGGATGAGCTACAACCTACGGCGACCCAGGGAGTCGGGGACGACCCGGGCCGGAGCCCGAAATGAGACCCTTCAATGGGATCTGGCCTTCGACCCCAGCCAGAACTGGGGCGCCCGTTGGCGCTCGGCTTACAACCTGAGTGAGAGTCGTTTCTCTGATCACGAGGTTCAGTTGACCCGGGACCTCCACGAGTGGGAGGCCAGCTTCGGATTTCGACAGACGGTGCAGGGCAATTGGTCTTTCACCTTCGAGGTGGCCCTCCGGGCGAACCGGGATCTGAGCTTCGACTACCGCCAGCGGGACCGGGGGACGGGAACTGGAGGCGGCCAGGGCCTTCCTCCCCTCTGACCCCGTGATTCTACCTGGAGCCCTCCACCCCCGTGTGCCCCCTTCCTCGCTTCCTGGGTGTCCTCCAGAAGGGACATTCCGGATACTAGAAGGGCTCGGGGGTCTGGGGATTCCAGGGGCACAACTCCTGCATTGCATGAGAGTGAAGGCGGCTTCGGAGGGAGCGTAGAGGACCAGGGGTGGGAGCCTGGCGCTCAGCTCTGTTGACCCACCTTCGCCGGCTCAGTCGGTAGCCTGTTCCAGTTGAAAGGGAGGAAGGGTCATGGGTCCGAGAACGGTAGTGAGGGTGGTGGCTGTGGCTCTTCTGTCCCTGGCCATGGTTGGCTGTGAGGCGGGGAACGTCCTGGTTCCCGGAAACGGCGGGATGGCGCCTCCACGAGACCTGGACGGTTACTACTACAATCAGGCGGTGACGTTGACCTGGGAGCTCCACCCGCAGTGGGATGGTGAGTCCTTCCGGGTCTACGGGAAGCGGACCACCGATGCCGACTACTTTCTGGTGGCTGACGTGACCAACTGCGCCGGCGGATTCTGCTCTTATACGGACGTGAATGTCGCTCCAGGGGCCACGTATGAGTATTATGTGGCCGCGTACGATGCCCGGAGCGGGACGGAAGCCGCCTCGGACTACGCCATCGAGATCCACGTCCCCCATCCTGATCCTCCTCCTGTACCCGGGACGCTGGACGCCATCCCCCTGGATGACGCCATCTACCTCACCTGGGATGACCGGGCCCGGGATGCAGCCGACTTCCACTTCTATCGGGTCTACCTGGAAGGTGGGGACGGAGCCGTGACCCTCCTGGGGGAGACCGACTCGGAAGGGTTCCTGGATCTCCTGGTGGAAAATGGGAACACCTACGGCTATTTCGTCACCTCCGTAGACGATCAGGGACACGAGAGCGATGGAAGCGCCCTGGCTGAGGGAACGCCTCGTCCCGACTACCACGGTGAATATCTCTTCGCTTGGGAGGATGTCCCGTCGGCATCCGGCTTCGTTTTCCAGGAACGAGAAGATCTGGACCCCATCCGGGCCGGTAGCGATCCGGAACGCCACTTCCGGCTGGAGTTCGACCAGGACGGATGGTGGCTGGTACCGGGCCCTGGCGTGGAGGTGCACAGGGACGCCTACTTCACCACTGCGCTCCGGTGTGGTCCTGCGGCCGATGCCGGATGCCTGGACCTTCGGGAAGCTCCAGCCTCCGACTACTCCGGGGTGGACATCGCCCTCTTCCCAGAGCACAGCTACGTTCTCCGTGTCCCGGCGTCCGGCGGTCGCTGGCGGTACGGTGTGATCCGGGTGACCCATGTGGGCTTCACCCAGGATGGTGCCATCGCCATCTTCGATTGGGCCTTCCAGCTCCAGGTAGGGAATCCGGCGCTGAGTCCTGCCCTCTTGCGGCCGAATCTGAGGGAATCAGAGGGCTGAGCTGCCCCCTCGCCTGGCCGGCCAGGTGGATGGGACTGGACCGGAACCCCCATCGTGTTCTATCCTCCCGTGTCCCGGTAGGCGAAACCGGGCACCTTCCTGGGCGCAGCTCCGCGTTTCGACCGCGGGCGCGTCCCACCATGATCCAGGGTTCCTGACACGCCGGTATGAAGATTGACAAGCTGAAAGCGAAGGCCCGGGAGCACGAGCAGGGGGAAGAGTGGTCCGAGGCCATGGCTCTCTACTCCCAGGCCCTGGAGCGGGCGGAGGCTGATGGAGAGCCGGAGATCGCCCTCTACAACCGCATCGGTGATCTGCAGGTCCGGATGGGGGACCTGCAGGGGGCTGTCGAGAACTATGAGACGGCCATCGATCTCTATCTGGATGCGGATCTGGCCAACAACGCTCTGGCGGTCTGCAGGAAGCTGGAGCGGAACGCTCCCGGCCGGGCTGCGGTTCGGCTTCGGATGGGGCAGATTCGGGCTCGACAGGGCTTCGTGGTGGATGCTCGGCGAGACTTCCTGGAATATGCAGAACTCCAGGTCGCCCAGGCCGACGTGGAGGAAGCGCTGCGGGCTCTGGAGGAGTTCAGCAGGTTGGTTCCCGACGACGCCGAGACCCGCGTCTTCCTTGCTGACCTTCTGGTCACCCTGGAACGATCCGACGAAGCCGTGACCCACCTGCAGGCGGCGGCCCGCTACCTCCAGGATGCCGGCGATGTAGAAGGCGCAGAACAGCTCCGGACACGGATCCTGGAGCTGGATCCTGAGGCGGATCCGGAGGGGGGAGACGCCTTTCCTTCCCCTGAGGCCGAGTCCCGGGCGGAGGCCGGTGCCGGGGATTCTGCCGATTCGGGTTTGCCTGGGTTCGAGACCACGGCCCTCCCTGGGTTCGAGGCCGACGCAGTCTCCCTCCCTGGTGACCAGTCTTCTGTGCGGGAGGACGCCCCGGGATTGGACCACGGGGTCGTCCAGCCTGTGGAGGACCATGAGTCTGGGCGCAGCCCCCAAGCCGATCCCCTGGAAGGGATCACCTTCGACCTGGGCGAAGACGCCTCCCCGGACGATGACACCTCGAAGGTGAGCGACGCCGATGGCGAGGATCAGGACTCTCAAGCCCTGGTCGACTCGGGACCCATGGACCCGGAGACTTTCGCCGATCCAGGGATGGTGGACTCGGACGCTTTGACCGACCCTGATTCTCGGGAAGGACCCGAGTTCGACCTCTCTGAGGACGGCCTCACCGACGCCGACGAACTCCCTTCCGGCGACACGTCCGGGCAGGAGGAACTGCCCGTCCTGGAGGATGACAAGGCTCTGGACCCTCTTCCCACCCTGGACGATCCGGAGCCGTCCTTACCTTCGCCAAGCTCCGCCGGACCGACGGAATCCAGCCTCCATCATCGGGCGGAGGAAGAGCTGACGCCAGAAACGCTGCTTCCCGACGAAGGGGACGCTGAGACCGTCCCGGCCTCGTCGGTGGCTGAGACGCTGAACACCCTCCGGGAGCGGGTGACGGAAGATCCCAGCGACGCCGCTGGATGGCGGGATCTGGGGAGCGTCCTGCTGGAAAAGGGGATGGACGAGGAAGCTCGGATCGCCCTGACCCGGGCCCACCGGACCTACGCCGACAACGGTGATCCGGAGAAGGCCATGCGAGTGGTCCGGGACCTCATCTTCCAGGACCCGGACGAGGTGGCGCACTACAAGCGCCTGGTGGAGTATGCCCACCGAACTGAGGATCGTGCCCTCCTGGTGCCGGCCTTCCTGGAATTGGCCGAGGCGCTGGAGCGGACAGGGGCGGGTCGGAAGGCGGAGGTGGTCTATGGCCAGGTGTTGGCCCTGGACCCCCGGAATCCCCGAGCTCAGCGAGCCCTGGCCTCCGAGCCCAAGGACGATGCCCAGGAGGAGTTCGTGGATCTGGGTGGGATGGTCCTGGACGAGCCGGGCCCGAGGACCTTCCGGTGGAAGGTGGCCGATGCTGAGCCGTCGGGTGACGAAGAAGCGGACTTTGCCCGGATGCTTTCCCAGTTCAAGGAGCGGGTGGCCCGGGACCTCCCCTCTGATGACGTTACAGCCCGATACGACCTGGGGGCCGCCTACAAGGAGATGGGACTGCTGGACGAGGCGGCGACCGAGTTTCAGCAGGTGGTGCGAGCCCGTCCCAATCACCTGGGCGCCTTCGAGATGCTGGGACAGTGCTTCCTGGAGAAGGGACAGCCGGAGGTGTCCATCCGTAGTCTCTCCCGGGCCCTGGATGCCGGGTACCAGGTAGAGGACGAGCTTCTTGGAATCTACTACTATCTGGCCAAGGCCTACGAGGAAGTCGGGAACCCCAAGTCGGCACGGGAGTTCTACGAACGAGTCTTTTCCCTGGACATCAACTTCAAGGACGTGACCGAGCGCCTCCGGGAGCTTCGGTGAGCTTCTTTCGTCTTTCTGGCCCCCTATGACCAACCTCCAGCCCACCACCGCCCCTCGTCCGTCCCGGCTGACTCGCATTCAGGGTCCGGTCAGCGACCGGTTGGACGGCGTGGTGGACGAGATGCGTCGGATTCTTCTCACCGATTTCGACATGCAGGAGGAGGTGAACGATTACCTCCTGAAGATGCGAGGGAAGCTCTTCCGACCGACCCTCCTCCTCCTGGCCAACGAAGTGGGAGGGCAGCCCAATCCGGACGCCCTTCCCCTGGCCGCCGTGGTGGAGATGGTGCATCTGGCGACTCTGGTCCATGACGATGCAGTGGACCATTCGGTCCTTCGTCGGGGGATGCCCACGGTGAACCAGCTCTGGACCCACCAGGTGGCTATCATTACCGGTGACTATCTTTACGCCCGGTCCATCACCGAACTGGCCCGTCTGGGACGCCTGGAGGCCATCAGTGCCCTGGCCCACGCGTCCAGCCAGATGAGTGTAGGCGAACTCCGTCAACTGACCTCCTACGATGCTCTGGATTTCACTGAGGCCGACTACGAGCGTCTGATCTCGTGCAAGACAGCGTCGCTCATGGCGGCGGCCTGTGAGATCGGATCATTGGTGGGTGAGTCGGACCACAGGGAGGCCTTCCGCCGATTCGGCCACGCCCTGGGGATGGCCTTCCAGATCGCCGACGATCTCCTGGACTACACCGGGAGTGAGGAGGAGACGGGTAAGCCCACGGGTCACGATCTTCGGGAGCGGAAGGTGACCCTTCCCCTGGTGGAGGCCATGAAGCGGGTGGAGGCAGCGGATGCCGACAGGGTCCGCCACTTCTTCACTCTCCTGGATCCCACCGACGAGGAGATCGAAGCCATCGTTCGGATCGTTCGGGATTCAGGGGGCCTGGAGTATGCCCGGGGCCGGGCGGAGCACTTTGCAGGGCTGGCAGAGGAAGCATTGGACGAGGTCGGAGAGGAAGGTGAGGCGGTGGAGGCCCTTCGGGCGGCCATCGCCTACGCCATTGAGCGTAGCCGTTAGAGCCGGGCGCTGTTCCCGGAGGAGACATCCGTTAACTTGATGATGATGTGCGTGGATGACGTCGGAGGGGCGGCATGAATGGGCTCCTGAGGGAGCAGAGGCGGTCCGGACGGCGGGCTTTCTGGGTACTGGTCATTGGACTCTTTCTGGGTGGGCTTTTGACCCTCCTGAGCGAGACCTTTCTGCCGGACAGCCCGGCCCGCGATTTCCTGACCACCTCGGTGGCGGCGTCGGTGGGGCCCCTTCATCTGGATCTGGTAGCGGTGGCCCTGACCCTGGGGCCCCTCTCCCTGACCCTGAATGTACTCACCCTGGTGGGGGTTCTGATCGTGGCCCTGATTGCCCGATCCCTCATCTGATCTCTACGGTCTCAACGGAGGACTGCGAAGATGTTCGGCGGATTTGGAATGTGGGAGATCGTACTGGTCTTCATGGTGATCCTGCTCCTTTTTGGAGCCAAGCGGCTCCCGGAGATCGGTTCCTCACTCGGGAAGGGGATTCGGGAGTTCAAGGGTTCCCTTCGGGAGATCGAAACGGAACTCAAGGTCCCGGAGGAGAGCTCAGCTCGGGACCAGCCGTCCCGGCGGGATGACGAGAACAACGGAAATGGCGAGCCCCAGAAGCTGACCACCAGCCAGTAGGAGGAAGGGCGGTAGGTCCGTGGAGGAATCAAGTGCCGGACTGCAAAAGCCCCCTGCCACCGGACTTTCCGGCAGCAGGGGGCTTCTCTTGTTGTGTCAGACGAGGTCAGGTCAGAAGGCCATGGGGATCTGAGGCTGATCGGCCTGCTCCTCTGCCATCCGGAAGTACTCGGCCCGGTTGTCCCGGATCCGGGTCACCTCGCGGAGGCCGTCCAGCCAGCGGTCCAGCCGGTCCTGACGAATCTCGGCGGTCCTTTGCATCCTCTGGAAGCCCTTCTGCTCCTCCCAGGCCTCCCGGTCTGCCTCCACCCTGTCGTCGACCCGCAAGAGTACGACCTGGTCGCCGATCCGGACAGGGCCGGCGAACTCACCCGGAGACCTGCTGAAGGCCGCTCCAATGGCGGCATTCCGGGTTCCCAGCCCTGGCACGAAATCCATCCGGGTGAAGTGGTCGGTGGTCTGTACCTGGCGCCCCAATCGGTCCGCCAGGCTCTCCAGCTCCGTTCCGCTTCTGAGTTCTTCCATGAGTTCCCGGGCGTCAGCCATTGTCCTCTCCACCTTCTTCTCTACGCGAAGGCGAGCTTCGATGTCTGCCGCTACGTCTTCCAGGGGGAGATATCCGGCTCGAGTCTGCCCCAGGATCTCCACCATGTAGAAGGCTTCCCGGTTCTCGAAGACGGGACTTACGGCGCCAGGTCCTTCCCGCTCCTCGAAGATCCACTCCTGAGCTTCATCGGCCTGACCCACACCGGCCAGGATCGCATAGTCTTCCGTGATCTCGCCGGTCCGGGCTGACAGTCCCAGCTGGGAGGCAGCCTCGTCCACGGTCATGTTCTGACCCATGGTCTCCAGGGAGTCGGCACGGGTCAGGAGCCGGATCTCCGAGTCGTCGGTCCGATCGAAGCTGAGGAAGATGTGGCGGGCCTCCACCTCATCGTCGTCCCGGGATTCGACCTCCAGGATGTGCCAGCCGGTGGCTGTCCGGAAGGGTTCGCTCACCTCTCCGACAGGAATGGAGAAGGCCACCTCCTCGAAGGCGTCAGGCCAGTCGCCCCGGGTGAACGGCTCCATCTGTCCACCCTGGGAGCCGGTGGTCCGGTCGTCGCTTTCCAGGTCAGCCAGGTCCTCGAAGGGCATGCCGTCCTGTAGCTCCTCGTAGATCCGCTGGGCACGTTCCTCTGCGGCCAGGGTGTCGGCCTGGGTCGGTGCCTTCGTCATGTAGGTGTAGCGGAGTTGGGCCGCGGCTGGAACCGAGAAGTCGTCCCGGTTTTCGTTGTAGTAGCTCTGGATCTCCTCCTGAGTCACCTCCACTTCGGCGTCCGAGACGTGGTCCCGGGCCGGAAGGGCGATGAAGCTGGCCTGGGCTTGCTCGTTCCGCTCCTGGAACTCTTCCCAGAGCTGGCGGTCCGAAATGTAGACGCCGGAGGTGAGCTGATTCACCAGCTTGCTCCGGGGAATGATGTCCCGGTAGTACTGCTCAAGCTGTTGAAGGAAGCGAGGATCCTGGGCTGCCTGGGCCAGGAACTGCTGGTACCGTTGCGGATCGAACTGGCCGTCGGTCTGGAAACTGGGGTCGTTCCGAAGCTCCTCCGGTGGAGAGGTCTGGGCGGCTTGCCGGATCTCGTCATCCGACACCCGGATCCCACGCCGGTCCAACTCGTTCTGGATGAGGATCTGGTTGACGATCTCATCCCATGCCATGTCCTCGATCTCCCGATTCTGCTGAGACGAGATGGGCTCGTCCTGGGTCCGCTGGACCTGATCGTAGAGATTCCGATAGATGGTCTGGTATTCAATGACGGAGACGTTGGTGCCACCCACCTGGCCCACGTTTCCGGCGCCACCGCTCTGACCGCTGGCGTCCATTCCCCATTCGAAAACCATGAGAGCCACGAAGGCGGCTGCTGTGATCAGCATGATCCACTTCGTGTTCTCTCGCATTTGCCGCATCATAGGCCAGCCACTCCTCTTCCGGGCGCCCGTTTTCCGGCCCCTGGAGAAGCACTCCCCATGGCGCCGGAATGTGTCGATTACTGGTAACCATATATTATACCACCCAGCAGGCGTGACGTTCGCCTCATGAACTCCAGCGGAGTCGAACGACTCACCGGAAAAAGGGTGGGAACCAGCGGGTGGAACGTAACGGAAGGGAAGAGGGCCCTCAACTCTTCGGCGGCCCGGGGCTGCGTTGACACTTCCGAACCGCCATCCCTATCTTGCCGGCTCGGGGACTCAGGGATCGCTCACGGTCCCGCCCCGTCCTGATTTCACTTCGGAGGCGTCCAGGTGTCCCAGGCCGTAGAGCAGGAGATCCGAGCACTCCGGGCCCATTTCTGGTCCTCCCGGGATCCGGAGGGGCGTGCCTTCGCTCCTCTAGCGGATGCGTATCGACGGAAGGGGGACCTGAAGGAAGCCGCCTCCCTGGTGGAGGATGGACTGGCTCGGCTCCCGGGGTTCACGCCCGGACACCTGGTGGCGGCCAGGATCGCTCGGGCTCGAGGCGATCTGGAGCGTGCCCGTCACTCCCTGGACCGCCTCCTGGAGCTGGACGGCCAGAACGTCCTGGCCCTGCTGGAGCGCTCAGAGGTGGCCCGAGACACAGGGGACACGGAAGCGGCCATGGAGGATTTGAGTCACCTCCTGGCCCTGGATCCGGGCCACCTGGGGGCCCGGGCCGCCCTGGACCGACTGGAATCAGCTTCCCAGGCGCCGTCCATGGAGCCGAAAGAATCTGGGGCCCATGGGGAGTCGGGGGCCGTAGCGTCGGAGGCTGCCGTGGGCGGATCGGTGCTCGACGAGCCGCAGGAGGATGATCCCACCCACCCGCTGATGGATGACCCGAGCGATTCGATTGCCGATGAGCTGGAGTCTGACCACGTCCAGTCGGGAGAAGACTTCTCCTTTGGTGCCTCACTGGAAGAGGATGACCCGGAGCTGGACGACGAGTCGGGATTTGTTGATGAAGGCCTGATCCTGGATCCCACCTCCCTGGGTGAGGAGATTGCTCTGGACGATCAGACTGCTCCTGAGGAAGCCGTTCCCGAGGAAGCTACTGTCGAAGATGAACTGGAGCTTTCTCCTGACCTTCCTGAAGTCGAACCGACTCCCGAAGACACCCGCCTCCCTGAATTCACCGATGAATCTCTGGGTGACCTGGGCGACCTGGAGGGTGGGGTCTCGGGTCTGAGCGGAGACGATCTGGATGAGGACCCGGACCCAGTTGATTTGGCCGACGCGGGCACCGAAGACCTGGCCGACGCCGACACCGAAGACCTGGCCGACGCCGACCCCGGCACGGCCACCGGCTCGTCAAGCGACGACCTGGCGGTCTTCGATTTCGATCTGGACTTCCATGACGGAAGTAGCCAGAGCGACCCATCGAAGGAAGGGCCAGAGGCAGCGGAAGGCGCTGGCCCCTTGGAGGGGGAGTTCCAACCTGGGGAGGAGGAGGAGCACATCGCCCCTGATGTCCAGCCCCCTGACACTCTCGAGGTCCAGGCCGCAGAGGAGGAGAAGCTCGCCGAGGAGGAGCCGGTCTCTGACCAGATCCAGACCACTCAGGAGGAGCAGGTCCCCGACCAGATCCAGGCCGCGCAGGAGGAGCACGCGTCCCATGAATTCCAGCTCGCTGAGGGTGATGAGCCCGACGACGATGGTGACGGGGACCTCGAAGTCGAGGAGGGTGGCCCTTTCCCGGATGAGGCTCAACTCCGGACCGACCACGAAGCGGAAGCCCCTGCAGAGGACGAAGCCGAAGCCTCTGCGGAAGCGGAGCCCGTAGACTCCCAGGTTGCGGCTGATGTGATGGATGCCGAGGATACGGCCGAAGCCATGGCCGAGGTCCCTTCCCATCTCCTGACTCGGACCATGGCTGAAATCTTCCAGCAACAGGGGCTTACGGATCGAGCGATCCAGGTGTACGAGGCCCTGGTGGACCGGCACCCCCGGGACGAG
>PWWP01000240.1 GCA_003562075.1 Gemmatimonadota bacterium
GCTCCAGGTCGGCCAGGAGGTCCTCCGGGTCTTCCACCCCCACCGAGAGGCGGATCATGGACTCGGTGATCCCCATGGTCCGTTGCTCGGGCACCGGGATGTCCGAGTGGGTCATGGTGGCTGGGTGCTGGGCCAGGGACTCGGTGCCCCCCAGACTGACGGCCAGCTTGATCAGCTGTAGGGAGTTCAAGACTCGGAAGGCTGCTGCCTCTCCCCCCTCCACATCGAAGGAGACCATTCCGCCGGCCGAGAGGCACTGGCGCTGGAAGGTCTCATAGTCCAGGTCCCCTTCCTTCAGGTGACCCGGGTAGTAGACCCGCTCCACCCGGGGGTGCTCCAGGAGCCAGTCGGCGATGACACGGGCGGTCTGGGCCTGGGCGGTCATGCGGAGCTTCAGCGTCTCCAGGCTTCGCATGAGCAGCCAGCCACTCCAGGGGCCGGCCATACTCCCGAAGAAGGTGCGGGTCTCTTTGATCTTGCCGATGAGCTCGGCCGATCCCAGGGTCGCACCGGCGATGACGTCGGAGTGGCCTCCCACATACTTGGTCAGGGAGTAGATCACCAGGTCGGCCCCCAGACTCAGCGGATGCTGGAAGATCGGGCCCAGGAAGGTGTTGTCCACGGCCACCCGGACCGGTCGGTCCGGCGTGGAGAGCTCACGAGCCGCATCGGCAACGGCCTGGATGTCCACCAGATGGTTGGTTGGGTTGGCCGGGGTCTCCAGGTGGATGAGCTTGAGCTTGCCGTCCGCCCCGGCCTCCCGGATGATCTCCTGAACCCGCTCGGTGGGCTCGGTGGCCCGGAAGGAAGCCACCTCGATGCCGAACTGGGGGAGGATCTGGGTGAAGAGGTACTGGGTCCCCCCGTAGACGGGTTCGCTGAAGAGGAGTCGGTCACCTGGCCGGAGGAAGGTGAATGCGGTGGTGGAGATGGCACCCATTCCGCTCTCGAAGACAGCGGCGGCCTCGGCGTCATCCCAGAGGGTCAGCCGATCCTCCAGGATCTCCAGGTCCGGATTGTTGAGCCGGGAGTAGATGAGCCCCAGATTCTCGTCGGCCCGCTTCTCTCGGAGTCCGTAGGCCACCTCGAAGAAGGCCTTCCCTTCTTCGGCCGAGTTGAAGACGAAGGTGGAGGTCTGGAAGATGGGGCACTTGATGGCTCCCTCCGAGAGGGAGGGATTGTACCCATAGCTCATCATGAGGCTCTCGGGAGAGAGCTTGCGGTCACCGATGTGGCGGCTGTCGTCCTTGTAGGACACGGGGTGGGCTCCTGGTGGAGGGCAGTGCGTCCGGGGGGCGCTCCTCTTCCCCGGAGAGCGGAAGATGTCCAAAGTCTATGGGAGGCTTCCCGCTCTTTCCAGAGCAGGGAGCCATCTGCCTGATTCTCACGCCTCCAAGCCCGGCGTCGCCATGGACCTCACCTCATCCTTCTCCGACCTGGATGATCTCCCCGATCAGCCCAGGATCCGCGTGCCCCCTCCAGGTCCCGAGACCCGGGCGCTGGCCCAGCGCCTCCAGGGGGTGGAGAGTCAGAACGTCACCTACCTGGGGCAGCAGTTTCCGGTGTTCTGGCGCCGGGCTCACAGGGCCATGGTGGAGGACGCCGACGGGAACGTCTACCTGGATCTGACCGGGGCCTTTGGCGTGGCGGTGGCGGGTCATACCCACCCCCGGATCACCGCCGCCATCCGAGAGCAGGCCGGCGTCCTCCCCCATGGGATGGGCGACATCCACCCACCGGTGAAGAAGGTGGAGCTTCTGGAGGCCCTGGCCGCCCTCCTACCCTGGAAGGAGGACTCCCGGATCACCCTGGCCAACTCGGGTTCGGAGGCGGTGGAGGTTGCGCTCAAGACCGCTCTTCTGGCCACGGGCCAGCCTGAGGTGGTGGCTTTCCAGGGCGGCTACCACGGCCTGACGGTGGGATCGCTGGCTGCAACGGCCCGAGAGGACTTCCGGGACCCTTTCCGCCCCCGGATCTACCCGGGGGGGAGCTTCGTCCCCTTTGGTCAGGCACCGATGGACGAGGCCCTCCAGGCGTTGGAGCGGACGCTGGCCGAGAGAGGGGGGCAGGTCGGTGCGGTCATCGTCGAGCCCATCCAGGGTCGGGCCGGGGTCCGGGTACCGGCCGAAGGGTTCCTGACTCGGGTGGCGGAGCTCACCCGGGAGGCCGGCGCCCTCCTCATCTTTGATGAGATCTTCACCGGATTCGGTCGGACGGGACGGTGCTTTGCCCTGGAGGCCGAGGGCGTGGTGCCGGACCTGATCTGTGTGGGGAAGGCGCTGGGGGGAGGGCTGCCCTTGAGCGCCTGCGCCGGTCCCCGTCACGTCATGGATGCCTGGCCCCGATCAGGGGGAGAGGCGCTTCACACCTCCACCTTCCTGGGCCACCCCCTGGCCTGCGCCTCGGCCCTGGCCTTCCTGGAGGTCCTGGAAGAGGAGGGCCTGGCCGATTACGCCAGGCGGGAGGGGGCGGTCTTCCAGGCCGAGCTGACCCGAGAGCTGTCCGCCATCCAAGGGGTCCGGGAGGTCCGAGGCCGAGGATTCTTCCTGGGAGTGGAACTGGAGGAGGCCGGCGCCGGGGTGGCAGTCATGGCCGCTGCCCTTCGACGGGGCGTCCTTGTCCTCCCGGCCGGAGACCGGGGAGAAGTGGTGGAGCTTTCCCCTCCCCTGGTCCTCTCGGCCGAGCAGCAGGTGACAGCTCGGCAGATCCTGGTGAAGGCGATCCAGGAAGTCTGCCGGCCCGCGGCGGATCCAGGCGTCAGGCCATGATCTCTTCTCCGCCGTCCACATTGATGACGTTCCCCGTCATCCAGTAGGTGTCAGGGGAGCTCAGAGCCACCATGGCATGGGCCACGTCCTCCGGGGTGGTGAGGCGGCCGGACGGGTTCCGGTCCACAGCCCCATCCACCAGGCGCTCGCTTCCCGGGATCTTGCGGAGGGCCGGGGTGTCGGTGACGCCGCCGCGGAGGGCGTTCACGGTGATGTTCCTGGGAGCCAGCTCGTAGGCCAGTTGACGGCAATGGGATTCCAGGACGGCCTTGGCGGCGGAGACCGGTCCGTAGGTCGGGATCACCCGGCTGGAGCCTGAGGAGGTCATGGCATAGATCCGACCGTGCTCTCCCATGAGATCCCGCTGCAGGACGGCCTGGGTCCAGTCCACCAGCGAATGACCCATGACCCGGACTGTCATGTCCATCTGGGTCGGGGTGACAGGGTCGTCGCCCACGAACTCCCGGAGCGTACCGAAGGCCAGGGAGTGCATGAGGAGGCCGATATCCTCGTCCTCTTCCATGAGCCCCGCCATCTCGTCCAGGGCGTTGGCCATCTTCTCCGGATCAGCGGCGTTCATGTTGAAGAAGTGGGATTTTCGGCCCATCTCCTCCAGCTCGCCCTGGAACGCCTCCACACGCTTGAGACCTGCACGCCGGTCCAGGTGTACACCGAATATGTGATAGCCGTGGGCGGCCAAGGCCCGGGCACATGCTTGGCCGAAGCCGCTGGATGCGCCGAGGATCAGGGCCCAGCGGTTCGATGCCGTCCCATTGGACATGGAATGCTCCTTGATGGAAGTCCTGCAGGTGTATGAAGAAGTCGGGGGCAGGGCCGAAAACGACGGCCCAGGTGCCCCCCCCGGATCCTGATGACCGGGGAAAAGTATAGAATCCCCTGCGAGACGCCGAAACCCACACGCCCCATATGCCCGTCTTCAACCTGCTTCCCGGAGGCCTCCACCTCCGCCTGATCCTGGCCCTTCTGGGAGTGCTGGGCCTGGGTCCCACACTGCCGGAGGTGGAGGCCCAGGATCTCTTCGTTCCGGAGGATCCGGACGCGACCCCGGTCCTCCTGGTCCCGGGGTGGGGAGATCAACCTGCAGACGTGGAACCCTTCCGGCAGGAGCTCATCCAGCAGGGATGGCTCCCGTCCCGGGTATCGGCGCTGGGGCTTTCGGATCCCTTCGGTAGCAACAAAGAGAATGCCCGGGAGATTGCCCGGGGTGTGGAGGCGCTGATGGGAATGACCGGCGCCCGGGAGGTGGACGTGGTGGCCCACTCCATGGGGGGATTGGCCCTCCGACACTTCCTTCTCCATGAGGGAGGTGGCGAGCAGGTTCGCCGGGTCGTCTTCCTCGGGACTCCCCATCGGGGGACCCTGGCTGCAGTGCTGGCCTGGGGCGATGGGGGCCGGGAGATGGTGCCTGGGAGCGACTTCCTGGAGCGGATCAATGTGGACGGAGGACTTCCGGAGGGGATGGAGGCGTTGTCCATCCGAACCCCGGTGGATCTCCGGGTGATCCCGGGTTCCTCGGCCATGCTCCCCAGGGCCTGGAACCTGGAGATCTGCTGTCCCACCCACAATCAGTTGGTGGTGGAGGAGCGGACGGTGGGCGCCGCCATCAACTTCCTTCGACACGGCCCGGCCGGAGTCCCGGATGCCGAGCAACCCGGTGCTCGACCCGAGTGGGGCGGGAGTGGGGTGGAGGGGTTGGAGTCCTGGGGAGGATGGGGGGATCGCTGGCTGGAATGGAATTTCCGAAGGTGGCTCCTGCCTTACTGAATTGTGGGGAGGGGCTTCTCCGCCTCTGGCTGGTGGGGATTTCCATCATTCAGCGTGGCCCCTGGATCATGGCCAGGCCGGCCTGAGTGGATTCCTGGTCGGGTCTTGATCCCTGGACAGGGCTCTTGTATCGTTATCGCTCTTCCGTAAGGAAGTTTGTCTTACGCCCCCATCGTCTAGTGGCCTAGGACACCTGGTTCTCAGCCAGGAAACCGGGGTTCGATTCCCCGTGGGGGTACTTGGAGCGAGCGTTGCTCCATCGGAGCCGTCAGGCTCCCTCGAAGGACGGGGTCGCTTAGCTCAGTTGGTAGAGCACTACGTTCACATCGTAGGGGTCGCTGGTTCGAGTCCAGCAGCGACCACTTGGTCTCGGGCACCCGCCCGACCCCCGAATCGACAAGACCCTCCCGGCAGAAACCGGGAGGGTCTTGTTCGTTACAGGGGAAGCACCACCATGGCCGACCGAAGCACATTGAGGTGGCTGCTGGACTTCACCCGTGAGTCCGGATAGAGCGAGGCTTCAGGAACGCCAAGCCGACGAAGACGGCGAAGCACCCCACGATCCCCACCACGTTGACGAAGAGAAGGTTCCCGTAGCTCCCCTCTCCGATCTGGCCCGGAATCCACCCCAGGGCCAGCCCGATGCCCAGGATCAGCCCCAGGAGTACGCTGGCCAGATAGCTGGCCGGGCCTGGCCGCTTCCACCACCAGAGGACGAAGACGGGGGTCAGGCCGATGACCATGGTCCCACTGACTGTGGTGGCGCTGAGGATGGCCGGACCCATGTGGACCATGGCGCCGCCCAGGAGGGCCAGGACCACCATGGTCACCCGGGCCACCTGGATTCGATCCCATCCGGCCCCAGGGAGGAGGTCCAGGGCAGCCAGCTTCCCGGTGGAGGAGAATGCCGAGTCCAGGGTGGAGCTGGCGCTCGTGAGCATCATGACGTTCATGACCAGGACGGCAGGAAGGCCCAGCACCAGGGCGGTGTCGATGGTGGAGTTCCCCCCGATGCCTTCCACGTGGTTGAAGACACCCACCAGCGAGAAGAGGGTGATGAAGACCACGCCCAGGATCCCTGCCGTGATGAATCCCCGCAGCATGGTTCGGGGCTCGGTCAGGAACCCCCGATCCGTCATGACCGGATCGTGGAATGGGTAGGAGAAGCACTGGATCAGGGCGACCAGGATCAGGTCCACCCCACCCACCAGGGTCCAGGACCCGCTCTGCACCATCTCCACCGTATCCCCTCGGGGAAAGATGAAGGTCAGGAGGAGCATGAGGACGGCCACGGCCAGCCCCATCTGGAGAACATCGGTGATGATGCTCCCTCTGAACCCGCTCACAAGGGAGTAGCCCAGGACCAGGAGGGTGGTGACCCACGAGGCGATGAGGAACGACCCACTCCCCGTCTCGCCGAAGAACTGGGCCACCACCATGGTGTTGCTCCAGATCTCGTTCCAGAGCCGGAAAAGCAGGATGAGGGAGAAGAGCCACACGGCCGCCGATCCGAAGCCAGACCGGATGAAGTGGTGGATGCTACTGAAACCGGATTTCCGGAGGTGGTAGAGGACCACTCCGGCCACAACGAAGGAGAACCAGTAGGTTGCGTACGCCACTCCCCCAGGGAGGCCGAAAGCCATCCCCAGGTCTGCGGCGTTCTGCACGCTCTTGGCGAAGATCCAGCTGATGAGGAGGGTGGCCACAAGGGTGGCAAATCCGATCTCCCTCCCGGCCGTGTCCTTCCCTCGGAAGAAATGGTCCTCCTTCCGTTGTGGCGAGGTGGGTCGGGGGCGGGTCAACACCCAGGTCAACAGCCCTCCCAGGAATCCCAGGAGGATGAGCCAGTTGAAGAAGTCCATGGAAAGTGATCAGAGCTTGAACTGGAGCTGAGCCAGAAGGAGTGGGCTCCATCGGGCGCTGTCGAATCCCCGGGCCGATGAAGGACCATTCGAGTGGGTGAGGACGGCGTTCACCAGGAACAACGCGCCCGCTTTGGGCCAGGTTCCCGGCCCCTCTCCGGGAACCGTCCAGCGAGAGCATGGGTTGGGAAGGTAAAGGACACTGACAACAGAAATGACAATGGAGGATAAGTTGAGCGATAAAGCGGAGAACGGGTGGCAGCACACCCGGGATGACGGTCCCACCGAACCGGACGAGACCCTGCGGGCCCGGTTTCAGGAGGCGCCCACATACGGGGAGTACTTCTCAGAGACCCGGAAGCTGAGGGAGCTCTGGGAGGCCCGGGAGACCCGGTCTCAACTGCCGGAGGACCTCCGGGCCCAGGTCCAGAAGCTGAGCGAACCCCGACATCTCCTGGCCATCACCTACGATGGGTGCGGAGACGGCGTGGACCTTCTCCCGTGGATAGCCCGGATCGTCGAGGCGTCCCCCAA
>PWWP01000323.1 GCA_003562075.1 Gemmatimonadota bacterium
CCCGCAACCCCCCGACACCCCATTACATTGGCCTTTCATCGTCCCATCGGGAGCAACCGTATTGGCTTACCATCCCAACCGAAGCGCATCGGGGCCGGCCTGGCTCCCCCTGCTGGGCCTCATCCTCATCCTTTCCGGGGCACCCCTGGCAGGGCAGTCCCCCGACGAGCCTGCCGCCCTCATCCTCCGGGCAGAGTTCCTTGATCGCCCAGCCGATCAAGTCGACACAATGGACACACCACCTCCAGGGGTAGGGTCATTCCTCTACCCCGACGACACCCGCCGCACCCTTCACCACCATCGCTTGGTGGTTCTCCGGAGGGACGGCCAGGTGGATCGCCTGGAACCGGGTGATGAGGTGAGCTATTCCGCCGATCCTTCGGAGGCCGACCCCCTCTTTCGACTCCTCCGGGCCCTCCTCCTCCCATCCATGGAAACCGGCTCCGCCGCCACCGAACTGGACGAGGCGACTTCCCACGATCCGGACGTCCTGGGCCCTGCCCCCCTCCGTCCCGCCGGTGGCCGGACGGTCCGCTCCCTGACACCGACCATGGTCTGGGGGGGCAGCTACGAGGGCACCGGTTACCAGATCCACCTCTGGCCCCAGGACAGCGATATGGTCACCCTGGATGCCGGAGCGGACTCCACCTGGACCCTGTCACCTGAGGCGGCTCTCAGTCCCGGGGGGCGTTACGAATGGGCAGTGGAGACCATTCCAGAGGGCCAGATCGGACCCCGGGCCCGTTTCCAGGTGGCCTCACGAGATGTCATGGACGAAGTGGCCACTCACCTGGGTCGCCTCCGGGAGATGGGGCTGGACCCGGAAGAGGAAGGGATCCTGGCTGCCGCCGGCATCTTCCGCTCCATGGGTCTTCCCTACGATGCCCTGGACGCGATCCACCTCCTCCAGGAAGGGGATGATCCCTGGGGCCCGGAGCTCCAGGATTTCCACTCCCGCCTCGTGCAGGACCTGGCCACCCCCGGAGATTCCCACGACGAAGATTCTCCCTTCGATTGAGACCCCCATGACCAATCCTGTACCCACCGCCTTTCGTCGACCGTTTCGCCTGGCCATCAACACAGGAGGAGGGGACGCCCCCGGTCTCAACGCCGTCATCCGGGCGGTGGTCCTCTCGGCCCTGAACCGGGGATGGGACGTAGTGGGCATCCGTCAGGGGTATGACGGCCTCCTGGATGGCGACGGGGTGGTCCTCCTGGACGAATCGGCCGTGGAGGGAATCACCCACCTGGGCGGCACGATCCTGGGCACCACCAATCGAGGGAACCCCCTGCGCTGGAAGAAGGAACTCCCGGATGGATCCATTCAGGAGGTGGACCGGTCCGGAGAGATCATCCAGGCTTTCCAGGACCGGGGCATCGACGCCCTGGTCGCCATTGGAGGAGACGGGTCCCTTCACATCGCCTCCCAGCTCTCCGATCGAGGGCTCCCTGTGGTGGGTGTCCCCAAGACCATCGACAACGACCTGGCGGCAACGCAGGTGACCTTCGGCTTCCACACCGCAGTTCAGACGGCCACGGATGCCATCGACAAGCTCCACTCCACGGCCCAGAGCCACGAGCGAATCATGGTGGTGGAGCTCATGGGGCGTCACACCGGCTGGATCGCCCTCTTCGCCGGCGTGAGCGGAGCGGCCGACGCCATCCTCATTCCCGAGGTCCCTTATCGGCTGGACGCCCTCTGCCGGCACATGGAAGCCAAGTACGAACAGGGGCCTCGCTACGGCATCGTGGTCGTAGCCGAGGGGTCCCACCCCGAGGGGGGTGAACCGTCCTTCGTGGGTGAAGGGGACGACACCCAGAACAAGCGGTATGGAGGGATTGCCGAGCAGGTGGCCGCCCAGGTCCAGGAAAAGACGGGCCTGGAAACCCGGTCCCTGGTCCTGGGACACCTTCAGCGGGGGGGACAGCCCACCGCCTACGACCGGCTCCTGGCCGTCCGCTTCGGAACGGCGGCCGTAGACGTGGTGGCTCGGGGTGACTTCGGGTGCATGGTGGCCCTGGATCCCCCTGAAGTGAAGGCCGTCCCCCTGGAGGAGGCGGTGAAGAAGATCAAATCCATCACCCCGGACAACGATGTGCTCCACACCGCCCGCCAGCTTGGCATCAGCTTCGGCGATTGAGCCTCTGCGGCCCTGCGCTATTCTCACCCTGACGACCCAGACAACCTGATGAGGCAGCATCCATGAGCATCCGGACCCTGGCCCTCGCCATCCTCTTCCTGGGACTCCCCTCCCTGGCCCACGCCCAGACCATCGGTAAGGACGCGGCACCGCCGCCGGAGGAAGCCCCTGTGGCCGCCTTCGAGCCGGAGGCCACCCGGGATGCTCCCTTCTCACTGACCCTCCAGGAGATGATGCGGGGGTTCGAGATCGTGGGACAGAGCCCCACGAATGTCTCGTGGACTGATGACTCCAACTGGATCTACTTCCGCTGGCTGCCGGCAGGCCACGATTACGATGCCGACCGTGAGCTGTGGCGGGTTCCTGCCCAGGGCGGTGAACCGGAGCACATCGAAGATCCGCTCGAGGCCGATTCCCTCTCACTGACTTTCGGGAGCGGGGACATCTCCCAGGACCGCCGGTGGCGGGTGGAGGCATGGCGGGGGGACCTCTACCTGGTGGATCGGGACGACCTCTCGGTCCGACGCCTCACCGATGTGGTGGAGACGCTCTCCCAGCCCCGCTTCTCTGCCGATGGCCGGACCGTCTTCTTCACCGGCTGGGGGCAGCTTCACGCCCTGGAGCTGGAGAATGGCCAGATCCGTCAGCTCACCGACATCCGGGAGGGCACCCCGGATGAGGAGACCGATCCCGAAGGCCATCGAGCCTTCCTGGCGGAGCAACAGGAGGAGCTCTTCGAGCACATCCGTAGACAGCAAGCCCGGGAGCAACGGGAACGGGAGCTGGACGACCGCCGGGCAGAGTCAGCCATCCAGGCTGTGTACATGGGTGATGAGGGCCGGGCGGCAGCTCTGAGTGTGGACGCCCACGGCCAGTATGTGGCCATCCAGGGGAGCGTCTCACCCGACGATGCCGAGTCCGTCATCGTCCCTCGGTGGATCACCGACGACGGCTACACCGCAGGCGACGAGGTCCGCACCAAGGTCGGCGACGCTCTGGGTCGGTCCTCCGTTGGGATCCACCCCCTGGGATCAGACACCATCCTCTGGCTGGACCTTGAAGGGGCCGTCCAGCGCCAGGCCGGAGACCAGGAGCCGGTGGGCGCCGGGGAACCGGGTCAGGAAGGCGCGGTCCAGGAGGGGGAGGTCACCCCCCGGACCATCACCTTCCGGGGTTGGAACGATGCCGGAACCTACGGTCTCATCTCAGCCATCTCCGACGACAACAAGCACCGCTGGATCGCCAGCGTGGAGGCGGCCACCGGCGACCTCACGATCCTGGAGCACCTGGCGGATTCGGCCTGGGTGGCCGGCCCCTGCTTCAACTGCATGGGCTGGCTTCCTGAATCGGACCGGGCCTACTGGGTCAGCGAGGCCGACCGCTTCGCCCACCTCTACGTGGCCGACGCCGACGGGGGGAATGCCGCCCAGCTCACCTCCGGCCCGTGGGAAGTCCACCAGGTCCAGCTCCCGGAGCACGGCGAGCATCTCTACCTCCGGACCAACGAAGGCTCTCCCTTCGACCAGCACCTGTACCGGATGGCGCTGGACGGGTCGGAGCGGACGCGCATCACAGCCGGAGAGGGCCACTTCGACGCCACCGTCTCTCCCGATGGAGAGCGCTTGGCCGTGATCCACTCCCGGATCACCCGTCCCCCTGAACTCTACGTGGCACCCAACCAGTCCGATCCCCAACTGGAGCAGGTCACCCTCTCGCCGGAAGAGGAGTGGCTGGCCTTCCCCTGGATCGACGCCGAGATCATCCACTTCCAGGCTCGGGACGGCACCCAGGTCCCGGCCCGGATCTACCGGCCCTCGGAGATGGGGGTGGAGTCCAATGGCGCCGCCGTCTTCTTCGTCCACGGTGCCGGCTACCTGCAGAATGTGCACCGCTGGTGGTCCAACTACTTCCGCGAGTACATGTTCCACCACTTCCTGGCCGCCCAGGGATTCACCGTCCTGGACGTGGACTACCGGGGGTCAGCCGGGTACGGTCGAGATTGGCGCACCGCCATCTACCGCCACATGGGGGGATGGGATCTCTGGGATCACGTGGATGGGGTGGACTGGCTCGTTGAGAATGAAGGGGTGGACCGAAACCGCATCGGGATCTACGGCGGGTCGTACGGCGGCTTCATCACCCTCATGGCCCTCTTCACCGAGCCCGACGTCTTCCACGCCGGGGGTGCCCTCCGCTCGGTGACCGATTGGGCCCACTACAACGAGGGCTATACCTCCCGGATCCTGAACCGCCCCCAGGACGACCCTGAGGCCCACCGCCAGTCCTCCCCCATCTACTTTGCCGAGGGGCTGGAGGGGCACCTCCTCATGGGCCACCCCATGTACGACACCAACGTCCACTTCTCGGACATCGTGCGATTGACCCAGCGCCTCATCGAGCTGGGCAAGGAGAACTGGGAGCTCTCGGTCTACCCCACCGAGAACCACGGGATGCTGGAGCCCTGGAGCTGGACCGACCAGTATCGGCGCATCTACGAGCTCTTCTGGCGCACCCTCTCCGAACCCGGGTGCACCGAGGGGACCGGCGTCTGTGAGGTGCCGGCCTTCAGCCACCCGTAGGCCCGCATCATCCCAGACCGAAGAAGGCCCGGACCTCGATCCAGCTGTTCTGCAGCGAGAAGAAGAGAACGATGGCGATGACCGGAGGCAGGACGAACCGGATCAGGAAGAGGACGGTGGGGATGATGACCTTGAAGCCCTCCCCGGCGCCTCGGGCCAGCTCCTGGGCCGGGTCCGCCTTCATGATCCATCCCACGAATATGGCCATGGCCAGCCCGCCCAGGACCAGGAAGAGGTCACCGGCTATGGCGTCCACCAGGCCCAGGAAGTCGGTGTTCAGGGCCGAAAAGATCCCGACGATCCCGATGAGGATCCCGACGCCGATGGCGGCGTTCCTTCGACCGATCCCGAACTCGTCGATCATGGAGGAGGTGACCACCTCCAGGAGGGAGATGGCCGAGGTGATGGCCCCCACCCCCAGGGCCACGAAGAAGAGGAGCCCGATGATCCGTCCTGCGGCCCCCATCTCCACGAAGGCCCCCGGCAGGGAGATGAAGAGCGCTCCCACCGTGCTCTCGGTCACCGAGTCCTGAAGCCCCAGTGCGAAGATGACGGGGAAGACCACCAGCCCCGCCGCGAAAGCCACGCCGAAGTCGGCAAAGGAGATGGTCACGGCCTCCTGGTTCAAATCCGTGTCCCGGGAGAGGTAGGAGGCGAAGGTGAGCATGGCTCCCATCCCCAGAGAGAGGGAGAAGAGGGCCTGGCCCGTGGCCTGGACCAGGACGGTGGTATCCATGAGTTCACCCACGTCCGGCATGAGGTAGAAGGCATACCCCTCCGCCGATCCTTCCAGGAAGAAAGCCCAGACCGCCAGCCCCAGGATGATGAGCATGAGGCTGGGCATGAGGACCAGCGCCGCCCGTTCGATTCCTTTCTGGACCCCCACCATGACGATGGCGATGGTCAGGACCATGAAGCCCAGGTGCCAGGCCACCGCCGAGCCCCCGGCGGCGATCTCCCCGAAGTGGGCACCGGCGTCCGGCGCGAACCCCACCGTGGCCGCCTCGGCAGCGTAGCGCAGCGTCCACCCGGCAATGACCGAGTAGTAGGAGAGGATCAGGAATCCGGTCAACACGAAGAGGAGGCCCAGGGGGACCCAACCCTTCCCGCCCAGCTCCCGGAGGGCGCCGATGGGGGAGAGGTGGGTTTTCCGTCCCACCGTCAGCTCACAGAGCATGAGAGGGATCCCCAGGAGGGCGATCATGACGATGTACAGGAGGAGGAATGCGGCGCCACCGCCCTCGGCGGCGATGTAGGAGAAGCGCCACATGTTCCCCAGTCCAACCGCACTTCCCACGGCGGCCAGGACGAAGCCCCAGCGAGTGCCCCAGAGTTCGCGAGCCGGCTTGGCGCTCCCCTCAGGCGAGGGTGTCGAGGACGGAGTCACAGAACTGCCTCCAACGATGAAGGTGCGGTTGAGACCGGCCCCGAACGCCTTTGCGCCGAACCGGAGGTTGGGAAGCCAGGGGAATAGAAGGATCCCTCCGGTCCGCCGTCAAGCAGGGCCCCTGCGCCGGCTCCCAGGTGGAATCCATGGCGTGGAGCCGGAAACTCGCTACCATAGGCGGGAACCGTCCCGTCCCGGCCCAACCTCCCGACACTACCATGACCCTTCAGATCGCCCTGGTCTACGGGATCCTCGTGGCCACCATCGTCCTCTTCGTCACCGAGCGGTTTCGGTTGGACGTGGTGGCCCTCATGGCGCTCCTGGCGCTTCTTCTCACCGGCATCCTCACCCCCGTGGAGGCGCTGGCCGGCTTTGCCGACCCGGTGGTCATCATGATCGCGGCCCTCTTCGTGGTGGGAGACGGTCTTTTCCAGACGGGGGTGGCCCAGGCCATGGGACGACTCCCGGGGAAGCTGGCCGGTGACAGCGAGGTCCGTCTCCTGGTGATCATCATGATCCTGGTGGCAGGGCTGTCGGGATTCATGAGCTCCACCGGGACCGTGGCCGTCATGCTCCCGGTGGTGGTGGGGTTGGCGTGGGCCCGGGAGATCTCCCCGTCCAAGCTCCTGATCCCCCTCTCGGTGGCCTCCCTGCTGGGGGGAATGCTCACCCTCATCGGGACAGCCCCCAACATCGTGGTGAGCAACCACCTGCAGGCCATGGGGCGGGATCCCTTCGGGTTCTTCACCTTCACCCCCATCGGGCTGGC
>PWWP01000338.1 GCA_003562075.1 Gemmatimonadota bacterium
CTCCTCCCGCTCCCGCAGGAGCCCGATCTCCTCCTCGCTCAGCTGGATCTGGCTCCACGCCTGGGCGTCGAAGAACATGGCGTAGGCATCCACCTCCGTGGGCCCGGTCTTGGCCAGGGCCCGCCGTCCGTCCCGGTTCGTCCGCCAGAGCATGGCCTTTCCATCCAGGACCCAGGTGGGCCAGGTGTCCTGGAAGCCGCTCCGGGTCAGGTTCAGGGGCTCCTCCGTCCCGTCGGTACGAACGACCCCGATTTCCCGGGGAGCGATCCCTGGAACGGCGTGGGTGAAGAGGATCCACTCTCCGTCCGGGCTCCACTCGAACTGGTGGGTCGGTCCGGTGGCAAAAATGTGGTCCTCGGTCAGGAGGGTGACCACCTCCCCTGAGCTCCGGTCCAGGACCCGAAGGGTGTTCAGATCCTCGATGAAGGCGATCCGGCTTCCATCAGGACTGTAGCGGGGCTGAAAGTTCTGGTGGTCATTGACCTGGACTGCCTCCTCCCGGATCAGAGTGGACGTGAAGAAGTAGGGTTCCTCCTCCCGGGTACGCCTGGCTTCATAGATCCCCCACCGGCCGTCCCGCTCCGAGGCATAGATCAGGGCCTCTCCATCAGGAGAGAACTCCACACCCACCTCCCGGGCCGGCGTATCGGTGATCCGCTTGGTGGTGCCGGCCTCCACGCTGGCCACGAACACGTCACCCCGAAATACGAAGGCCACTTCGGTCCCATCGGGGGAGACGGCGAACTCGTCCACGCCCCCGCTCACGGAAATCACCCGGTCGTCATTGGCTCTTCGGTCCAGGCTGATCCGGACCGGGATGGAGCGGGGCTCGCTTCCGTCCGGGCCCATGACATGGATCCGGCCATGGTGACTGAAGGCCAGCGTCCCGTCATCGGCCCCGGAGAGGAATCGGACAGGCGCCCCCTGAAAGCGGGTGAGCTGACGCCGCTGGCCGGTGACCAGCTCCATCCGGTGGACGTTGAAGGATCCGCTCTCCTCGCTCAGGTAGACGAAGGCCCCATCCCCATCCACCAGGACCGGATGGCGGTTCTCGAAGAGGTCGTCGGTCAGCTGCGTGTGCTCCCCGGAGTGGGTGTCGTAGCGCCAGATGTCCCGGGTGATGGCAGAGCGCTGATGCTTCCGCCACGGATCCTCGCCCCCCTTCCGATCATGGTAGAGGAGGAAGGAGCCGTCCTGGCTGCTCGTCACGCCTTCGGCCGGGGTGGAGAGCCGCTGGATGGGCCGGTCTCCATTCAGGGACACCTGGTAGAGTTGGGGTTGGGACGGGGTGGGGTAACCCCGGTGATCGGCACTTTCCAGGCGCGCGGCGCTAAAGAGGACGTGCTCCCCGTCGGGGGTAAAGCTGTAGGGGAACTCGTCGGCGGAGTGCCAGGTGAGCCGCCGCGCCTCTCCCCCTTCGGCCGGGATGAGGAAAAGATTGAAGTTGCCATAGCGGTAGCTGGCAAAAACCAACTGGGCCCCATCCGGGCTCCAGACGGGCATGAAGTCGTGGGCCGTGTGGGTGGTGAGGGGCATGGCCTCCCCTCCCTGGGAAGAGACCCGGTAGAGGTCGCCGCGGTAGGTGAAGGCGATGGTCTGCCCGTCCGGGGAGATGGCCGGGTAACGAAGCCAGTCCGCTTCGTCGTCGGCAGCTCGGAGGGGCAGGTCCAGCTCGCTTGACAAAGCGGCTTCCGGCACCGCCGAAAGGGACGCCTGGGCCCACGCCGGTCCCCACGGAAGGATGAGAGCCAGGAGGGGAAGGAGAGCCAACCGTGCCAGCAGCCCACTGGGATGGGAGGTCGGGTGGTGGGTCCGGGGACAAGGAAGCCGGGAACCAGGGAAGCGATGGAAGCCGAGCATGGGCAGATGGGGCGGAATCTGGTACGGGGAATCCCCACCTGGGCCCGTGAGGCGCCGGGAGAGGGCGGACGCCCCAGGAATTTCCAGCAACTACAAAGGCGGGGCAAGCAGGTTGTCCGTGTGGATGCCTGGGGCGGCCTCCTCAAGCACGTACCCGATGGAGTGGCGCCTCGTCAGCTGGAGTGGGGCCTCGTCAGCCGCTTCAGCGGAAGAGATCCCGGAGGAGTCGGCCCAGCCCTCGGCCGGCGGTCCGGCGACCGATCCGCCGCCCAACCCGGCCCCGCTTCACCGCGTTCACATCTCCCAGGAGCCGGGCAAGCTTGTAGAGGAAGCTTCGAAAATTCATGGAACGGCCTCTCATGTCGGGAGTCCTGGGTGAGCGGAAATCCAACCTAACGTCCCTCTCCGACGGTCGCAGGGCCTCTCACCCGGGGATCGGCACCTTCCTTCGACGTGCCCTCTCTACCTTCCGGGCAGCTTCGTCGGTAGCCGGGTGGCCCGAACCCACCGGCGTCGGACGCCCCGTCTCCAGGTTGGGATTGCCCACTTCCTCCAGCCCCGAGTGGACCAGGCGTCGGAATCGCTGGGGAAAGGATCGGATCCGATCCATGACCGTGTCCAGGAACCAGGACCGGGGCGCTTCCGGGCCCAGGAAGCCGGTGAGGGCCGTGGCGCCGGATCTCCGGCGGGCCAATCGGGCCAGCCCTCCCTCGGCACTGGCCGCCCCTGGTGCTCCTGGACGGCGAAGGGGGAGCACCCGGAGCGCCCCCGGCCACCAGAGGGTCAGCGTCACGGCCCGAAGGTGGTGCTGGGTCAGGAGGGAGGCGTCCCACACCAATCCATAGGTTCCGGCAAGAGCCTCCTGCAGGAACCGGATGCGACCTCGATGGGGAAAGAACGGCGCGGATGGGAGGGGGGCAAGAGGGATCCCGGATCGGAAGACGGCCACATCCAGTCCTACCTCCAGACTCACGTGGGCCGCCTCGTTCTCCATGGCGTCCACACGCCGCTCCCGGTCTCCGTAGAGGCGCTCCCCTACCGCCCGACCCACAAGAGGATGAATCTCCACGTCAGCCAGAAGATGGGACGCCCACCCCCAGACGAAGGCCTCCTCCTGAGGTGTGTCGGCTTCCTGCAGGAGTCGCCGGGCCAGATCCCCGGGACGGAGATAGTGGGCCGCCTCGGAGACGAGCCGGTGGGTACCCGGGATGAACCCCATATCCGGTGCCAGAGCGCCATGGAGGAAGGCGTCCTCCACCCCTTCACGGCCCGGACTCACCGGGGCCTGACGAGGGTTTTCCTTCCATTCTTCCAGGATCCGGCCGGCAACGGCCATGTGCACCATGGCGCAGGGCATCAGCTCGGCTCCGGGGCAGTTCGCCAGCCTGTCCCCTGTGGCGGAGTTTTCATAGGTTATTAATCTGTCCCACTTGATGAAATAAAACGATCCATGCGGAAGGGGAGTGAACGTGGCCAATCAGCGAAACGATCCATTCGGAGCCCTTACCTCGCTCGATCTTCCGGAGGGGAAGACCTCCCTCTACCGGATCGATCGCCTGGAGGAGGAAGGCATCACCTCCATCGACCGGCTTCCCTTCTCCATCCGAATCCTCTTGGAGAACGTACTCCGGAATGCCGGAGAAGGTTACGTCACCGAGGACGATGTCCGGCAAGTGGCGAAGTGGAGCCCCACCAACGCCGGTGCCAACATTCCCTTCCTGCCGAGCCGGGTCGTCCTCCAGGACTTCACCGGGGTGCCGGCCGTCGTGGACCTGGCGGCTATGCGGGAAGGAATCCACGGGATGGAAGGAGATCCTCGGCGAATCAACCCGCAGGTGCCGGCCGATCTGGTCATCGACCACTCGGTGCAGGTGGACTTCTTCGGCTCCCAGGAGGCGTATCGGTTGAATGTGGAGCGTGAGATGGAGCGGAACCGGGAGCGCTACCAGCTCCTCCGCTGGGGCCAGCACGCCTTCGAGGACTTCAGGGTGGTGCCTCCAGGTACGGGGATCGTACACCAGGTGAACCTGGAGTACCTGGCCTCGGTGATCCACCGCCGGCAGGAAAATGGGATGGACCTTGCGTACCCCGACACCCTGGTGGGGACCGACTCCCACACGACCATGATCAATGGGCTGGGCGTCGTGGGATGGGGAGTAGGTGGTATCGAGGCCGAGGCCGTCCTCCTGGGCCAGCCCTACTATATGCTCCTGCCCGAGGTGGTGGGTGTGAAGATCTCCGGCTCCCTTCCTGAGGGGGCCACGGCCACGGACCTGGTGCTCCACGTCACCGAGCTCCTCCGGAACCATGGGGTGGTAGGGCGCTTCGTCGAGTTCTACGGCCCCGGCCTCTCTTCCCTCCCCCTCCCGGATCGGGCCACCATCGCCAACATGTCTCCCGAGTACGGGGCCACTGTCGGGTTCTTCCCGGTGGACCAGGAGGCTCTCAAGTACCTGGAGGGGACAGGACGGGATCCGGAGGCAGTGAAGCGGGTGGAGGCCGTCTCCAAGGAGATGAATCTTTTCCGGACCGACGACACCCCGGACCCCGAATACACCTCGGCGCTGGAACTGGACCTGGATTCGGTGGAACCGTCGGTGGCCGGGCCCCGGCGTCCCCAGGATCGGATCTCCCTGGGCAGCCTCCGCCCGGCCTTCCACAGCGACCTGCCGGGGCTCCTCCCCCAGGGCTTCACTCTGTCCGACGAATCAGACGAGAACAACGAGTCCGGTCGAACCGCCGAATCGTGGTCCGGCGAAGGGGGCGGAAGCGCCAAGGTCACGGCCGACGGCGGCGAGGCGCCGGAGCCGGCGAGCTCCACGGGGGGTTCGACGCACTCGGCACTCAAGGAAGCCGACCGACCTGTGGCCAACACCCGGTCTGCCGTCATCGAACTGGATGGCGAGACCATGGCCATCGAGGACGGCTCCATCGTCATCGCTGCCATCACCTCCTGCACGAATACTTCCAATCCGTCGGTCATGGTGGGTGCCGGGCTCCTGGCCAAGAACGCAGTTGAGAAGGGGCTGGATGTGAAGCCGTGGGTGAAGACCTCCATGGCACCAGGCTCCAAGGTCGTCACCGACTACCTGAACAACTCCGGTGTCCTCCCCTACCTGGAAAAGCTCCACTTCGACGTAGTGGGCTATGGGTGCACTACCTGCATCGGCAACTCGGGGCCTCTCCCCGAGCCCATCGCCGAGGCGGTGACCGAGAAGGGGTTGGTCGTCTCCTCCATCCTGTCCGGGAACCGGAACTTCGAAGCCCGGATCCATCCCCTGGTGCGGGCCAACTACCTGGCCTCGCCCATGCTGGTGGTGGCTTTCGCCCTGGTGGGTCGAATCGACGTCGATCTACAGACGGACCCCCTTGGGGTCGACAAGGACGGCAACGATGTCTTCTTGAAGGACATCTGGCCCAGTCAGGAGGAGATCCGGAACACCATCCTGGCTTCCTTGAAGCCGGAGATGTACCGGGAGCGGTATGCCGAGGTCTTCGAAGGTGACGATCTCTGGAAAGCCCTCCCCCTCCCCGAGGGCGATGCGGCACTCTACGAGTGGGACGAGGACTCCACCTACGTCCGGAACCCCCCCTTCTTCCAGGGAATGGGGCTGGATGTCCCCTCCGGTGAGGATGTGAAAGGTGCCCGGGTCCTGGCCCTCCTGGGTGATAGCGTGACCACGGACCACATCTCCCCTGCCGGGGCCATCCCCAAGGATGAGCCGGCTGGACGCTACCTGCAGGAGCACGGGGTAAAGCCCTGGGAGTTCAACACCTTTGGTTCCCGGCGAGGGAACCACGAGGTCATGATGCGGGGAACTTTCGGTAACGTCCGAATCAAGAATCTCCTCCTGGATGGGAAGGAAGGGGGGTACACCAAGTACTTCCCTGAGGACGAGGTCATGCCCATCTACGATGCCTCCATGAAGTACCAGGAGGCTGGGACGCCCCTGGTGGTGCTGGCAGGGAGCGAGTACGGAGCCGGATCCTCCCGGGACTGGGCGGCCAAGGGAACGGGGCTCCTGGGCGTCAAGGCGGTCATCGCCTCGTCCTACGAGCGAATCCACCGCTCCAACCTCGTGGGAATGGGTGTTCTCCCCCTCCAGTTCCCCGATGGAAAGGACGCCAAAGCGCTGGGGCTGGATGGCTCCGAGACCTTCCACATCACCGGGATCGCTGAAGGCCTGGCACCGAATGGCCACGTGGCGGTGACGGCTGAGAAGGAGTCAGGAGAGACGGTGGAATTCCAGGCCGACGTCCGGCTGGATTCGGATGTGGACCTGGAATACTACCTGAACGGCGGGATCCTCCACACCGTCCTTCGCAAGATGGGCAAGGGCGAGATGTAAGACCGCACCGGGGCCGCCTTCCAGATGGCCCCGGCGGGTCCCGGGTGCTTGGTGGGGTCCTGAGCCGGAAAAGGCGGGGGCCGACCAGGCACACCTGACCCCTCTCAGAAAGACACCCCCACTGGCCGTCCTGATCGGCGCCGGTGGGGGTGTTCTGTTAGATGGGGTGTTCTGCTAGGAAAAGAAGGTCAGGTCCGTTGCCCGTCGCCGGAATGCGAGTCGATCCAGGTTGGTGAAGGTGGACGGAGGGGTGCCCGGCTCCATGGACCATCGGAAGAAATGGCGAGCCGCCTCCACAGGCGGCGGGTCCCCTATCGTTCCGGGCCGATCTCGTCCCGGAAGGCCACAGGGGGTCCCATAACCTCGCGGAGTACGATGGCTTTCCGGAGGTCCTCCACATCCCCTGTAGTCAGGAGACGGGTGTATCGGGTATCTGCTGAAGTCTGGCGCCGACCCGGGCGTGAGGTTTGCAAGGCCGCTCCATCGGAAACCTGCTGTATCTCCCCCTCACCGGCCTCTGTCAGGTCGGCGGAGGCGATCCCTTCGATGGGGCCCCAGGGTTCCTCAGCGAGGCCGTAGGCCTCCCGCTCTTCCTCCTGGATGGCCCCGCCCGCGCTCCAGCTTTCCGA
>PWWP01000191.1 GCA_003562075.1 Gemmatimonadota bacterium
CCCGCTGGAAGGAGGCGTGGGCGGCCGGAAAGGCCCCGAAGGTTGTCTTGACTGCAACCCACGAGGCTACCCTTCAATTCGTGCCCCTGGACGTCCTTGTCAAGTTCGCCTGGCGGGAGGAACGGGCGTCGCGTTGAGGGTCGGGCTCCGATCTGGTACTGCTCATTGTAGTCCAGGTGGAGCACAAGGAGGTCGAGGTTCGCAATACGCCAGACTTGGCACACAGTGGCTGATATGATCTGTTAAGGTGCCAGATCCGGCAGGTTGCCGGCCGGTGCTCGCCTACCCCGAGTCCTCCTCCCGGAACTGGGTTCGGATCTTCACCCCTGCGTCCAGCGTCCGGTGGACCGGGCACCGCTCCGCGATCTCCAGGAGCCGGGTCCGCTGCTCGTCGGAGAGCTCACCCAGGATCTCCACCTCCCGGTCCACCACATCCAGGCGGGCATCGTCCCCCTCCTCGCAGTCTTCCTCGTCCGTCGCGTGACGGCGGCGGTGGCTCAACGCTACCCGCACCTCGTCCAGGGGCCATTCCTTCCGGTCAGCGTACATCCGGAGGGTCATGGCGGTGCAGCTTCCCAGCCCGGCCAGCAGCAGTCCGTACGGTGTGGTCCCCTCGTCGGTGCCGCCGACGGAGCGGGGCTCATCGGCGATGAGGTAGTGGCCATCGGCCCAGACTTCGCTTCGAAACCCGTCTTCTCCGATCCGCACCACGACTCTCTCCTCGTCGATGGGGGGCTCGGGAGCCGGGTCGGACGGCGGCTCCACGTAGCGGGACGCCCACGTGGCCAGGACCCGGGCGGCGTAGCGGCTGTCGGCCTCATCCATGAGGAGGTGATCCGCCCCGTGAAGACTCACGAAGCTCTTGGGGTGACGGGCGGCTTTGTAGAGGCGTGCCGCGTTCTCCATCCCCACCACCTGGTCCTGGGGCGCGTGGAGGATGAGAAGGGCCCGCCCCAGGTTCCCCACCACATCCTGCATGCGGGTCTCCTCCAGGTCATCCAGGAACTGGCGGCGGATCCGGAAGGGGCGCCCGGCGATGGTGACTTCCGCCTCGCCTCGGTCCTCGATCTCCTCCCTGGAGTCGGAGACGTGCTGGAGCACATGGGAGGGGTCTGCAGGAGCCCCGATGGTGGCCGCGGCCTTCACCGCATCCAGGGAGTGGACGGCATGGAGGACGGCCGCTCCTCCCAGGGAGTGACCCACCAGGATGTCCGGTGCCCCCCACTCTGCCTCCATGTAGCGGGCTGCCGCCACCAGGTCCTGGACGTTGGAGGTGAAGTTGGTGTCGGCGAAGTCCCCTTCGCTTTCACCCAGGCCCGTGAAGTCGAAGCGCAGGACGCCGATCCCCTCCCGGTTCAGTTCCCTGGCGAAGCGGACGACGGCTCGGAGGTTCTTGGAACAGGTGAAGCAGTGGGCGAAGAGGACCCAGGCTCGAGGGGCTCCGTGGACCGGGAGATCCACTCGGGCGGCGAGTTCGTCGCCGTGGGCGCCGGGAAAGGATACGCGTTCAGTGGCCATGAAGGGGGCTCCGTGGAGAAGCACACGTTGCGGGGTGGGTTGGACCTTGAAAATCACCCAGCTCCCTTCACAGTTCCCTTCATGGTTCGTCAAGGGGGGCTGATGCAGCGGCCGCACGGGGGGTCATCCATCGACTGACGGTGACGTCTTGATCGTCGCCCCGGCCACCGGGGTCAGTCGGGGCGGGTCGCCCAGCATGGTTTCCACATCCTCCGCCGACAGGTTGCCCTGGTCCGGGGCCACCCCGACGGAGCGGTTGCGCCCGCCGGCCTTGGCGGTGTAGAGGCAGGCATCGGCCAGATCCACGACGCGCAGCCACTCGAAGGTGTCCGGGGCATTGGCGATGGGCGGAAAGGAGGCGAAGCCGATGGAACAGGTGAGGGCCAGGACCTTGCCGTCATCGAGGTGGAAGGGGCGCTTCGCTACGGCCTGACGGAGGCGTTCAACCAGGGCCAGCGCCTGGGTGGCGGGCAGGGCGCGGGCGATCACGAGGAACTCCTCCCCACCCCACCGCACCCGTAGATCCGTGGGGCGGAAACTTTCGGTCAGGAGTTCGCCGAACTGTTCCAGGACCCGGTCGCCGGCCGAGTGACCATGCTTGTCGTTGACCTGCTTGAAGTGGTCAATGTCGATGAGAAAGAAGACATGACTGTCGGGTGGGGGGCCCTCGCCGTTGGATGCACGCCAGACCCTGAAACGCCGACGCACACCGGCCAGATCTTCGGAAAGGAATTTCTCCAGGTATCGGCGATTGCGGAGCCCGGTGAGCTGATCGGTGACGGTGGCTTCCTCCAACTGACGGGTCCGCTGGGCCACTTCCTCCTGCAGGTGGCGTTTCTGGGCCTCCAGCCGAGCCAACCTCCACCGCATCAAGAGCCAGATGAGAAGGCCCAGCATCACGGCGTAGGCCGCATAGGCCCAGATCGTCCGATACCAGGGCGGGAGCACGCGGAACGAGACCGACGCCATCTCGCTCACATTGCCGTACAGGTCCCGGGCCCGAACCTGGAAGCGGTACGGCCCTTCCCACAGGCTCGTGTAACTCATGAACGGCTCATCCCGCCAATCCGACCATTCATCGTCCAGGCCCTCCAACCGGACCTGATACTGGGTGCTCCCGGGATCGACAAAGCTAGGTGCAGCGAACTCCACGCGAACCCGATTCTGCTCATACGGAAGGGAAACCGTCCGATCCATGGCCAGGGAGTCCAGGAGGGACACCCCGTCTCCAGCCATGATCTCACGAATCCGTACCGGGAAGGCATGGTCCGTCTGAACCTCCCGGGTCGAATCCAGGCGAAATAATCCCATGTCACCAGCAAACCAGAGGACGCCGTCCTCATCAGCATGGAACCCAGGCAGAAAGTGGTCATCCATCCAGCGCAGGACGGGCGGTGAATGCCATTCGAGGGTCCCGTCGTCTGCCTCCTGGACGAATCCCACCATGGCTCGCCGCGGATCGTCGCTGGCCATCTGCATCCAGATGCGTCCGTCCTGATCCTGGTAGGGGCTCCAGGGCCTGACGCCGGGATCCGAGAAGAGGGCCTGGAGTTTCTCCGGAATCCGGGCACGGTGCTCCCCCTCTACCGGTGCAAAGAGCCCGCCCACCCCGGACAGGTAGAACTCGTCGCCCACCCATGTGGGCTGGACCTGCTGGTTGGAGGTCAATCCGGCATCTGTGTCGTACTGGACCACCTCCGAGATGGCGGGAAACGCCGCTTCGTCCATCACCACGCGCAGGGCACCCGATGCCAGGGTCTCCAGCCAGAGGTCGCCATCAGGCCCCAGAGTGATGCTGGGCACAGGGTGTGACAGCCCTTCAGCCGAGCCCAGCCCCTGCCAACTCCCGTCTCGGTATTCCATGGCCTCCAGTCCATCGGAGGTGCCCAGATAGATCCGGTTCTCCATGCTGGGAGACGCTATGAGGGCCAGAACCGGGCTCTCCGCCTGGTAGACGGGGCGGGCCTGATTGTCTTCCAATTCGAATACGCCTGCGTGGTTCGCCACCAGCAGCCGCCCGTCGTGCCGGAGCATATCCCAGGTCTGGGACTGGATGCCCTCCACCCGGTGCCACACGGCCCGTGGTCCCGGCTCCAGGCGGAACAACCCTTCGCCTGTGCCAGCATAGAGGACGTCGCCGTCACGGTGGACCATGCTCACGATGCCCTCCAGGCCATTGTTCTGGTCATGGCGAGTGACGGGGTTTCCCACATCGACGCGGGCCAGGCCCACATCCAGCGCCACCCAGAGCCCACCCTGCCGGTCCTGGGTCACATAGTTCACTGCGTTGGTAGGGAGTCCCGAATCTCGGCTGATGTGGTCCACCCATTGGCCGGTTTCGTCGAAGATGTACACGCCGTCCATCACCGTCCCGGCAGCTACCCCACCGTCCCTCAGCCGGGAAACAGAGTAGATGAAGGCCCTGGCCGCCTGGTCCACCGCCTCGCCACCCCAACGCTGGAAGGTTTCCCCATCGAAGATGAAGATTCCCTCCTGGCCGGCTGCCACCAGGAGGGTGTCATCCACCCAGGGCAGGATGCCGTCGATCCGTGACTCGGCGAAACGCTCTCCGTTTGGAACCAGGTGGAATTCGCCGTCGCGGAGGACCTTGAGCCCCTGCTCCCGCTCTCGCACGAACACCTGGTCGCCCACTGCGAAGACCAGATGAAAGCCCGTGTCGGGAGTCCAGCTCGTGAACCCTTCCCCATCGTAGCGAAGCACCCGCTCGTTGGCGCCGAAGTAGACGGCCTCATCCACGACCCAGGTGCGCCAGACCTGGCTGAAATCCCCCTTCCCTTCCGGAAGCTCCTCCTCCAGAGAATGGAAGTCCATGTTGCCCACGGCATCCGGTGCCAGGTAGCCCACGCTCCCGATCAGTCCCACGTAGATGCGCCCGTCAGGGGCCAGATCCAGGGACATGGCAGGCCGGTTCATCGTTCCGATGCGCCGCCAGTCCACGCCATCGTACTCCAGGATCCCGTCTACATTGGCCACATAGAGCCGGCCGTTCGGGTGATGCACGATGGCCCAGCTTTGCGGATGGGCACCGTAGTCCTGGGGTGAGAGGATCTCCATGGGGGGCTGGCCGGCCTCCAGGGGGCTCGTAGCCGAAGTAGATTCGACCGGGGCCGGAGCCGGAGGAGTCTCGAGGGTAGCGCTAGTCCAAGGAGCTTCGACCGAGGCTGTAGCCGGAGGAGCCTCGAGGGGAGCCGCAGCCGAGGGAGAGATGGGGCTGGACCCGTGGAGGGCCTGACTTCCCCAGAAGAGGAGGACCGAAGCCAGGCATACGCTCGGCCAGATCCACAGCCGAGACGGCCGTCTATGCCGAGTCTGCCATCCTTGGTTCACCAGCTTCCCACCCATGTACGCATCAGACTGTCATGAGGAAACGGAAAGCGGGAGAGCCCGGGTTCGTGCCACGGCGAGACAGGTATTCCGCGCCACGGCGGGGCAGGAATTCCAAGGCCCGCATAAGACGGCAGCGAAGGTACGAGGGGGGCCGGGAATCGGGCAAGCGTCGGGGATGAACCCATCCGCATGGCCCCCCCAGAAATCCCATCGTATTTTCGCCTCCAGGGCCGTGTGGGCCGTCCCGGGGTTCATGTGGGCCCTCCCGGGATTCCTATGGGCCCTCCCGAGATTGAGGACTGGCATTCCAGCTTGCACGGAGGGAGGGGAATGAACGATCGACGCGGTCCCACCACGTTTGCGTTGGAGGCACAGGGAGAGACGCTGACCTTCTTCGGAGAGCCGGACAGCGCTGCCCCTCGGCTCGAGTTCGAGGTGCAGATCGCCCCTGGTGCCATGGGTCCCACACCCCACATCCATCCAAAGCAGAGTGAGCTGTTCACCGTGTCTACGGGACAGATGCTGGCCACGGTGGACGGGGTCGAGCACTTGGTTGGGCCCGGTGAGGAGCTCCTGGTTCAGCCGGGAGCGGTCCACTCCTTCCGGAACGGGAGCGAGGCGGAACCGTTGGTGCTCCGTTGCACCGTCGAGCCTGCATTGAACTTCCAGTGGATGTTGACGGAGTCGGCCAAGTCTGCGATCCGCTCCGGCGGACGCTGGAAGGATGCCTCGCTACTGGAGGGCGCCTACATCCTTCGCCAGATCCCCGGGGAGTACCGACTGGTGGGGATGCCGCGACCGGTGGAGAGCCTCCTGCTGGGTACGTTGGCGACCCTGGCCGTCCTGCTGGGGAAGGCCAGGAACATCGAGCCTCTGCAGGCGAGGCCGGGGACGGAGCGGCGCTGACAACCCAGCGGCCCGAGCCGACCAGGCGACCGGGAGGGAGGGCGCACCGTCCGCCCAGGACGTCCCGTTGTCAGGTAGAGATGACCCAGGGCCGGGGAGAGCCGATGGGCTCGGCTGTTCTACCCTTCCCGTTGCCGCCGCTCCATCTCCTCAGGAGAGACGACTTCCATCCGGGTGGCAATCCACCACTGGGTGCCGAACGGATCCTGGATGCCTCCCGTCCGGTCACCGTAGAACGTGTCTTCCGGGGTGTCGGCCCGCTCCACGAGGGTGGCGTCGAAGGCTTCCTGAGCGAACCGGATGAAGGCGTCGCCGTCCTCCACGATGAGGTAGGGTGTGACGGTGCCATACCCTTCCGGGATGGGATCCACGGGGTCCTTGGGGTTGGTTCGGGTCGTGTCCGACATGGATGCCTCCTGGGATCAAGGTGACGTTGGCACTGCGACTCTGTGGCGCCGGCAACGCGGTGCGCCCCACCTTCTGATCAGACCTCCTGATCAGGCTGCGGAATCAGATTACTGCACGATCAAAGCGTAGACGACTCCGGCCAGGGCCAGGCCGCACACTGCATACGAGCCGTTTACAGCATAGAGGGCCCACGGCTTCACTCGTTCGTCGAAGTTGTATACGGCGGCTTTCATTCCTTCCATGGCCGCCACCCCGGCGCCGAGAAGGGCCCCCACCGCCAGGCCATCCAGAACGGTTTGGCCACCGCCCCACTGGTAAACGATTGCCAACACTGCCGTTGTGACGAAGCATCCCCCAAGGGTCAGTAGCATTCCGGCCCCGGGTGAGCTGTCTACGAAATCTTCCGGCGTGCGGCCGGTGGCCTGGAGCCACGGTTTGTTGAAGAGCTTCATGTACCAGAGGCCACCGATCATGAAGTTGGTCAACCCACCCGCAAGGATTCCCACCAGGGTCAACCAACCAAGGTCCAGCATGGCGAGCGTCATGAATTCACCTTCCTCTCCTGTGACCTTACGAGAGTGCTTCCCGGCGTCAGAACATGGGAACGCGCTCGGAACTTGAGCCAAA
>PWWP01000188.1 GCA_003562075.1 Gemmatimonadota bacterium
GGTAGCTCAATCCCTTGATGCCCGTGGAAAGGGCCCCCTGGTGGACCCACCCCTCCAGTGCCCCATGGAGCTCCACCTCGTTCGTATCGGGAACAGGTGAAATCCGGAGGGCCAGGGTCGGCGGTCCCGCTCCCTCACCTGACAGATCTCCCCCCGGACCTCGACTCAAGGTGATGCGAAGCGCTCCCTCGGAAGGCCCCTCCTCGACCGCCCATCGGACCCGCCACTCCAGGTCGTTTGGAACCGGGATCCCGAGCTGGATTGCTCCTGCCTCCAGTCGCTCAAGGTGAGCAGCCAGGCGAAAGGGTACACCTCCATAGATCCGGACCGTCTCGAAGAGGCCATCCCCCAGCAGGAACCCTCGGTCTTCTGCAGGGACCTGAGAGGGATCAAGCATGGGACCGTCCGGAGCGCAGAAAATTCGCAATGATGCGATGCCCATCCGGTGTCAGGATGGACTCAGGGTGAAACTGAACCCCCCAAACGGGACGATAGCGGTGGCGGATGGCCATGATGGCCCCATCCTCATCTCGGGCCGTCACCGCCAACTCTGGCGGGAGGGATTCAGGGTCCACCACGAGGGAATGGTACCGTCCGGCCTGAAAGGGGCTCGGGACCCCCCGAAAGAGGACGTCACCCTCGTGATGGACGGGGGACGGTCGCCCGTGCAACGGATTTCTCGATCTGACGATCTTCCCGCCCCAAGCCTGAGCTACGGCCTGGTGCCCCAGACAGATCCCCAGAACTGGTATGTGGGAGTTCAGGGATTGGATGAGTTCGACGGAAACGCCGGCTTCATCCGGGGTGCACGGGCCTGGGGACACGATCAGGTGCGTGGGCCCCAGGCCCTGAAGCTCCTCCACCGAAAGGGCGTCACTTCGGATCACCTGAACCGGAGCGGTCCCCACCTCTCGCAGGTAGCGGGCCACATTGTGGACGAAGGAGTCGTAGTTGTCCAGAACCAGAATCACGAACCCCTCTCCCCATTCCGTCCTCCTCCTGTTCCCTCCATCAAGCCGGTCCCGTCGTCCGGCACCCTGGGAATCCCCAGTGCACTGAGGAACGGCTGGGCTTTGTCCAGGGATTCCTGCCACTCCCCCTGGGGATCGGACGCCAGGGTGATCCCGCCTCCAACACCGAAACGGGCTACTCCATCCCGCAGGGTGGCCGTCCGGATGGCTATGGAGAGATTCATCCTTCCCCCTGGCTCCAGGACTCCCAAGGCACCGGTATAGACCCCCCGGGGCACCGGTTCCAGTTCCCGAATGATCTCCATTGCCCGGATCTTTGGCGCCCCTGTGATGGACCCGCCCGGCAGGGTGGCTCGGAGAAGATCCAGGGGGCCCACGCCTGGCGAAAGAAGACCCTCTACCGTCGACACAAGGTGGTGGACGGTGGGGTGACTCTCCAGGGCACACAGGGCCGGGACCTGAACGGATCCAGGCTCACACACCCGGGAAAGATCGTTTCGGAGAAGATCCACGATCATGACGTTCTCCGCACGATCCTTCATACTGGCCTCCAGCGCCCGTGCCAACTCCTGGTCCTGGGCTTCACTCCCTCCTCGGGGCGCCGTGCCCTTGATGGGGCGCGTCACCACCTTTCGGCCCTCCAGGGAAAGGAACGCCTCTGGAGAGACCGACGCCACCTCTCCTTCACCCGTGTCCAGGTACCCTGCGTACGGTGCCGGCGACGCCTCCCGGAGGCGGCGGTAGAGATCCACTCCGCTCCCGGTCCATCGCGTCTGGATCCGATGGGTGAGATTGGCCTGAAAGATGTCTCCGGCCCGGATGTACTCCCGAATCCGTTCGATCCCTCTCATATAGCCCCCCTTCCCCAGAGAGCTCTCCAGCTCTTCACCCGGCCGTACCACCATCCCGTCAGGAGTCCCGCTCTCAGCGGGTTCTTCCTCATCCAAGCGCCAGCCGCCGCCGCCCAGGCTCCTCCCCCTTTTCGGACCCCCTACCTCCAGAAGCCGGAGGATAGGCTTCAGCCGCTCCGTCATGCCCCCTCCGCCGGTCGTGGAGCCAGTCAACCCATCCATGTCAGGGAGCTGGGTCGCGTGGAGCACAGGGGGGCCTCCGTCCTCCCAGATCACGACCCAGTCGAAGGCGCCGAACCAGAGCGGAGGGAGGTCCCATGCATCAGCCGGGGGCGGCGGCGGAAGACGCTCAAGTAGCCCCGCCGTCTCATATCCGAAGTATCCGATCCAGGCTCCGGCGAAAGGTGCGTCACGGCGAGCCTGGCCCATCCCCCGCTCCCATTCCAGCAGGGCGACTGACAGGAGGTCGAGTGGATCCGTGCCTTTCGCCAGGGGCCGCCAGGATCGGCCGCTCCGGACCCAGCAGATCTCTCCATCCCACTTGAGCTCACCCCGGGGAGCGGCCGAGAGAAGCGTCCGACCGTCCCCGCCCCCGGTCTCCAGGAGGACCCGCCCCGGAAGGGCGGCCAACCGATCCAGAGCCCGGTCAGGGGTCAGGGTCGCCGGAAGTGAGCGTCGAATGCCGGGTATTCGGGTCATGGCCTCCATTCACCCCGGGAGACCCGGCCCCGTTCCCATCGATCCAGATTCGGGGGGGCCCAGGACCCGGCGGGGCGAGGCACCCTTCCCCCGGAAGCCCCCAGTCCCGATCTTTTCCCCGGCTCTCATACGCTCACCGACCCCTCCTGAGGCGACCCCCTTCATGATCACTGGCCTGCTCCACGCTCACTCCGGATTGCGCTATCTGGTTCTCCTGGCCGGCGTCATCGCACTGGCCTATGCACTCTTTGGCTGGCTCACCGGGCGAAAGTACGATCGAGGAATGCGCATTACCGCCGCCTCCTTCGCCGGCCTCCTCCACCTCCAGGTGATCCTGGGGTTCATCATCCTCGTCTCCGGCCGGCTGGCCGGCGGAGTGGGAGGCGCCCTCATCGGCCACCTCTTCCTCATGCTCTTCGCCGCCGTAGTCGCCCAGCTTCCCCTGAGCGTCATGCGACGTCGGCCTCCGGAGGCAAGGAGCTATCCGCCCCACGTGATCTGCACCCTCATCGCCTTCGCCCTCATCTGGCTGGGGGTGGCATCCATCGGCCGGGGCCTCATGGAGGCCGCGGTCTTCTGAGCCCGTCAGCGGCGCTCCCGGAAGGACTCGTACATGCGGGTATGGTGGTTATCCCTGGGGTCCACCGGATGGCCCCCGATGAAGAGTGCTTCGATTCCGGTCAGGGGCTGCAAGGGATCTCCGTCCGTGACCAGGATATCCCCCCGCGCTCCAACCTCCAGCGTTCCCAGCTCACCCTCCAGACCCAGGATTCGAGCCGGATTCAGGGTGACGGCTTCCAACCCTGCTGACGCCGGAAGTCCGTGGCTTACGGCGATGGCTACATGCTCCGGAAGATTGCGGACGTCAGCTGAGTCATCCGTCCCAAAGGCCACCTGAATCCCCGCTTCATGGAGCACCGCTGCAGCGGTCATGGCGCCGGTCACTGGATCGTCCCGATCTGCCGTGGGCCGGCGGGTTCGGGTGAGGATCACCGGTAGTTGGGCCTGGGCCAGTTCAGGCGCCAGCCGGGCCGCTTCCCCACCCCCTACCAGGACCCCCTTCAGTTCGGGGAACTCCTGAAGCAGGAGGAGGAGATGCCGGATCTGCCACTCCGAATCGGCCCGGAAGAAGACCGGCACCGCCCCCTTCAACACCGGGAGCATGGCCTCCAGGACCACAGCATCGTCGGCCTGAAGGTTCACCTCGAAGGGCTCGTCTCCCTGCAGCGCCACCTGGCCGCTCTCGGCGAACTCCCGTGCTCGCTCCAGGAACTCGATCAGCTCCGGGAGGTCGCCGGCGCTCAACGAAGGTTCCCGGTCTTCCGAATTGGCCGCGGTGGATTCGGGAACGGGAAGGTCCACCATGAGGGCTCCCGCCCCCCGGATCTCCGCCCGCTCGAAGGTATCCCCAAGAAGGTCCACCACCGAGCCCATGCCCTGGATAATCCCCCCTGATTGGCTCGTCAGGACCGAAGTAATCCCCCGGGCCCGGGCCACCGCCACAGCTCGACCATGGGGTTGATATGATGGAAGGGCCCGGATATGCGGGTTGAAGTCTCCGATTTCCCGCCGATCCGTAGCCTGGGAAATCGACCCGATCTCGAAGAGCCCCAGGTGGGTGAGGGGGTCAAACATTCCGGGATAGAGGTGCCGACCCGGAAGCTCCACCTCCCGGACCCCCTCAGGAATCTCCACCCGGTCCCGGGTCCCGACCGCCTGGATCCGTCCACCCTCCAGGATCAGCACACCGTCCTCGATGGGTGGGCCGGAAACCGGGTGGATGGTGGCCCGGGTGAGCGCCACGGGATCCTGGGCTCCCCCCAGCGCATCCATCCAGCCTCCTTCCCTCATCTCCCTCCACTCTCCCGGGCCCCCAGACTGCTCGATGCCCGGCTCCCGGGCAGAATGGCCCCTGTCCCTGGAGGGCTGTGAGATCTCCCGCACCATCTCGCCCCGAAGCTCTGCCTCTCGCTCAGAATCGTAGTAGATGATCCCGTCGACGACGGTGGTCTCCACCCGGGAGAAGGCATCGAAAGGATCGCCGGTGAGGAGGACCACGTCCCCTTCCTTCCCCACCTCCAGCGATCCCACTCGATCATCCACCCCCATCATGGTGGCCGGGTTCAGCGTCAGCATGCGGAGTGCGTCTTCCTTCGACGCCCCGCCATACTGCACCGGCTTGGCCACCTCCCATTTCATGAAGGGCTGTAGCCAGGGGATGTCGGAGTTCAATGCCGTCAGCACTCCTCGCTCGGCCATGAGGGAAGCGTTGTACGGGATGGCGTCGTAGGCCTCCAACTTGAACTGCCACCAGTCGGAGAAGGTGGATGCCCCAGCGCCGTGCTCCCGGAGCTCGTCGGCAATCCGGTATCCCTCCAGGACGTGGGTGAAGTTGTCGATGGTGAAACCATGTCGCTCTGCCACCCGCATGAGCATGAGAATCTCATCACTCCGGTAGGAGTGGGCATGAACCCGGATGCGATTTTCCATGATCTCCACCAGGGCCTCCAGTCGAAGATCCCGCCGGGGCCGCGCCGGGAAGCTCACCGGGTCGGACTCATACGCTGCCCACAGCTCCCGATAGCGGGCCGCAGCCGTGAAGGCCTGGTCGTAGAGTGATTCGACGCCGGAACGGGAGGCCGGGAACCGGACGGGGGGCATGCGGGCCTGGGCCGCCTTCCGGGTCACATTCTCGCCCAGGGCGAACTTCACGGCCCGAGGTGCATCCGGAATCAGAAGCTGACTCCCAGCCTCCATCCCCCACCGCATCTTCACCACGGCACTCTGGCCTCCAATGGGGTTGGAGCTCCCGTGCATGATCCGTGCTGTGGTCACCCCACCCTGGAGGGCCCGGAAAATGCCGAAGTTGGAGGGGTCCAGGGCATCCTCCACCCGGATCTCCGGCACCACTGGGGCCGTCCCTTCATTGGCACCACCCTGCTGGGCCGTGTGAGAATGCTCGTCCACGATTCCCGGAATCGCCGTGCGTCCTCGGCCATCCAGCACGGGGATCTCGTCACCAGGAAGCTCCAGGTCCGTGCCCAGCGCCTGGATGACCCCGTCCCGTATGAGGATGGACGCCCCTTCCAGGACCTGGCCGGTCACTGTCCAGACCGCATCCAGCTCCTGGATGAAGAGGTCCCCGGTAGGATAGGGGGGATCCAGTTCGCCGCTGGCAGCCACACCCGGCAAGCTGCCTCCATCCATCCGCGCTGCCGGATCACCGCCAACTTGGGCATGAGCGGAATTCTCCGAGTCGGCGTCACCTGCGGCGTCACCGCTCCCGTTTTCCGCTTCCTGCCCAGGCGGTCCCGGGGGAACAACCTGGTCCTCATCGATCGCCGGCTCCTCCTCATCCTGGGCATCGCCCCTCCCAAAGGGCTCACTCCCTCGTTCAGCCACGCCATCGACGAAGGTCCAGACGACCTGGGTTCCTTCGGCCAGGAGATCACCATCGGTCACCACGAAGGTGGCGGCTCCACCTTCCTCCACCCGACCAAGTCCGGGCGCCCCCAGGACTTGCGCCGGAGTCAGGGTCATTGCCTGGAGCGCCCTCTCAAGCGTCAGCCCGTATTCCACGTAGAGGCGAGCCCCCACCAGAAGATCTTCCTCCTCCCCTCCCCCGGAGGTGATGGCAAACTCTACCCCTGCAGCCTCGAATTGGGCTGCCGTCTCATAGATGGGAAGGAGGCGATCCCGCTCTCGTGCCGCCCTGGCATCCAGTTGCTCCTCCTCCGGATCCCAGTGGACTGGGGGGTCCAGATCAGCACCAAGGAGCACCGGCACCCCCCGACGAGCCAGCTCCGGCCCCAGTCTTCCAGCTCCCTCCCCACCCACGATCACAGGGGCAAAGCCAAGCTCATCCGAGAGTCGGAGGGCCCTTCGTACTCCCTCCAGGCCGGAAGCCTGGAAGAAGACCGTTCGATCCCCCTCCGTCGCATCCAGAAGAGCCTGCAGGTCCCGATCCTCTCCCATCGCCTTCGACCCGTTGGCACCGTTCCCGGATGCCACCAGGCGATCCCGGTAGTGCTGCGCATCCAGGAAGGCCTGACGGAGGAGAGCATGGGTCCCCATGAGGGTAGAGGGGAAAAAGCCCCGGGATCCCTGAAAGGAAAGGGCCACGCCCAGGGTGGAGTTCAGGACCAGCTCCCCCGGACTCCGAGCCTCGGCTCGGTGAAGAACCAACGCAGGTTGACCCGGCATGGGTCCCCGTCCCGGAAAGACGGCCGATGCCACCACACCCGCCCTCCGATGCTGGGTCAGATCCTCTCCTCTCACATCCAGGTAGTCTGCCGCCCGGCGGCCAGGAGTCATGTTCTGGGCTTCCCGTGTCCCACTCCAGGGATGAAGCCCCTCCAGCTCCGCCCGGGGCAGATCCAGGGGCAACCCTCCATGGCCATCCACCAGCCCGGGGTAGATCTGCAGGGTCCCCTCCTTCCACTCCACCACCCGGGCCCCGGGAGGCACCGGAATCCCCTGACCCATGCCTTCCACCCTCCCTTGGCGGACAATCAAGGTCATCCCCTCCTCGACCTCCCCATTTCCGTGGACCACATCCACGTCAGGGATAGCCCAGACAGCCGGGGCAGGAGCCGACTCAGCCTGTCCATGGATCTCCTGGGGGGGCAGGATGACCAGGCAGAAGGCCAGGACGATGAAAAGCAAGGTGGACGAAGGGGGTGCCAATGGCGCCTCCGCCGTGAATAGGGGTAGGGTCATGTCTGGAACCGGGCAGGGGAAACTGGAAGGGTCCGGGGTGGCATGATACCCTACGGGTTCGACACCCTGGGCCATCCCGGGGCAATGCGGCAGGTGACGTAGCTTCGTTCGAGTCGCTCGAGCGCTGCTTCATGAGGCCAGAAGGCCGGTGAAGAAGTACCGGGCGCCACCGTTGGGAGCGCCAGGGAAGCCACATCGTAGGCGGCGACCCGCAGGCATAGCGAAAGCTACGTTGAGGGGAGCCAACGAGCGAGGGGGCTCCCTGCCACCCCTACCGGGCAAGCACCGAACGACTCAGGATCCATCCATGGTCGAGCCATCTCCCCCCATGCATCCCTCGCCAGGGCCCCTTGCCCTCGTCATGGGCGGTGGGGGCGCAAGAGCTGCCTACCAGGTGGGCTTTCTTCGGGCCCTGGCTCGACGAAGCCCGGAGCTGGAGATTCCCATCCTCACCGGTGTCTCGGCAGGGGCTATCAACGCCGTATTCCTGGCCGCCCACCCAGGGAGCTTCCAGGAAGCGGTAGAGGACCTGACCCAGCTCTGGCTCTCCCTCTCCACCGAGAAGGTGTTCAGGGTCGATGCCCGGACCCTGGCCGTGAACACTTCCCGGTGGGGCCTGCAACTCGTGTCTGGTGGCCTCCTGGGCCGACCCCGCATCCGGAGCCTGGTGGACACAAGCCCCCTGCGGGAATTTCTGTCCGACGCCCTGGGGGTGGACGAGGGCCCCATCCCGGGGATCGAGGCAAACCTGGACTCCGGGCGTCTCCGTGCCCTGGCCGTGAGCACGTCTTCCTACTCCACCGGCCGATCCATCACCTGGGTGCAGGGGGAGGGGATCGAACCGTGGGCCAGACCCCGTCGGCGAGCCCGGATGACGAAGATGGGAGTGGAACACATCATGGCCTCGGCGGCCCTCCCCCTCTTCTTCCCTGCCGTCCAGCTCGGGGAAGAGTGGTTCGGCGATGGGGGGGTCCGGCTGACGGCCCCTCTTTCTCCGGCGCTCCACCTGGGGGCAAAGCGAGTGCTGGCCCTCTCCACCCGCTTCCACCCCACTCCCCGCGAAGAGGATCGCCCCACCACCCGAGGCTATCCCCCGCCCGCTCAGGTCATCGGCTCCCTCCTGAACGCCGTCTTCCTGGACCTTCTCGAACAGGATGGTTGGCGGGTCCAGCTCATCAACGACCTCCTCCGTCGTCTCCCGCCCGAGGAGCGAGGGGGTCGCCGGATCGTGGACCTTCTCACCCTTCGTCCCTCTCGGGACCTGGGGCAACTGGCCGATGAATTCGAGCTCCAACTCCCGCGACTCTTCCGCTTCCTGATCCGGGGATTGGGGACCCGGGAGACGAAGAGCCCGGACATCCTCTCCTTCCTGCTCTTCGAAGAACCCTACATCTCTCGGCTCATCGAGATGGGAGAAAGAGATGCCGATGCCCGGATGGGAGAGATCGAAACGCTCCTGGGAGGGGCCGACCCCTCCCTTTTTCTCACCCCACCCACCGCTGAACCGCTGAGCCCTCAAGGGGTAGTGGAAGAGCGGTCGTCTCAATGAAGGCTTTCCGTCCCCACCTTCCCTCATCAGGAGGACGCCATGTCGGCCAACCCCGAACCCAAGGCCCCCGCCCAAGCCGCATCCGGTCCTGCATCGGAGGCCGAATCCCGGAACGTGGCCGAGGCTGCCCGGGAGAAGAAGTGGGAGAAGGAAAGCTTCATGCGGGCCTTCTTCGAGGGATCGTTCCGGCTGGACCTCCTGGATCCACCGCCTCCGCCTGATCCGGAGAAGGAGGCCCGGGCGAAACCATTCCTGGACAAGCTCAGAGAGTTCACCGAACGCTCCATCGACGGGGATGCCATCGATCGGGAGGGACACGTACCCGAGGACGTCCTGGACGGCCTGCGAGAACTGGGAGCCTTCGGAATCAAGATTCCCCAGGAGTACGGAGGGCTGGGCCTTTCCCAGATTGCCTACAACAAGGCCCTCTCCATCGTGTCGGCCCGGTGCGCCAGTACAGGAGCCTTCCTGTCGGCCCACCAATCCATCGGCGTCCCACAGCCCCTGACCCGCTTCGGAACCGAAGAGCAGAAGAAGAAATACCTCCCTCGGCTGGCGGCTGGAGCCCTCTCCGCCTTTGCCCTCACCGAACCGGAGGTGGGCTCGGACCCGGCCAATCTATCCACCACGGCCAGACTCTCCGAGGATGGGAGCGAGTGGATCTTGAATGGTGAGAAGCTCTGGTGCACCAATGGTCCCAGGTCGGAGCTCATGGTCGTCATGGCTCAGACTCCGCCCCGGGAAGGGATCAAAGCCCGGAAGCCCATCACCGCCTTCATCGTGGAATCGGACTGGGATGGGGTGGAGGTCGCCCACCACTGTGATTTCATGGGCCTCAAAGGCCTTTCCAACGGGGTCATCCGCTTCAACGACGTTCGAGTTCCCCTGGACAACGTCATCTGGGGAGAGGGACAGGGGCTGAAGTTGGCCCTCATCACCCTGAATACCGGACGCCTCTCCCTTCCTGCCTTCTGTGCCACCGCAGGGAAGGGTCTTCTGGAAGTCAGCCGGAAATGGGCAGCTGAACGGGTTCAGTGGGGCCAGGCCATCGGGAAACACGATGCCGTGGCCCAGCTCCTGGGCCGAATGGCCGCCGATACCTTTGCCATGGACGCCGGGGTGGAGCTCACATCGGCAATGGCCGACGCAGAGCGCCTGGATATCCGCCTGGAGGCCGCCATCGCCAAGATGTGGCACTCAGAAACAGCCTGGCGGGTCTGCGACGATGCCCTTCAGATCCGAGGGGGACGGGGCTACGAGACCGCCGACTCCCTTCGTGCTCGAGGGGAGACACCCTACCCCGTGGAACGGGCCATGCGAGACCTGAGGATCAACCTGATCTTTGAGGGTTCCTCCGAGATCATGCGCCTCTTCATTGCCCGGGAAGCCGTGGACAGCCACCTGGAGGTAGCCGGCGACATGGTGGATCCCCGGGCGCCTACCGGCCGTCGGGTCACGGCGGCCCTCCGGGGCGGCCTCCACTACGCCTGGTGGTACCCCTCCCGCTGGTTGGGCTGGGGAAGCTGGCCCCGATACGGGAAATACGGGCGCTTGGCCACCCACCTCCGTTTCGTTGACCGGACCTCCCGACGCCTGGCTCGGAACATCTTCCACTGCATGGCCCTGCACGGGGCCGGACTGGAGAAGCGCCAGGCCGTCCTGGGACGGATCGTAGAGATTGGTGCAGAAGCCTTCATGATGACGGCCACCTGCATCCGGGCCCGGCAGCTCATGGAGGAGAACCCAGAAGACACCAGCCCGCAGGAACTGGCGGACCTCTTCTGTCAACAGGCCCGTCGACGGATCGATGATACCTTCCGGAAGCTCTTCCTGAATGATGACGTCCGGACATACTCCGGAGCCCGAAGTGCCATGGAAGGTCGTTACGGGTGGCTGGCCGACGGGCTTCCTTCCGTGCTCAGCGAGGAGGATCTGGAGGCACAGAGGAAACACTCCGGGAAGGAAGGAAGTAGCGCCCCGACCGCTCCGGCCGGGGCCGGGAGGTGACTTCAGCTTCCCGGAGCTGCCCCTGAGGTCAGGACGACGAAGTCACCCCGAGCCCGATCCTGGGCCTCCGGTGAGGAGGCCAGATCCTCGGAAGCTCGGATGGAAACGATGGCGAAGGTGGTACCCGGGCGATAGTGGGCCAGCGCCTCAGGGGTGCCCGTGCCATGATCCACATGGAAGGAACCAGTGACGTGCACGACCAGCGGGTCCCCGTCCGCTGACTCCAGTACTTCCGCCAGGCTGTACGCCATGGAAGCGTCCCAGAGGGACTGGGCCTCCAACAGGGTGTCTCCCCCCTGGGCCCCGTGGTTCCCCGGGATCCCGTCCATCAGGGCATTCCACTCGGTCCGATATTCGTCGGTGGGGCCCGGATAGGGCAGAGGAGGCAGATGCTTCAGGGCATCCTCCCCCAGTTCGGCCAGTGCGTCTCGGCCCAGGCGACTGACTCGATTCACGTAGCGCCGTGGCGCATTGGCTGCCACTACCGGCAGTCCTTCCTGACGGGCCACCTCCACCAGGGGCCGATAATCCCGACGGTAGCTGTCCCATGGACGAGCCGCACTGAGGAAGTGCTCCTCAGTGATGAGGCCTGCCAGGTATTCATCAAGCACCGGCTGGACGTCGCGCTCGAACATTTCCAAGGAGAGGATGAGTCCACGGTCATCCAGGGCCGAAGGAAGATCATCTCCCGCCAGAGCCTGCAGGAGCTGGAGCTGGAAATCGTGACCTGCCGGATCTCCATGGCGCTCCCCGATGAAAAGGACCTCCACATCGACGACAGCCTCCAGTAGCTCCTGCAGCGCCAATTCCCGCCCTTCCTGATCGTACAGGGCCCAGCCCGTAGCCGGCGGTTCGAGGGCCTGCTCGGTGGCTGGAGCGCCCGGATGGGGCAGGTGTGGGTCGGCCGATGGTCCAGACGCACAGGCAGCCAGGAAGATCAGGAGCAGGCTGGTCGCCGCGCCCCTCCAGGCCCCCTTCATGGTTCGTCGCATGGTCCAGGACCTCTTCACGAACGTCCTCCCGGGACCACCGAGTCCGAGCGGTTCTCCGGTCCTGCAGCACTCATGGCCATCTCGAACTGTCCCCGATAGAGTCGAGCATAGAGATCGTTTCGGCCCAGGAGTTCGGCGTGGCTGCCCTGGTCCACGATCCGACCGGAATCCAGAACCAGAATCCGGTCGGCACGGAGAATGGTGGAGAGGCGGTGGGCGATGACCAGCGTGGTTCGTCCCTCCATGAGTTGCTCCAGTGCGTCTTGAACCATGGCCTCGCTCTCTGCATCCAGCGCGCTGGATGCCTCATCCAGGATGAGGATGGCCGGCTCCTTGAGGAGAACCCTGGCGATAGCCATCCGCTGTCGTTGGCCGGCGCTCAGGGTGACCCCCCTCTCACCCACCAAGGCTCCATAGGCTCCGGGAATTTCCCGGATGAACTCGTGGGCCCGAGCCCTCCGAGCCGCAGCTTCCAACTCGGCGTCGGATGCGCCAGGACTTCCATACTGGAGGTTCTCCCGGATCGTTCCGGCGAAGAGGAGGGGCTCCTGGGGAACCAGGCCGATGACCGATCGAAGCTCGGCCAGGGACACTTCCCGAACGTCCACCCCATCGATGAGCACCTGGCCGCCGGTCACGTCGTAGAAGCGAGGAAGGAGGGACGCCAGGGTACTCTTGCCGGCACCTGATGCGCCCACCAGCGCCACCGTCTCTCCTGGCGTCAACTCAAGATCAATTTCGTGGAGGACCTGGGGCAGCTCCGGACCGTAGCGGAATCGGACCCCCTTGTACTCGACCCGACCCTCCACCGGTGTCGGGAGGGGTCGAGGCTCCCTGGGTTCATCCAGCTCTCTGGGATGATCCAGGAGTTCGAAGATCCGCCTGGCCGCCCCCGATGCCTCCTGCAGGTTGCCCCAGAACCCCGCGAGGGAGGTGACGGCTCCTGCAATAGTGACGGCATAGAGGAGAAATGCCACCAACGTCCCGGGAGTCAAAGCCCCCTCCAGAACGAGTCTTCCACCTTCCCATAGCACCAGGACGATGGCTCCGAAGGCTGTGAAGGTGACGGTTCCGGTCAGGAGAGCCCGGGCCACCGCACGCTTCAATCCCCGCTCCCGGGTATCCTCCACCGCCTCACCAAAGAGGACCTCCTCCCACTCCTCCCGGTTGAAACTCTGGACGGTCCTGATCTGCGAGAAGACCTGTTCAGCCCGGGAGACGGCATCAGCCAACCGGTCCTGGATCCCGGTGGAGATTCGCCTCACTCGCCGTCCCAGGAGCCATCCTGCCAGGACCGTGGGTGGAATGGCGATGAAGGTCACCAGCGTCAGGCGCGGATGGGTGATCGTCACCAGGATCATGGCGCCCACGAGAAAGGTGCCCTGCCGAACCAGCTCGGGAATCCCGAAGCGAAGAATTGCCTGGATGAGTCCTGCGTCGGAGGCGAGCCGGGAGGAAAGTTCGCCGATCCTTCGGCGGGCGAAGAACCCTGGCGGCTGAGTCACGAGACGCCGGAATATATCCATCCGTAGATCCGCGATGACCCGCTCCGAGACCGAAGCCGTCAGGTAGCTCTGGGCGAAGTTCACCACCGCCTGGAAGAGGAAGAGCCCTATCAGGAAGAGGGCGACCTGATTCAGCAGCGTCCGGTCGCCGGCCAGAAAAGCCGCATCCAGGAGTTCGCGAACCACCAGTGGGAAGGCCAGCCCGATCGCCGTACCCACGAGGATCAGGAGCGCGGCCCATACCAGTGCCCAACGATAGGGCCGAACCCGGGGAAGGATCCGCCTCAGGAATGCGTACGGCTTTCGACTGGACATGGAATCCGGTCCGGTGCGATTGAGTCTCGGACGATGGGAAGGAACCGCTCCCCGCTACCCCTCCTGCCTGGAGACCGACCTTCCCTCTTCATCCAGGGGTCTGGTGGAGCTTGGCAACGGGATGCCGGTGGAACATAGGCCTCGGGGAGTCTCCTCTCCAGGGCAACTCCGTTCCAGGGTACCTCTTCCACCGGACCATGGATAGCTTTGCGGGATGAGACCCTCGCCGCCCAGAGCCCGGATTGCCATTGCCTACCTCCAGGTGCTTCTGGCAGGGATCCTCTGGGCCACCTCCGGCCCCCTTTCCGTCGCCCTCTTCCGGATGGATGTGCCTCCCACCAGTGTGGCCATCCTCCGTCCCGGCGCCGGTGTGATCTTCCTCCTTCTCTTCATGATCTTCCTCCGACGTGGGAAGGGGTGGACGGGAACGGGCGAAGGAGGGATGGGAGCACTGGTTGGGATGCTGGTGTTGGGTGGTGTCATCGTGGGCGTGTTCCAACTGGCCTACCAGATGGCCACCGAAGCGGTGGGCGTTCCCGCCACCGTGGCTCTCCTCTACCTGGCCCCTGCCCTGGTCATCGGAGCATCGACGATCCTCTTCCGCGAACGGGTGACCCTGGGAAAGGGGGCGCTGGCCATCGTATCCATCGTCGGGGTGTGGCTCACCGTCTTCGGAACCCGCGGAGTGGACCTGGCCCTGACGCCTCGGGGCATCCTCTGGGGCTGCCTCTGTGGGATCTCCTATGCCTCCTACACGCTTTTCGGCAAGTGGTACGGAAAGCGCCACGGTCCGCTTCTACCCCTCTTCTGGAGCACGCTGGGGGGCACCCTTCTCTTGATGGCGGTCTGGGGCGTGCGAGGCCAGGAGGTCATCCTCCCCCAGACCTTGCAGGGGTGGCTCGTGGTCGTCCTCTTGGGATTCTTCACCATCGTGGCTGCCGCGCTCCTCCTTTTCAACGCGATGCGGACGCTGGAAGCCGGAAGGGCATCCATCGGAACCACCATCGAACCGTTGGCAGCCGCCCTTCTGGCCTGGCTCTTCCTGGAGCAGACCCTCACTCCTCCCGGGATCCTGGGCCTTGCTCTACTCGTGGTGGGTGTGGCTGGAGCCTACGCCCTGCGGACACCCCGACGGATGAAAGAGAGCACGTCTCCCTCCCGTTGACGCCGGGAAGAAGTGGACAGGGGACGGCATGGGAACCCGGTGCGATCCACCTTCGCGTCAGCGCTCAGGGTGATCGTTTCCCCTTCAGGGCGTAGGGATGAAGATGACCGCTTCGCCTCCACCACCCTCTCGGTTCCCTACCCGAAGACGCATCCCTCGAGCTTCCAGGAGCCGTCGGGCGAAAGGGAGCCCCATCCCCACGGCGTCAGGGTCAGTGCTCCAGAAGGGTTCAAATGCATGCTCCAGCGCCGCGGCCTCAAACCCGGGCCCTCGATCCAGGACCCTGACCCGGATCCCCTCCCCTGCTCCCTCCGCTTCCACCACCACCGTATTGCCTTCACCGAACCGGCCAGCGTTGGCCAGGAGGAGAAAGAGTCCATCGCTGAAGGCCTCGGGGTCCAATTCGGTCCGGAGCGTGGACTGGGAGTACCGGACTTTCACCGGAATGTCCGTCTCCTGAATGTACTCCCGCACCACCTTCTGGATGAGCTCGGGTACATTGGCGTGACGGGGCTCCGACGGAGGGGGGTCCTGGGCATAGAATCGCAGGTCCTCCAGGGCGTTCACCACCGAAGCCACGATCTCGCGTGAATCCTCCGACTCGAGAGACTGCTTCAACGGCCCGACGGCCGCTGCGTCCAGGAAGCGAACCAGGCCTCGTATGGCCCGATCGTCCGAATCTTCCTCTACCTCCTCCCTCACCGGTTGCCATCCCGAGGCCAGAGCGGCCCGGATTCGACCAACCTCGGGTGGGTCGTCGGTGGCCTGGGCGTTGAGTTCCCCACCCCGCTCCAGATCTCTGGAAAGACGGTCCAGTGCACCGGCATAGGGGTTGTCCGACTTCCGAAAAAGGAGGACGATCAGGGCCACTGCCAAGCCCACCACCAGTACCCAGACAACCATCTCCATACGCCCCTCCCGAACCGTTCTCGTGGGGACAACGGTCCCACAGGTGGATCCCCCCACCCCTGGGCCGTCGCCCATGAACACTGGCTTCGATCATGGGACAGTTCGATCCATCCGGCAAACCAGACCGCAACTCCCCGAATTCCCGGAGACCGGGATCCCTGGACCGCCACTGGCAATAGCCGCCGGCCTCCTGGGGTCACGAGACCCTGGGGCTTGCAGGGGCACGAGTGCCTGCTGTATCCTGGCCCTTCACTTGGAAGGTCGACGAAAAAGTCCAGGGCGCCACCGTTGGGAGCGCCAGGAAGCCCCATCGTAGGCGGCGACCCGCAGCCGTGGCGAGAGCCAGGCCGAGGGGAGCCAACGATCGAGGGGACACCCATCCACTCGAGTACCCCCATGCCCCAGGGCCGCTCTCCAATCCAGTTCCTCCTGGAAGAAAGCAGGGACGACCAGAACCCCGACGCCGAAGTGCTGCATCAGCTTCTGGCAGAGCTCCGGCTGGTAGCGGTCGTAGGGCTCTCCCGGGACCCGTCCAAGGCGGCCCGAAGGGTGCCCTCCTACCTGGCCGCCAAGGGAATCGACGTGATTCCGGTGAACCCCAATGCAACTCGGGTCCTGGGACGGGAGGCGCAGCCATCCCTGGACGACGTACAGGAGGAGGTGGACCTGGTCCTGGTCTTCCGGCCCTCGGAGGAAGCAGGCGCCGTGGTGCGGCAAGCCGCCCGCCGGCCAGAGGCGCCGGCCATCTGGCTCCAGGAGGGGATCATGGCACCTGAAGCGGTTCGGGCCGCCCGGAAAGAGGGCCTCACCGTCGTCCAGGACCTGTGCATCTTCAAGGCTCACCGCCTGGTTTCAGGAGGGGCCGGAGCACCCCTTGGATGAGCGCCGTCCTCAGTCAGCCTCCACCGTCCCCTGCCTGGTCCTCCATCACTTCTCGATGGCCGCCATCACCTTTTCAGCGTGACCCTTGGGCCGAACTCTCCGCCACACCTTCTCCAGCCGACCCTCGGCGTCGATGACGAAGGTGCTCCGCTCCACTCCCCAGAACTTGTTTCCAAACATGGATTTTTCCTTCCAGACACCGTAGGCCTCCGCCACCTGGTGCTCCTCATCAGCCAGAAGGGGGAAGTTCAGGTCGTGCTTCTCCTTGAACTTCTGGTGAGATTCCACAGGGTCGGGGGAAACGCCCAGAACCACGGCACCGGCACTCTCAATACGAGACAGGGAGTCTCGGAGGTCGCACGCCTGGGTCGTACACCCCGGAGTGTCGTCCTTGGGGTAGAAGTAGAGGACCACCTTCTTTCCTCGGAGGTCGGCCAGGGATACGGTGGTGCCATCATCGGCAGGGAGTCGAAAATCGGGAGCTTGCTGGCCTTCTTCGACCATTCTTCACCTTCGCTGTTCAGGGGTATCGTCAGAGCCTCGTGGGCCGGGCTGGCCTACACACGACAGGAGCGGAGGTTCACCCCTCCGGTTCTCCCAGGGGCTTCCATTCCCCCGCCGAGGCCAGGCAAAGGGACGACCAGCCTTCAGCCGTCCTCCACCAGTTCCCAACGACATATTTCCGCACCCAGGCTTCGGCAATGGCCATGGATCAGGAGGCCCGGATCCGAACCCACCCGGGCAAGCTCACCCCGAGCGATTCCCGTGACGATCCCACATGCCTCGCCCCCGGGATCGCTATCGGTGAAGAGGGAATCCACCGACTCCAGGACGAAGGGACGCCCAGTGGCCTGAACCATCTTTCTCCCGAAAAGAGCCCTCAACTGCTGCCGGGCTCGACGACGAGCCAGGGCATGAGCCACCCTCCGGGGAAGGAACCTTCGCCACCCCGCCTTCTGTCCATCGCCCTGCAACTCCATTCCGACCCGAAGGAAGACCTCATCAGAATCCGGACGCCGAGTCACGAGTCGGATGAGGTCCTGGATCTCCTGATCCGAGATGCGACGGCGTCGCCGGGCATCTTCACGGTATCGTCGGATCTGGGTCTCCACCACGTTGGAAAGCCCGAGTCGGCGGGGAAGGGTGATGGTCACATTCTCGTCGTCCAGGATTTCTCGAGGCAGGTCCTGATCCTTCAGAGCTTGAAGCAAGGCCAACGCCACATGGGAATGGACCCGACGACGTGACGAGGCTCGGGAGGAGGGGTGAGATGAAGAGGGAGACACAGCAACCGCACCGAGGGTTGGATTGAACGGAAGAGAGGGTACAACCAAACCGCTGGCCTAATCTCGGCATGGCCGTGCCCGAGGGCAACGACATCCCCCCCAAAGCTGAGATGAAGTCCTTGTTTGCCCCGGTTCAGATCCCCCGTCTACCTTGCTTCCAGTTGGTTGCCATCCCTGAATCGAGTGTGCCCATGCGTCGCTACCCAGCCTTCGATCCGCCGGAATACCTGGAGTGGAGCCCCGATGCCGAGGTTCTGGAGGAATACCAGCAGCGACTGGATCGTGATCCTCCCCGGCAGGCGATCATAGCCAAGCTGGACCGGGGAGCGCTGGAGGAGATCTATGTGGATCTCGTCCGGACCCGCCTTCTGGATATCGGGCTGAAGCGTTGGGTCCGACAGGGAGTCATCTCGAAGGCCTGGCTGGGAACTGGAGAGGAGGCCGTGACCGTAGGGAGCGTCTCGGCCCTCGACCGATCCACCGACCTGGTCTGTCCCATGATCCGAAATGCCGGCGCCTGCCACATGATGGGGATGTCCCTGGCCGACCTCTTCCGAGGCTACCTGGCCACACCCGACAGTCCCACCGGTGGCCGGGACCTCCACGTGGGCCAACTGGAGTCTGGCGTCCTGCAGCCCATCAGTCACATGGGCACCAACGTCCCCGTCATGGCCGGAGTGGCGCTGGCCTTCCGGATCCGGGGCGAGAAGCGCGTTTCTCTCACCTGGATCGGCGACGGTGCCACGAAGAGCGGAGAATGCCACGAGGGCCTCAATCTGGCTGCGACCCTCGATCTCCCGGTGGTGTTTGTTCTTCAGGACAACCAGGTAGCACTGGGCACCCCATCCCGGCTCCATGGTGCAGGAGATCTGGGCCGCTGGGGTGAGATGTACGGTATCCCTACCTGGCACGCAGACGGGAACCACGTTCTGGATGTTCTCGCCGCCACAACCCTTGCCGCGAGGCAGGCCCGAGAAGGAAGGGGCCCGACCATGGTGATCGCCCGAACTTTCCGCATGGGTGGTCATGCCACCCACGATGAGCGAGAAGCGCGTCAAACCTTCCCTGCCCAGCTCTTTGAGGAGTGGGGAAAACGGGACCCGGTCGGACTCTTCGAGGAATGGCTGACCCGGACGGGCATACCTCGCCGGCGACTGGAGGAGCTGGAAGAGGAGGTTCGAAAGGCCATGGACGAGGCTGCGGAGGAAGCGAAGGCTTCCCTGGAGCTTCCTGTGGACCCTGATCAGGCCCTCTACCCGGGCATTTCGGACGGTGACGTCATGTCGCCGATTCGTCAGCGTCCAGTCCAAATTAGTTGACTTAGTCAACTATTATTCACTTCAAGGGCCGGACTGAGAGCCAAGAAGCCTTTCGGTAAACTGACGTTATATGTTTGGTAGAGCCCTCAGACCTTGAAGTTCGAAGCGAATCCCCGTATATTCTCTTCCGTCAGGAACATTTTCTCGAGATCTCCCCCTCGGGAAGGGATTCCAGGGCTTTAGGCGCATCGGTTCCACCCGGCAGCGCCTTTTCTTGTCTCTTCCCGTCGCCTGAGGCTCAACTCGAACCAGGGATGAGCAGGCATATGTCCAGGACCACAGAAATAAAGAACATCGAACCCCCCACCGGAACGGAAGTACTCCAGCGCAGGGCGCTGGCTCAACTCTCGGACGAGCAACTGGTGACCGCCCATCTGGATGGCCGGCCCGGTGCGTTCCAGGAGTTGTTTGATCGGTACCGGGACCGGCTCGTCCACTTCATCACGCGGAAAACTGGAGATTCGGACCGAGCCCAGGACCTGGTACAGGAGGCGTTCATTCGGGTTACTCGCCACCTCCACAGATTCGACACCAGCAAGAAGTTCTCTACCTGGGTCTACACCATCGCATCGAATCTGTCCAAGAACGAGCTGCGGAACCGCTCCAGGAGCCCTCTCGTCCTCTTCCAGAAGCTCACCAGCAACTGGGACGACGATCATCGTCCGCTCCAATTCGAAGATCTGACGATGCAGCCCGATGACCTCTACCGAAAGCGCTTCCTCCGGCGGCTGGTGGAAGACACAGTGGAGGAACTTCCGGAGCATCACCGTCTGGTCTTCCGCCTCCGGGAGCTGGAGGGGAAGAGCTACGAGGAGATCGCAGAGATCACGGGAGTCAACCTGGGAACCGTGAAAAGCCGGCTCCACCGAGCCCGGAACTCATTCGCCCAGCGGATCGAGCACTCCCTCAACTGAGTTCCCTGCACTGAATTCCTGGGAGCGTCGTGGATCCCGGGTTACCCTGCAGGTAGATTGGAACGGCGGATCCTCTCCTGGGTCCGCCGTTCTTCGTTCTGAATCCTGAGTCGCCCCTGAGTCGCCCATGTTCGAAAATCTGCGAGACGCCTTCCGGGAGGCAGTGGAGAACTTCCGGACCGAGCTCAACCGGGACGAGGTTCCTGCCGCCGCCGACCGACTGCTGAAAGCCATGGAGTCGGAGGTGGGCCAGGCACGGGCTGAACTCAGGAACTTGAAGGATGAGGCAGCCCAGGTCGAAAAGCGAGCCGCTCGTGAGGAAGCCGAGGCTCGCACCTGCATCCGACGGGAAGAGATGGCCCGCAGGATCGGCGATGAGGAAACGGTGGAGGTTGCCCGGGATTACGCCCGACGACACTTGAAGCTCAAGGAGGTCCTGGATGAGAAGGGGCGAGTTCTGACCCGGGAAATCCAGGTGCGGGAGCGGGAGGTGATGGAGATGGAGGAGCGCCTTCGGGAGGCTTTGACCCGAAAGGAGTCCCTCATCGCCTCAGCCGGGCGGATGGAAGCGCACCACCGGATCCAGGACGCCGATGATCTCTTCCAGGAAATGGACCGGATGGCAGATCGGATCCAGGACCTGGAAGCTCGCGTGGCCGCCGCAGGCGAACTGGACGAGATGGAGCTGGGTGACGGACCGCGTGGCTCACCCTCTCCGGACCCCTCGGAAGCCGAGATCGAGGCCCGCCTGGCTGCACTCAAACGGCAGATGGGAAAGAACTAGAAGGCTGTTGAAGGAGTAGAGGTGCCACCGTTGGGAACGCCAGGCAGCTCCATCGTAGGCGGCGACCCGGAGGCAGCTGCCTGCCCCCCGACCTGAAGGGCGACGGGGAAAAGGGGTGGCCCCATCCCCCTGGCCGCGGTAGATTTGGCCCGTCAAAAGAGCGGCAGTCCGGTGAATCGACCCGACTGCCACCGCAGCCTGGAGATGGACATCATGGAAAACTGGATTGGGATCGCTGTGTGGATCGTCATGGGAGCCCTGGTGGGTCTGGCCATGAAGGTCATCGTGCAACGGCCGGAAGAGCAGCCGGGTCACACCCTCCTCCTGGCGATTCTGGGGGCCTTCGGGGCCGTCATCGGTGGGATGCTGGGGGTCGGCCTCTTCCATTTCTACGATCCCACCGCCCTCTCCATAGGAGGATTCGGCGGGGCCTTGGTTCTGGCCACCATCATGTCCTGGACTTACCGCTGGGGAATCCGCACAATGGTCTGATTCGGGAGTCACACCCCTACGAAGTCGAAACGCCTCCCGGTTCCGGGGGGCGTTTTTCTTGCCCGGACCGCACCCTGCCTTGGCAGGAACCCGTCCTCACCGCACGAGATGGAGCTACCCCATGACCGATCCGATCCGAGTCGTCCAGAGCGAGATGGAGGAGCTGACTCAGGAGTTGTTCCAGCTCCTTCGAATTCCATCGGTGAGCGCGCATTCCGAGCGTCGGGAGGACACCCGGGCAGCCGCACAGTGGGTGGCGGATCACCTCCGGTCCTCCGGGTTGGACGCGACGCTGGTTGAGACCTCTGGCCACCCGGTGGTGCTGGGCGAATGGCGAGGCGCCGGGCCCGAAGCTCCTACACTCCTGATATACGGCCACTACGACGTGCAGCCTGCCGAACCTCTCGAGCTCTGGACCTCACCTCCCTTCGATCCTCAGATCCGCGATGGAAGGATCTACGGGCGGGGAACCGCCGACGACAAGGGGCAACTGTACCTTCACCTCAAGGCCCTGGAGATCCTCCTCCGGACAAGAGGGAGCCTTCCGGTGAACGTAATCGTCCTGGCCGAAGGGGAGGAGGAGATCGGTTCTCCCCACCTCCTGCCCTTCCTCCAGAGCAACCGGGACCGACTCGCCTGCGATGCCGTAGTCATCTCCGACTCCCAGATGTTCGCACCGGGCCAGCCCTCCCTCCTCTACTCACTCCGTGGCCTGTCCTATGTGGAGATCCGACTCCGAGGGGCCCGCTCCGATCTCCACTCCGGGGCCTATGGAGGAGCGGTTCCGAACCCAGCCACGATCCTGAGTCGTCTTCTGGCCACCCTCCATGATGACCAGGGGCGAATCACCATCCCTGGATTCTACGACGGGGTCCGGGAGTGGGACGCGGCAGCCCGAGAGTCCATCCGCAAGCTTCCCTTCGACGAGGAGGCATTCCGCCAGCAGGTGGGATCTCCCCGGCTGGAGGGAGAAGCCGGATTCTCTACCCTGGAGAGACTCTGGACTCGCCCAACCTGCGAGGTCAACGGACTCCACTCAGGATACACTGGAGAGGGGGCCAAGACTGTCCTCCCGGGAGAGGCCATGGCCAAGGTCAGCTTCCGGCTGGTTCCAGACCAGGATCCGTTGGAGGTGGAAAAGCTCCTCCGGGCCCACTTGGCCCGTCACACCCCCTCGAGCGTCTCCTTGGACGTCACCTCCCTCCACAGTGGGCCACCCTGGCGGGGAAATCCAGACGGACCGTTCTTCCACGCCGCCGAACGGGCGCTGGAACGGACCTTCGGAAAGGAACCGGTCCTGACCGGTGAAGGGGGATCCATCCCCATCGTGGCTGACTTCGAGCGAGAGCTGAACGCCCCGGCCATCCTCCTGGGCTTCGCCCTCCCCGGAGCCAACATGCATGCCCCCGACGAGTGGTTCCCATATGCCCACCTGGAACTCGGGATCGCTACGCTGATTCACCTCTTCGAGGAGTTGGAGGAAGAGAACGCCACTGGCTGACAACCTCCCCATGCAGGAGGAACCCCGGTCCCTGACCCCGGGGAGACTGGCGAGTCCAGTCGGCGGACCGGCGAAGCCTCAGTCGGCTGGGCCGGCCATGGCAGCGGCCCGGAGGAGAGCTCGAGCCTTGTTCAGAGTTTCCTCGTACTCACGAGTCGGATCTGAATCGGCTACGATCCCGGCGCCGGCCTGGACGAAGGCTTGACCCTGGTGGACGACTACCGTCCGAATGGCGATGGCCGTGTCCATGTTCATCCCACCATATCCCAGGTAGCCTACCGCCCCCGCATAGGGTCCCCGCCGAACCGGCTCCAGCTCCTCGATGATCTCCATGGCCCGGATCTTCGGCGCGCCGGACACGGTGCCGGCCGGGAAGCATGCCTGGAGAACATCCATGGCTGAAAGCCCTGGCTGGAGTTCACCTTCCACCTGGGAACAGAGGTGCATGACGTGGGAGTAGCGCTCCACCACCATGAGCTCCGGGACCTGGACCGTTCCATACTGAGCGACCCGCCCCACATCGTTGCGCCCCAGATCCACCAGCATCCGATGTTCGGCCAGCTCCTTCTCATCCGCCAGGAGATCCTGGGCCAGGATCTCATCCTCCGAGGGTGAAGCACCTCGACGCCGAGTCCCGGCGATGGGCCGAACGGTGATGGTCCCCTCCTCCACCCGGGTCAGCACCTCAGGCGACGAACCCACCAGGGTCACTCCGTCCATCTCCAGGTAATAGAGGTAGGGGGAAGGGTTCAGAGAACGAAGGGCTCGATAGAGCTCGAACGAACCGGACTCCAGCTCAACTCCCAGCCGTTGACTCAAGACGACCTGGAAGGCATCTCCGGCCAGGATGTACTCCTTCACTCGCTCTACCGCCGTCTCGAACTCAGCCTTTTCCATTGTGCTGCCGAGCGGCGGATCATGGCTCGGCTCCTCCCGGAGGGTGAGAGGGGACGGCCCCTCCCCTTCCCGGAGCGTACCCACCACTCGGCCCAGCCGCTTCCGGGTTTCTTCGTACAAACCACGAAGCTCATCCCGGGACATCTCCGGGTCCACCTCAACCGACCGGATGGCCATGGCACGCCCCAGGAGGTTGTCGATGGCCAGAACCACATCGGTGAAAAGGACTTGAGCGATGGGGAGATCCAGGTCATCGTCCGCCTGTTCCGGGAGCTTCTCGATGAACCGGACCAGGTCGTAGCCGAAGTATCCCACCGCCCCGCCCCAGAATCTGGGAAGGCCCGCCACGGCCGCCGGCACGCGCTCTCTCAACCTTCGATCCAGGTCGGCCAGGGGATCTTCCACGTCCAGATCGCGCCACCCCTCCCCCGGATTCCAGAGCTGAGCCTTCCCATCCTTCAATCTCCACGCCTGAGAAGGCTCACTCCCCAGGAAGGTGTAGCGGGCCCACTTTTCTCCTCCCACCACCGACTCCAGGAGAAAGGCGAAGGGAGGGCGAGCCAGCTTGTGGAAGGCCGTGACAGCCGTCTCAGTATCGAAGAGGAATTCGGTTCGGACCGGCACCACCCGTGCGGAACCGGCCAGAGCCACGAACTCGTCGAAAGTCGGAAGTAGATTCATGACCACTCGGGAGACATGATGAGGACCATCCGCAGGGAAGTACTCTGGACCCGCGCCGGAATGTCCGGGCAGGCCCCATCGTTGTCAACGCACATCGGTAGCCGCCGTCGAGGTGGGTAGAGTCAGTCGAATGCCCTCTCGCTTCACCTGTCGGAAACCCGAGCGGGTCAGGGCTGGCTCCTCCTGAATGACGCTCCGAATCCTGGGATCGCCCGGTACAGGCGACCCAAAAGGAATCACGACCAGGATGGACATGGCATCCAGGGGAAGCTCGCTCAGGAGAGGAAGAAGTGGGTCGATCCCCCTTCCGTCCAACCCCGAAAGGATCATGCCTCCAGGGAAGGACCGACCCAGGGACCGGACCATCCCCCAGAGGGCCAGTTGAAGAATGACTGAGAGGGCTGGCTCCTCACTTGGCGTGGGCGCCCGCCAGCTCCTTCCCTCCCGCACCAAGATCGCTCCACCTTCGCCCGGTGCAATGCCTGAGAGCCGCCCCTCCGACCACCGTCGCAAGCCAGACCCGGCCTGGAGGAGAAAGGGCCGAAGCGCCTCCTCGAGAGCCGGAGAAAGAGAAAACCCCGCCCTCGAATGCTGCTCGGCGGAAGGGTGGGATGAACCCTCTGACGACAAGAGCCCCCTCCCGGGAAGGCCTCCCTTTCCTTCTCCATCATCTACCAGGGGGTGGACACCCTCCAGAAGACCGATGACCTCCTCGGCCCGGGCCCGAATCCGCAGCACGCTGTTCTCCAGCTCCCTCAGCTCCTGAGGGCGCTCCTCCAATTGCTCGCGGCGACGTTTCCACCATCGGCCGTCCTGGACGACCATTTCCCACTCATCGGTGAGGGATCCGAGGAGCTCCTCACGACCCCCTCCCTTCAATGGTTGCCCACAGGTAGGGCAGGGAGCCTCCGGATCCTCCAGGGTTCGAAGTCGAGCTCGGAGCTCCCGGGCTCGATCTCGATAGCTCTGCAGTCTGGTCTCAGCCTCCTGTCGTTCTCGAGCCCACTCCAGGGTCCGGGCTTCGGCGTCCCCCTCGGCTTCGATGGCATCCCCCCGAAGGGTCCGCAACTCCGACTCCAACGATTCCCGCGTTCGTCCCGCTGAATCCAGATCCTCGGGGACCGCACCACCTGGAGCCAATCCCGGAGCGGTCTCTTCCGAAGGGGCATGGGCCTCTTCCCTCTCCGACCGCACCTGGCTCCTGCTGGCCGGTGACGCACCTTCCCCCATGGCGGAATCACCCTCCATCCCTTGGCGGAGAAGACGGGCCATGACTCGGAGGAGGTGCTCAGGGCTCCCACCCACTTTGAGTGCCAGTCCCGGATCGAGGGAGTCAGCCGCTCCACGTGTGTCCTGCATCAACCCCAGGAGTTCCAGGAGCCGGTTCCGAAGAGTCCCACCACCGCCTTCAGCAGTCGGAAGGACAAGATGGATCCCTGGATCCAGGGTGAAGGAGTGGCTGGCACTTCCAGAAGCGAACGGATCCGGCTCCTGGAGCTCCCGGCCGCCTCCTTGAGGAGTCTCACTCATCTCCACCCTCAGAACCTCCAGATACCCGGTCTTCCTTCGAAGGCCTTCCAGGAATCCTGGATCCACTCCTTCCTCTGGGAAGCTTCCAGCCCCCTGGAGACGAACCCGTAGGAGTTTTCCCACCACTCCGCCCGGTACGCCATCCACCAGATCCCGAAGCCGCCGGGTCCCATCCTCCGGCGTCTGGGCATCCACCCGGATCGGGGCCAGATCGACCACCGGTCGCGTCTGGACCGGATGGAATTCTCCGTGGGCCGTCTCCAGGTCGAAGGAGACGAACCCCTTCTCCTCGGTGGCTTCTGCCCAGGGGTCCCACCCAACCCGCTCCAGGGACCCGGGACATCGAACGTTGGCGGCCAACGCTCCTGGAACGTGACTTCCACCCAACGCTACATAATCCCACTGAGACGGGTCCACTTCTACCCGGAGAGGATCGGATCCGGGCCGGGTCCGGAGCAGGAGGATGTTGAACCTGGCATCCGGATCAGGCCGGAGTTCGGGGTGAGCCGGCCCCTGGACCGCACGATAGGGGGCCAGAAGCACGTGAATCCCATCCTCCTGAAACCGAACGGCCCGAGGGGCCCCGGCTGCAGCCTCCACCCCGGGAAGGGCATCCAGGACAGCCACTGGGCCGGGGTCAGCCGGCGAAAGGGGGGTGTCCCGTTCCCCGGCGATGGCCAGGACGGTGACTCCGGGGACCATGGACTGGAGCGTACGTATCCCTCGCGTCAATGACAGAAAGGCCGTGGACGGTGGGTCGGGCCGATGGAAGAGGTCACCGGTCAGGAGTACGATCCGGGGAGATAGCCGAGCTGCCTCCTGAATCCCTCGTTGAAACGCCGTAGCCAGGTCCCGCTCCCGGAGATTCCACCCCCGGTCGGTGCCGGGAAAGGCCCGAAAGCCCAGGTGGAGATCGGAAAAGTGGACGAGTCGAGAACTCACGTCTCACTCCTCCGAAGATTGGCTGGAGAGGGGGAAGCCGCATTCCCCGACATTCGGACGCGCAGGTAATCCCCGACCTGATCAGGGAATGGACGCCCTACGTCCTGGGAAGCCGCCAGGAAAGCCGTTCGGGCACCGGACTCCACCAGAAGGCGTTGCCACTGCTCGACCCTTCCCTCGGGCACGCTGGGAGGGGCATCGGAGACAGTGCGTCCCGTCAGGTAGAGGGACAGGCAGGGGAAGTGCCTGGACAAGTGCTGGAGTTCCGTCAGGAGTGACCCGGAAGATCCTCCATCCTGAAGGGGGCCCATGAGGAGGAGCCCTCCTTCCGTAAGCCCTTCACGCAGACGAGTGAGAGCGCCTGTGGGCAATCGGAAGGTACGTGGTGCCCAGGCCATACTCAGGGTGTCCAGGACGATGAGGTCCCACGACCCCGGGGGAAGGTGAGCTGGGCTTCCCATCAGAACACGGCACACCTCCAGATCCAGGCAGGTGATTCCCTGGAAGCCGGGTTCTTGTAGTTCGTCGCAAAGCCGTCGAAGCTGCGGCGCCCACCGGGTCATGACCTGCACCGCCCAGCCATCGCCTCCCGGAGCTGGGTCCAGGAGCGCCGACAGCAGGGGAACACGTCCTGCACCCAGGAAGAGAACCCTTCCCCCCCTGGAAGCTCGTTCCCCAAGAAAGGTGGTCATGGCTCGGTCCAACCCCAGGACGGGCTCCCCTCGGGGCGTGGTAACCAGGTGGATCCGGTCCCCTCCGGTCAATACCCAACGCTGGCCAGCCATCGAGGCTCCCCGCCAACGCTCCACTCTTCCATCCATCCCCTGGCCTGGTCTCCCTCCCTCCTGGGAATCAGCCTCCTCCTCGATCCATGCCCCCATCAAGAGAGATCGGTCCTGGATCAGGGCTGCCAGTGACACAGCCACCAGTGCCAGAAGCAGGATGGAGGTCGTGGACCGAAGAAGAGGAAACAGGAAAAGGCCCAGAGCTGCCACTCCCATGGCTCCTCCCAGGAGTGCCCAGGTCCCTGGCGGGTCCCACGTCCCACGGGCTCCGGCCACTCGGGTAAGCCGGGCGATGACCGTTCCCCCCGAGAAGAGAGGGAAGACCACTAGGAGGGCCAGCCCCACTCCCTGACTCACCCCGGTGACGCCAAAACCGCCCCACACCTCCCATGCGCCGGAAAAGAGAGCGGCCAGAGCCAGCGCCACCAGCACCAAGAACCAACCTCCACGCACGGCCTCCCGCGTCGCCCCCCCCTTTCCGATGTTGCCATAGAAGAGGCCGGCGGCCAGGGCACCCAACTGGGCGGCCAAGACGACGACGAGAGCCGGGAGAAACCCGGGGCCACCATATAGCAGAAGGCCGGCAGCCACCATTCCGACGATCCCCAACCCTGCTCCCAGAAGGATGGGAGGGAGACGCACCGACCATCGGACTGCGGTCATGGAGAGATGGTCCCGTACCGCCCCTGGAAGAAGATCAGTGGGTCTTCATGCCCCTGGGTCCCGCATCCCGCCACCTCTCCGAAGACTACCAAGTGATCGCCGGCTTCCACCGACTTCCAGATGGAACAGTCCACCCAGGCCAACGCCTGTTCCAGGATGGGGGCCCCGGTGACGTCCTCACGCAGCGCCAGTCCCTGAAACCGGGCATCTCGCTCACTACGGGCGAATCGAAGAGCCAGCCCTCGGTCCCTGGCCCGAAGAAATGAGAGGGCAAAGCTCCCGGATTCCAGAAGCGCCGGCAGGGATGTCGAATCCCGGTCCACGGCTACCAGGACGAGGAGAGGATCCAGGGAGACCGAAGTCACGGCATTGGCTGTAAAGCCCAGTGGATTGCCCCTGGGGTCCCCCCCCGTCACCACCGCCACTCCCGTGGCGAAGTTCCCCATGACCTCCCTGAACTTCTGTCGCCCAATCTCACCACTCATCCAGAACTCTCTCCGGTGCTTTACTTTCCCTTCCAAGAGCAGGTAGCTTCCTGGTAGGTGGCGGGTGAGGGACAACCCCCATCCAGCCCCCTGGAACCTATCTCCTCCACATCCCTGAAACGTTATGCGCCACAAGGGTTTTTCCCTTCCCCTGATCCTGCTCGTCATGTTAACCGTGCCCTCGGGATGCGACAACGTGGAGTGGAGCGGCACCGAGGTGAACCTCCAGGCACCTCCACCTCCGCCCGGCGCCCTGGACCCGGCAACAGAGCTGGAGGAAGCTGACGAGCCGGAACTGGAGCCGGTCGTCCTGGCCCCCCTGATCTATCTCGTGGAGCGGGGGGAGGAGGGTCGAGGCACACTGCTTCCCGTAGCCCAGCTCCAGGAAGATGGCTTTGCCTCCCTTCCCGACCCGGCCGAGACCCCGGAGCTGGTCGATCGGTTCCCCCTGGATCGCTGGGAAGAGGGCACCGAATTCATCCTGTTTGGACAGGGAAGCCGGATCGGGACCTTCATCGCCGACGGCACCTCTCAATTGGATGAGCGCTACTGTCTGAGCCGGGCCGCCGGATCGGGCGTGCTGCAACTTCGACCCGACGCAGTGGCGATGGATCGATTCCTGGCCATGCGGCGGGATGACCTGGATGCTCTTCCATCGGCCCTGGATACGCACCCGGCCGTCCCCCTCACCGATGAAATCCGCAACGCCTCCCTGGACGGGGCCCGGACCTTGATCCCGGCCCGCAATATCCCGTGGCCTCCCACCGTACTGGGAATCCGGCGACGGATCGACGCATTCTCTGACAGCCAGGGCAATCGTATGCTGGCCGCCTCTTTCGTCTTCGGTGACGACCTGGTGGTAGGGACACCCGAACCGCTGGGCTATTCCCTCTTCCTGGTCTCTCGGGAGGACGACGAGGACGAGTTCACGCCCATCTTCTCCTGGTACCAGCGAGCCGATGCTGGTGAGAAGACCTTCCCTGCCTTCCTGGCGGCCCACGATCTTCTGGAGACGGGCGAAGAGACCCTCCTTCTGGAGGTCTTTGGCCAGGAGACTCGGTGGATGGCTCTCCTGGGGCATCTGACCTCGGGTGGGGATCTCCTGTATCAGGACCCCTGCGGTATCGATCCCATAGGGGGAGCGTTCCAAGGTCCTGCTGGATGACGTTGGGCCGTCCCCTCCCTTTCCTCCTGACAACCCTTCTTGTCGTGGCCGGAACCGGCTGCGACGCCGGGTCGGTTGGAGATGGACAGGCGCCAGGTCTGGACGACGATCACCACGGCGCTTCCTCCGACTCCCTGATCCTGATGGACCAGGCCGGGCAGCGAGTCGCCCTGGATCGACGCCCAACCCGGATCGTATCTCTGGTGCCGGCCGCCACCGAGGCTCTGGTGGGTCTGGGTGCCGGAAATACTCTGGTGGGACGAACCGATTACGATGATGGTCCGGAACTGGCGGACCTCCCGTCAGTGGGAGGAGGACTGAACCCCAGCCTCGAGCGGCTTGTCTCACTGGGGCCGGAACTGGTGATCCGTTTCGAGGGAGAGCAGGATCGAGTCACTCCCCGGGCCCTGGATCGAGCCGGCATACCCCACCTGGGCGTGCGGCCCGACCGAATCCAGGACATCCAGGAAATGATCACACTCCTGGGTCAGGCCCTGGGCAGGGAAGAGAAGGCCCGGGGTCTCATCCAGACCATGAACTCTGATCTGGACGAAGTCCGCGCTCGAGTTGCCGGCGCGGATCCACCGCGGGTGGTGTTCCTCCTGGGAGGTGATCCCCCATGGGTAGTGGGCCCGGAAACCTTCCTCCACGAACTTCTGGAGGTGGCTGGAGCCCGGAACGCCATGGACGACCTGGCTGCCCCTCTCTATGCCCCGGTCTCCGTTGAGGAGATCGCCCAACGAGAGGTGGACCGGGTCCTGGTTCTGGAAGGCGCCACCATCCCCTCGGCTCTCCAGCAACTGCCCATTCAACGGGTCCGGAACGGTGTCCAGTCACCTGGCATCCGTGTCGGAGACTCGGCGCGTCATCTTTCGGAACTCCTCCACCCCCAGCGATGGCCGTGAGAGGGCTCGTCGCCGGTATCATCCTCGCACTGGCCACCCTGGCGGCGATCCTTCTCTCTGTCCGGTACGGGGCTGTCCACCTGGCTGCCCATGAGGTACTGAGCGTGCTCCTGGGTGGCGGCACCGACACACACCGTTTCATCGTCCTGGAACTTCGTCTTCCCAGAGCACTCCTGGGCGTCCTGGTCGGTGGTGGGCTGGCTCTGTCCGGGGCAGTCTTCCAGGCGCTTCTCCGGAACCCTCTGGCCGAGCCCTATATTCTGGGGATCTCTGGGGGTGCGGCTGCAGGGGCAGTACTGAGTCTTGCTCTGGGTCTGACCACGGCAGCCTCCTGGTTGCTTCCAGGAGCAGCCTTTGCCGGAGCCCTCGTGGCCATCGCACTGGTGTTCGGTGTGGCTATTTCCGCGGATCGCCGGCTGGACGTCCGCGTTCTCCTCCTCTCAGGGGTCGTCGTCGGCGCCTTCTTTTCGGCCTGCATCGCACTCATCCTATCCCTGGCCGAGGCCCAGACCGTCCGCTCGGCCATCCTCTGGATGATGGGAAGCCTGGGAGGAGTCTCCTGGAAAGGAATCGCAATTGTGGCCACCTACACCCTCCCTGCCTGCGTCCTCCTCCTGGGAATGGCTCGGGCCCTGAACCTCATGTCCATCGGCGAGGAGACCGCCAGCTACCTGGGCACGGAAGTCGAGGGGGTGAAACGGCTGGCCTACGGAGTGGCCTCCCTGGTTGCCGCCGCCGGAGTCGCCTTTGCCGGGGTCATCGGATTCGTGGGGCTCGTGGTCCCACATGGGGTTCGCCTGCTCCTGGGATCGGACCATCGCATCCTCCTCCCCCTCTCCTTCCTGGCCGGCGCCGCCTTCCTCACCCTGGCAGACCTCCTTTCCCGGGTGGTGCTGGCCCCGGCCGAGATCCCCATCGGAGTCATCACCGCCTTCGTAGGCGTCCCCTTCTTCCTGATTCTCCTCCGACGGAGTCTTCAGGCATGACCTTCACGGCCAACGCTCTCTCAGTTCGGTACCGGGCCGGCGTCCGAAGAGCCCTTTCCGAAGTCACCATGAGCGTGCCCCGGGGGAGCCTCTACGCCGTCCTCGGACCCAATGGCTCAGGGAAATCCACTCTGATGAAGGCCCTCCTGGGCACCGTCCAGATCGAAGAAGGAGTGGCTGCGGTGGAGGGGAGAGCCGTTGATGAATGGCCCCGGAGAGAGCTGGCCCGTCACGTAGGGGCCGTAAGCCAGGCCGAGTCCACGGCTTTCCCCCTCAGCGTCCGACAGCTGGTAGAGATGGGACGCTACCCCTACCTGGGGCCCCTCCGGCCCATGGGACCGGAAGACCGCGCGGCGGTGGAGTCGGCCCTGGAGCGTTGTGACGTGAGCGGGCTGGCTCACCGACAGGTCGGAACTCTCTCGGGTGGTGAGTTCCAACGGGTCCGGATCGCCCGGGCCCTTGCCCAGGAGCCATCGGCGCTGATACTGGATGAGCCGACTGCCTCGCTGGACATCCGCCATGAGATGGGGATCCTCCGGCTCCTGAAGCGTTCGGCCCGGGAAGGTGTGACGGTGGTCCTCATCACCCACCACCTGAACCTGGCCGCTCGGTTCGCCGACCTTCTCCTCCTTCTGGATGAGGGACGGGTGGTCGCCGAAGGCCCGGTGGACCAGGTCTTCAGGTCTGAAATCCTGGAGTCGGTGTATCGATGGCCTCTCTCGGTGACCCTGGATCCCATCACCGGGTCACCTCTCCTCATCCCCCTGGACCAGGACTGAGGCCAACTCCCTGGCAAAACGAGGTGGAGAGCTCCCCACCTCGGCTGCCGGCAACGGCCATCTGCCGGCCCTGGGGTAACGAAGGGGTTCAGCGGGGCTGCGTGTCCTGAGCTTCCAGGAGCTTCAGGTAGCTTTCGTAGCGGGATTCGGCCATGTCTCCTGCCTCAACTGCCTCCATGATCCGGCAGCCCGGTTCATGTTGATGGCTACACCCCCGGAAGCGGCACTCCCAGGCCCGTTCCCGAATCTCTGGGAAGCACTCTCCCAGTTCCTGGGCCGAGAGCTGCCAACTCTTCACCTCCGAGAACCCTGGCGTATCGATGACACGGACATTCCGATCCAGAATCAGAAGACGGGCACTGACGGTGGTATGACGTCCCCGCCCTTTCCGGCTGCTCACCGGTTGAGTCCGGAGGTCCAGCTCGGGATGGAGAGCGTTCAGCAACGAGGATTTCCCGACGCCGGACGGACCGGCCAGGACACTCACCTTCCCCTGCATGAGCTGATGGAGTTCCGCCAGTCCTGCTCCGGAAAGGGCTGAACAGGCCACCACCGGATAGCCGATTTCACGGTACAGGTCCCAGGGGTCCTTTCCACCGGCACCGGACTGGCCTTCCAGAAGATCCATCTTGTTGATCACCAGGACAGGGGCGATGCCACTCCCCTCCGAAAGGACCAGGAAGCGGTCCGCTATCTCGGGGTTGAAGGAGGGCTGGGCAGCCGCGATCACCACCAGAACCTGGTCCACATTGGCAGCCACGAGCTTGGGTCTCCGCCCTCTCATCCCAGCCCGGACCAGTTCGGTCCGGCGTGGCTCAACCTCCTCGATGGTCCATCCCTCACCACCCTTGGTTCGGGCCACCGTCACCTGATCTCCAGCCACTACCCGCTCCCCAGTGCGGACCTCCCGCTTGATTCGACCCCGGAGGTAGGCCTCGACCTCCTCTCCATCGCCGAGATGGACCCGGTAGACCCCCCCGACACCCTCCAGGACGACTCCGATCATCGATCCGGTCCTGCCGCAAAAGACCACACCCCGTGACCCGACCCTGCAAGAGGGTTCAGATCACGGGGTGTGGTTAACCAATGGTCAATCACCGGCGACCCTGGCAAGGGTTTGGCGGCTCAGGCAGCGAAGGACTCCAGAGCATCTCCCTTGCCTCCCTCCCGGAGGCGACGGAGCGCCCGATCCCGAAGCTGGCGAATCCGCTCCCGGGTCACGCCCAGCATGTTCCCGATCTCCTCCAGGGTATGCTCACGCTCTCCGTCCAAACCGAAATAGAGACGGAGAACCTTGGCATCCCGGGGCTCCAAGGTGTCCAGAGCCGAGGTGACTGCTTCACTCAGGAGCCGGGACTCCACGTCCTGCTCCGGCTCGGCAGCCTCTTCGTTGATGAACCGCTCCACCAACTGGGAATCCTCTGAATCGCCGATGGGGGCATCCAACCGGATCTCGGCAGCGTTCAGAGTCTGGAGGGACTCGATGAGTTCCGGAGTCAGGTCGGTGGCGGCACTCAGCTCTTCCGGATTGGGCTCCCGACCCAGCTCCTGCTTGAGCCGTTCCTTTTCCCGAAAGATCCGGGCCAGGTCCGACGCTCGGTTCAAGGGGACTCGAACGGACCGGCCGTGGTTGGCCAGAGCCGCCAGGATGGCCTGTCGGATCCACCAGACGGCGTAGGAGATGAACTTCACCCCCTGGTCCGGATCGAACTTCCGGGCTGCCGTGACCAGCCCCACATTCCCTTCCTGAATCAGGTCTGTGAGGGATACTCCCCGATTTTGATACTTCTTCGCCACGCTGATCACGAACCGCAGGTTCGCTCGAGCCAGCTCCTGGACGGCATCTTCATCACCGGCCTGGGCCCGAGCGCCCAGCTCCTTCTCCCGATCGGGGGTGATGAGCTCATGCCGGCTCACATCCCGGAGGTACTGATCCAGAGCGGTCTGTTCCTCGACGCTCCCATCAAACCCCCCGAGACCCGAACGGCTCTTGGACTTTCCTTTGCGCCGGCTCTTGGTGCTGGTTGCCATCTGCTTATCTATTCTCCTTCCCATTCCACGTAGCTTGCTCCCGACTCAGAGGGAGTCGGTTCGGATGTAGCCCCTCCTGGGGCCTGCGTCCAGTGTGGGGACTCGGGTTGAAATATCCCGGGCTTCCACCTGAGTTCGTCCATCCTGGGTCGACTGGAACGGGGCGTGTTTGAACCTTCCTGATCCGAGGGCTCGTACCCGGCCCCTGTCCTCAGGGTCCACAGCCCTTCAACCTATGAAGATGAGCGAAACCCGTCCAGTGTCAGTAGGGGAATCGCCCCCTGCCGACGCTGGCGGGTTGGCTCGGTGCTAACCCGCCTTCGACCCCGAGTTCCCCCGCCGGACACCTACTCCTGGAGCCGGGAAAGAAATCGCTCTGCCGGAAGCTGCCTGCGTTCCAGGGTGAATACCCTGAGGACCCGGGAACTCCCATACAACTCCCGGGCCACCAGAGGGAGTCCCATGACCCCCCTCAGCCCACCTTCGCCCATTCGCTCAACGGCCCCATTCCGACGCAGGACCAGGAGATCCAACTCGAGCATCCGACGCTTGGCCGGGTAGTCCACCATCACCTCCCCCGACATGAGGCCCAGTTCATCGGCCAGGCCATCCTCCAGCGCTCGCCGGCGATCTCCATCCATGGACACCCACTCTGGAATGGGGACTCCTCCGGTCTCTGCCGCCGTCAGCTCCAGAGCCCGCTTGGGGAGACGGCGGTTCCGAAGGGCCGGGATCCAGCTTTCCCCGATCCGCCGCACGGCCGGGTTCATGGAATCCAGGGCCCGTCGCCGAAGATCATGGAGGAGTTCTTCATCGGTAGGGCCTACCAGCTCACCGGGCTCCAGGAGTCCCTCCCGAACCGCATCACCTACAATCCGCTTGTAGAAGGCGGTGGCTGCCCGGACCGCATGGTGCCAGTAGACGTTCCGGAACATCTGGTACTTGGCAAAGAGAAGGGACTCCAGCGCACTGATGGCTTTCTCGTGGACACCGACCTCCAGGTCACCGGACTCGGGGTCCTCGAGCAGGATCAAACCCTGCAGGAGACGATCCACGTCCACTTCACCGTAGGGGACACCACAGAAACGGGCATCTCTCCTGAGATACTCCATCTTGTCCAGGTCCAGGCTCCCACTCACAAGCCCCTGGAGGGGGTGGGTTCCTCGCCCCAGGATGAGGTCATAGATCCTGGCGGAAGCATCCCTTCCCAGAGGAGCCATGGCATCCTTCAACTCCGTTGAATCGAAGAATTGGGCGCTGACTGCCTCGTGGTCCCCTGGTAAGCGGTCCGCATCCAACTCCTCCATGGCATGGGAGAACGCATAGTGTCCGATATCGTGGAGGAGTGCCGCGTAGGGAATGAGGCGTCCGTCCACCTCCGAGCTCTGGAGGCGAGCGTCGCCCTCGGAAAGCAGTCGGAGCGCCGTCCGGGCCAGATGATAGACACCCAGGGCATGGTCGAATCGGGTATGCGTAGCACCAGGGTAGACCAGATGGGCGAACCCAAGCTGCCGGATGTAGCGAAGCCTCTGAAACGCAGGGGTATCCACGATCCGGGCCGCAATAGGGTCCAGACGAATCGTGTTCCAGAGAGGGTCACGGACGATCTGCCAGCCAGCTCCAAGATTCATATGGCGAGTCTACCGACAGGAGAGGGGCGCTGCAATGTGCGAGTGCGCCGATCAGGACGGGTGTCCTCTCGTTCCATCACCCCGACCCCATCATCCCGGGCTGCCCCGGCCGTTTCCTGACCCTGGCCCTTGTCTTCGGCCATCCTGCGTCCATATCTTCCAGCACCCGAACAAACAGCGAAAACAACTCACCGTCCTCCCAGTGACTCCCACCCCTCATTCCTCCCAGCTTCGCCATGAGGTTCGGAAGGATGCCCGGAACCGACCGGGGGTCTATCGATTCCTGGGGCCCCGGAATGAGGTGCTTTACGTGGGGAAGTCGGTTCGGATCCGGAATCGCCTCCTCTCCTACTTCCGGAAGGAGGGAAAGGAGGCGGAACTCCTCCGCGTCACTCGCCAGATTCGGTGGGAGTACGTGCCCCATGAGCTCGAGGCGCTGCTCAGGGAATTTCGCCTCATCCGGGCTTTTCGACCCCGCTTCAACGTCCGACATCGGAGGGAGCGGACCTTCGCCTGGGTTCGCCTCACCGCCGGGCCGGCCCCTCGGCTCATGGCTACGCGATCGCCCAGGAACGACGGGAGCCGATTCTTCGGCCCCTTTCCCGCCCCTCGCTCCCTCCCGGCTCAGCTCCGGGAGCTCTCGGTGCTCCTACGACTGAGGGACTGTCCCCAGGGAACGCCGATCCACTACGCCGATCAGCTCGACCTCCTGGCTTCTTCCCGGGCTCCTGGCTGTCTGCGGGCCGAAATGGGGAGTTGTCCCGGCCCCTGCGCAGCTCTCTGTACCGAAGCCGCATACCGCCATCGAGTACAGAAAGCCGTCGAGTTTCTGGAAGGACGATCCGATGAGCCCCTCACCGCAACCGAAGCACGGATGCGCCAGGCCGCCTGCAGCCAGGAATTCGAACTCGCTGCTCGTCTCCGCGATCGACTCGACCGCATTCGAACGCTTCGGGACCGCATCCTGGAATTCGAAAGATATCTGGCGAGCCTGAACTTCCTCTACACGCCGGTCCTCCACCAGGCATCAGGGGACGAAGACCCGGTTTCCAGTGGAGAAACCGGGTTGGACCAACAGGCAGGGGGTGGCGAATCGAGTGCCAGGAATCCCCTCATGGCCGGGCCGTATCCCAACCATCGCACCTATCTCATCCTGAGAGGTCGCCTCCGGCTCATCCTCCCCCACGGAGACCCTTCTTCTCTCCCACCCCACCACCCCAGAGCCGCGGCATTCACTCGGATCCTGAATGAGCCACCCACTCCTTCGGAGGAGCTGACCGCTGACCAGCGGGAAGAACTCTTTCTGGTGGCCCGGTGGTTCAAGAAACACCCGGAAGAGCGGCGTCACACCCGACCTCCCCCGAGCCCCGTCCCGGCCCCGGTCCCTCAGGACCCCTCCTGAGGAATCTCCATCAGCCCTCAGCCATCTCCTTCACGATGCGGAACTCCTCCGGCCTCACCGGCTGAACGGAAAGCCGCATCCGCCGCACCAGGGTCATCTCGGAGAGCTCCGGATTCGCCTTGATCTCCTTCAACGGGACGACTCGAGGGAATCTGGCGACAAATTCCACATCCACCAGGAACCACCGGGGTTCCTCCTCCGTAGCCTTTTCGTCGAAATACCGGCTCTCCTGATCGAACTGGGTATGATCCGGATAGCTCTCCGACGCCACCCGAGCCAACCCCACAACCCCAGAGGGCTTGGCGTTTGAGTGGTAATAGAGAATGAGATCCCCGGGACGCATCTGGTCCCGCATGAGATTTCGGGCCTCGTAGTTCCGGACCCCGACCCATCGGGTCTTGCCGTCTCGGGCCAGATCGTCGATGGAGTACTCGTCCTCCTCACTCTTCATGAGCCAATACTGCTCATCTGCCATACCTTCGCTCCTCTTCCTGTGAACCATGGCCACCTGATGGATCAGGGGAGCCGAGAATGCTCCCGGCTCCCCTGATCTTCTCTCCCGACTTCACCTTCCACTGTCCACGGCGACCAAAGCCCAGCCACACACACGTGGAAGGTGGTACGAAGGCCGAGGATCCCTCAGCGGGGTCCCGCTTCCTGAACCTCCTTCGCGGTCCCGTCTGCGTACTTCTTGAAGTTCTCCTGGAACATCCCGGTGAGCTTGGTCGCCGCGGCGTCGTAGGCCTCTGGATCGTCCCAGGTACTCCGAGGATCCAGAACCTTCGAGGGGACGCCGGCTACCTCCACCGGAACCTGGATGCCGAAGTTCGGATCCTCCCGGTATTCTGCGTCATCCAGGCTCCCGGAAAGGGCTGCGTTCACCATGGCCCGGGTATAAGCCAGCTTCATCCGGCTCCCGACACCATATCCCCCACCGGACCACCCTGTATTCACAAGCCACACCCTGGCCCCATGCTCCTCCAGCTTGTCCCCCAGCATCCTGGCGTACACTCCGGGGTGTCGGGGCAGGAAGGGAGCACCGAAACAAGCCGAGAATGCAGCCTTGGGCTCAGTTACCCCTCGCTCCGTTCCAGCCACCTTGGCCGTGTACCCGGAGATGAAGTGGTACATGGCCTGAGTCGGTGTGAGTTTGGCAATGGGAGGAAGCACGCCGAATGCGTCACACGTGAGAAACACCACGTTCCGAGGATGTCCACCACGCCCTGGAATGACGGCGTTGGGGATATAGTGAATTGGATAGGACGCGCGGGTGTTTTCGGTGATGGTGTCGGTCTCGAAGAGCACTTCCCGCGTATCCGTGGCCAGGATCACGTTCTCCAGGATCGTCCCGAACATCTGGGTCGCATCGTAGATCTCGGGCTCCGCTTCCCGAGACAGGTTGATGACCTTGGCATAGCAACCCCCCTCGAAGTTGAAGACGCCATCTGGCCCCCAGCCGTGCTCGTCGTCTCCTATGAGCCCTCGCTCAGGATCGGCCGACAGGGTGGTCTTCCCCGTCCCCGAGAGTCCGAAGAAGAGAGCCACATCACCGTCCTCCCCGATGTTCGCCGAACAGTGCATGGGAAGGATCCCCTTGTCCGGCAGAAGGAAGTTCAGCACCGAGAAGATGGATTTCTTGATCTCACCGGCGTAACGCGTACCACCGATGAGAACCTCCTTGGCCTGGAAGTTCACCACGACGAAGGTGCCGGAGCGGGTCCCATGCTTCTCCGGATCGGCCTTCACCTCCGGAGCATGGAGGATGGTGAAATCGGGACGTATCCCGGCCAACTCCTCCCGTGTGGGACGGAGGAACATGTTGTAGGCAAAGAGGTTGTGCCATGCATGGGGTGTGACGAGGCGCACAGCCAACCCAGCTTCCGGATCTTCACCGGCCCGAGCGTCCCGGACAAACAGCTCCTGCTCGTTCAGGTGAGCCACCACCAGTTCACGAAGCGCCTGGAACTGCTGCGGCTCCAGGGGGACGTTGACGGCTCCCCAGTCAATCGCATCCCCTGTTTCTTCCTCTCGCACCGTGAACTTGTCGTTGGGAGAGCGCCCCGTGTGAGGCGCCGTGACCGCCGTGAACCCCCCCATGTGGGCCAATCGCCCCTCCCCTCGGTCCAGGGCCTCCTCGTAGATCCGGGCAGGTGAGAGGTTCCAGTGAACGGCCTTGCTGGGTTCCAGACCGTGCAGCTCCAATCCGTAACGGCTGGCCACATCGCTTCCTGAACCGCTCCTGAACTCCTTCTCGTCACTCATATGACAAAGATCCTCTTGAGTTGTGTCAGAGATCGTGCATGTCAGGTGTCACCCGTGAACAGATCCCCTCACCTTCCGCGCTGTGGCGGCGGCGTCCAGGCGACTCTGCTCCCCGGTGGCCCATTAAGTCTGTGGTGAACGGTGCCCCGCGTCTACCGATGAAATGGTGGCCAGATTGACCACGTCCTGGGAAGTACTCCCTCGCTGAAGGACATGAACAGGCTTGGCCATTCCCAGAAGCACAGGGCCGATGACCTCGGCGTCGCTCAGCTTCCCGACCAGCTTGTAGGCCGTGTTCGCCGCCGCAAGATTGGGAAACACCAGGATGTTGGCAGGCTGGGTGAGGGTGCTGAACGGGTAGCTCCCCTGGAGAATCCGGGGGTCCACCGCCGTGTCTGCCTGCATCTCTCCGTCCACTTCCAACTCAGGCGCCATCTCCTTGATTCGGGCAACGGCCTCCACCACGTTCTCCGACGCTCGACTCCGGGCCGAGCCGAAATTGGAAAAGGAGAGCAAGGCGATCCGAGGAGTGAGTCCCAGCCCCTCCACGAAACGAGCCGTCAGGAGAGCGACCTCTGCCAGCGTCTCCGGCCCTGGATCGATATTCACCGTGGTATCGGCAAAGAAGAGAAGATCCTGATCCCGCTGGGCGATCATGTGGAGTCCGGCCACCCGAGTCACCCCCGGAGCAGTGCCCACCACCTCCAACGAAGGCCGGATCACTTCAGGATAGTTCGAGTCCACACCTCCCACCAGAGCGTCGGCATCCCCTCGCCGGACCATCATGGAGGCGTAGTAGACGGGCTTGTACAAGTTCGATCGAGCCTCGGCCAGGGTCAGCCCCTTCCGGCGACGGAGCCGGTGGAGTTCATCGGCATAGGAGTAACGTGATTCCTCTTCCAACGCCGGATGGATGATCTCCACCCCCTCCAGGCCAACCCCGAGTTCCTTGGCCAGCGGCTCGATCTTATGCGGCTTCCCGATCAAGATCGGCTGAGCCACCCCCTCCTCCACGATCTGGGCCGCCGCCAGGATGATCTTCTCATTCTGGCCATCGATGAGCACCACCCGCTTCGGATCTCTCCGGGCCCGGGCGGTGAGCCAGCGCATGACCTCCCGGCCCGGCCCCAGGGAGGCCATGAGCCGATCCCGATATGCATCCAGGTCCAGCTCCACTCGTGCTGCCCCCGTCCTCATGGCCGCCTCGGCCACCGCCGGAGCCACGTAGAAGAGAACCCGAGGATCGAAGGGCTTGGGAATCAGGTAATCGGGTCCAAAGCGGAAGCGTTCGTCAGCATAGGCCGAGGCCACCGTCTCAGGCACCTCGGTCTGCGCCAGCTCGGCCAGAGCATGGGTGGCCGCAAGCATCATCTCCGAATTGATCTCCCGGGCCCGGACATCCAGTGCACCTCGGAAGAGGAAGGGGAAGCCCAGGACATTGTTCACCTGATTCGGATAGTCAGAGCGACCCGTAGCCATGATGGCGTCGTCTCTGGCCTGCGCCACCTCCTCCGGTAGAATCTCCGGGTCCGGGTTGGCCAGGGCGAAGATGATGGGCCGGGGGGCCATGAGGGAGATCTGAGCAGGCGAGACCGCCCCCTTCACGGAAAGCCCAATGAAGACATCCGCACCCTCGATCACATCATCCAGCGTCCGGAAGGGTGTATCCTGGGCGAACCGGGCCTTGTACGGATTCATGCCCTCGGTTCGCTTCGAGTGCACCACCCCGTGGGAGTCCACCTGGAAGATCTGCTCCCTGGGAATCCCCAACCGGACGAAGTGCTCGGCCGTGGAGAGGGCCGAGGCCCCGGCACCGGTGAAGACCACCCGCACATCCTCCGGTTTCTTTCCCACCAACTGGAGCGCGTTCAGCACGCCGGCGCCGGCAATGATGGCGGTGCCGTGCTGATCATCATGGAAAACCGGGATATCCAGGGTTTCCTTCAGCGTCTCTTCGATATGGAAGCAATCGGGGGCTCGGATGTCTTCCAGATTGATGCCGCCTACCGTGGGTTCGAGAAGTTGGCAGAACCGGATCACATCTTCCGGGTCTTCACTGTCCACTTCCAGATCGAAGACATCGATTCCGGCAAACCGCTTGAAGAGGACGCCCTTCCCCTCCATGACCGGCTTGGACGCCAGGGGACCGATGTTTCCCAGTCCCAGCACAGCCGTACCATTGGAAACCACGGCTACCAGGTTGCCCCGGGCCGTATACTTGAATCCGGCGTCAGGATCCTTCTGGATCTCTCTGCAGGGCTCGGCAACCCCCGGGCTATAGGCCAGAGCCAGCTCGTTCTGGGTGGCCAACGGTTTGGTTGGGATCACCTCGATCTTCCCCGGGCGACCGGTGGAATGGTAGTCCAGAGCTTCCTGCTCGCGTCGACTCGTCATGGAATCCGACCCGCCTCGGTTGGGTGGGGGCGTGAATGAGGGGAAGTAGGAAACGGTATCCGAGCGGGTCGGGGGTGTCAAACCCCGGACCGCCTCCTTCGGGGCTGGTGTATTGAGAGTCTGATGGCCTGTGCTCCTCCGACACGGCACCGATGATTGCACTCCTGACCCTTCTCCTGACTTTCTCGTCCAGCGCCTTCCAGGCACGAGCCTGCCCGGAGGGGGAGATCGGGCACGTATTCATCGACAATCACTCGATCTTCGATCCGGCCAGCCTCCCTGAAGACGATCGGATCCGGTGGGCCTACGAGCTGGCCAATCGCATTCACATGCGAACCAGAGAGGAGGTGATCCGAGGCGAGCTCCCATTCCAGGAAGGAGATTGTTTCGACTCCGAGGTGGCTCGGGAAACGGCCAGGGTGCTGCGAGAGTTCCGCTTCATCGCCGGCGCGGACGTCTTCGACGTTCCACAGCCCGACGGCTCCACCCATGTGGTGGTAGATACCCGAGATGAATGGACGACCAAGGTGGCCCTCTCCACTCGCTTCGAGGACGGTTTTCGGTTCGAGGGGGCATCCATTGCCGAAGAGAACTTCCTCGGCCGAGGCGCCAGCGTCGGGGTCTTCTGGGTGGACCGGGAGGAGCGACGCCACCTGGGCGCCCTCACGGAGGTTCCCAGAGTCCGGGGCTCGGCCTGGGACGCCCGGGCATCGATGGCGCGAACCCGTGTCGGTGAAAAGATCACCCAGGCCGTTATCCGCCCCTTCCATGGAGAACAGACAGGAACGGCGTTTCGGCAGGAGTTCCTGCATCAGAGAGACCTGTTCACCTATGTCCTGCCCCGGGACAGGAGCGCGAACGGCGACGTCGGGTCCTGGTCTCATCTGGTGATCCCCCTTCGAGAACAGCGGATTCAACTCGGGCTCAGTCACCGACTGGGGCAACCGGGAAGCGTCTGGGTTCTTGGGGGAGGGCTTTCCTACGAGAACCTCCAGGTGGGGTCTCCGGACATGGCCGAAGGCATCCTCGACGGCAACTTCGGAGATCGAGAACCTGCGCCCAGCGCACTCTCCGCAGCCATCGAGCCCCAGTCCGGGTCCCGACGGGCCTTTCGGGCCAACGGCATGGCAGGCCTTCGGCAGCTCCGGTTCGTGGAGCGGCGGGGGCTGGATACTGTCGGTGGCATCCAGGATGTTCCGTTGGGGCGAGAGGTCTTCCTGACAGTGGGAAGAACCCTGGGCTCAACCGGACCCGATCGTCCCCCCGACGTCCTGGCTCGGTTGAGCCTGTTCCGGGGCGGGGAGCTGGGCCCCATCCTCTCATTTTTCACTCTCTCTGCCGAATCCCGGAGAGAGGCAGGACGGGGACGAACCGAAGGATGGAGGGACGGGATCGGGGAAGCCCAGACCCTGAACTACTGGCACCCCGAGGGGCCGGGCTCGCCCACCATACTGTTCCGCGCTTCAGCCCAGGGGGGATGGCGCACCGATGCGCCCTACCAGCTCACACTCGGTGGGCCCGACGGGGTCAGGGGTTACTCGGAAACGGCCGTCCCCGGCGCCCGTCGCGTCATTCTCTCGGCCGAAGGACGCTGGGGGCTGCCCAACCCCCTCTCCCAGCTCACCGACCTTGGGATGACCATCTTCGGCGACACGGGCCGCATGTGGGCCGGAGACGCACCCTATGGGGTCAGTACAGGATGGCGAAGCACCGTGGGAGCCGGCCTCCGAGTGGGCTTTCCCGCCGGGAGCTCCTCGGTGATCCGGATCGACGTGGCGGTCCCGGTGGATGGAGCAGTCGCTCGATCCCCCGTCATCCGGGTCTCAGCCCGGGAGTGGCTGGGAGTCCTGGACGATACCCGGAGCCGCCAGCTTCTCCGGAGCCGCCGAAGTGGCTTGACCCCGGATTTCAGCAGTGTGGCCCGAGAGCGGAGGCCTCCGGGATGACCTGGGACCATGATTCCCTCCCGCCACCCTTCCGCCGGCTCCCGAAACGGATCCAGATCCCGGAGATCCTGGACGAGAGCGGGGCGGTCACGACAACTGAGCTGCAGAAGAGCCTGAATGCCATGGCCGCCGTGAACCGCCATCTAGGCGGCACACGCTCACTCCTCCGGCATCTCCGTCCCCTTACCCCGACCTCCTCGAGCCAGGAATTGAGCCTCCTGGACGTCGGGGTGGGGGGCGGCCAGGTGCCTCGAACCATCCAGGCATCCATGGAGGCGGCGGATCAACCGTTCCGGTGGATCGGGATCGACCGGAACCGGAACGCCCTTTCCCTGGCGGCCCACCCGGAGAGAGGGGCCATGGTGCAGGCCGATGCTCTGACGCTTCCCTTCGCTGACGACACCTTCGATGTGGTGATCTCGACTCTTACCCTGCATCATTTCAGCGATGAGGATACCAGGCTCCTTCTAGCCGAGAGTGCCCGGGTCGCGCGGCAGCGGGTCATCATGTCCGACCTCGAGCGGCATCCCCTCCACTACCTTGGCGCCCGGATTCTGGCTCTGACCTGGTGGCGCAGGGATCCGGTGACCCGCTTCGACGGACCGGCATCGGTCCTTCGCTCCTTCACCCCTGATGAGCTGAGGGAGATTGCCCGGGGGGTGGCATTCCGGGAGGTGAGGATCCACCGCCACCTCCCCTTCCGGCTCGTCCTGGATGGAGTTCCCGGATGAGCTCCTCTCCGGTCAGCACCCCGCCGCCCCGTTCCACGCCTGGGACCGTCTCCGCAGATGTACCCATCCTGGTCGTGGGCGGAGGGCCGGCAGGTTCGGTGGCGGCCCTCCTCCTCGCCCGCCAGGGATGGCAGGTCGAGCTGGTGGACCGGGACTTCTTCCCACGACCGAAGGCCTGCGGGGAGTGCATCAATCCTGCCGGAGTGCTCCTTCTGGAGGAACTGGGGCTGCTGAAGGAGGTGCTGGCGAGCAGGCCTTCGGAGCTCTCGGGCTGGGACCTCTCCACTGCAACCGGAAGGCTTGCCCATGGCTTCTTTGCCCAGGGAGACCGGGGAATCGGCATCCGACGTGAAAGCCTGGATCACGCTCTCATACTGGCGGCTGAGAGGGAGGGGGTGGCCATTCGGGAAGGAGTGAGTCTCGTGGAGGTGGAGCCCGGAAACGAGAGGCGACCGGCCCGGGTGACCCTCCGGCGGAAGGGGACACGGGGGATAGAGTATCGATCCGCCCGCTTCCTCCTGGGAGCCGACGGGCTCCAATCCAGGGTGGCCCGGTCCCTCGGGCTCGTCCGACGGCACTCAGCTCCGGGAAAAGCATCCCTCACCTGGCGAATCGAGGGAGAGGGTCCGCCTCGTGACAGAGGCAGACTCATCCTTGCCCAGGGTCTGACCGTGGGGTTGGCTCCTGTCGACGGCGGCGGAGACCAGAGCTGGAACGCGACCCTGGTGGTATCCCATCCAGCTACCACGCCATCCCTCAGGGACGGGGGCTGGAACCAGGCCATGGAGGTCATGAACCGGGCTCAGATCCCCTGGATCAAAGCTCCCGAACCGTCCCAGGGCCCCTGGGGCGCCGGCGGCTTCCATCGCTCAGTGTCCAGGGTCGCGGAAGGACGAGCGGTTCTCATCGGAGACGCGGCCGGATACTACGATCCCCTGACCGGTCAGGGGATCTATCGGGCCCTTCGGGCAGGCCATTCACTGGCCCGCCACTTTTCCGCCCACATTCCCACCCCTGGAAGCCCACATCTCTCGGCTGCCGACCCCAACATCCTGGAGAGCTTCCACCACTCCCTTACCCGAGCCACGAGACCCGGTACCTTCCTCCAACGAGCCATCGAAGGGGTGACGCGCCACCGGCGGCTCCGACAGGCTGCGCTCACCGGGCTTCGGGTCACACCAGGCCTGACCTCCAGCCTTATCCGGCTCACCGGCAACCGCCCCACCACCCTCCTGGCCCCGTAGAATGGCGGCGATCAAACCGAGGGCACTTCCTGAAGTCGGTGGGGTCCATGGGAGGCACCCCGGAGAGGGGGGGGCTTTGACTGGAGAAACTTCAGTTTTTATACTTTTTTGCGTTTCTGACGAAAGAATCCGGTGTCCGTCAGCCTCGACGGGTCATCGTTCCCATCGGCTTTGTCGCCGAATAGATCCTCCTGTGCCCCGGGTGTTTATGCTCAGCCCCCCGTACCTCTCGCACCCATAGCCCAGAGCGTATGTTCACTTCCTCTCGTGGTTTGGATTCTTTCGATCAGTACCTTCAGGATGTCGAAAAATACCCCCTCATTCAGGATCCGGAGGAGGAGCGGGCCCTGGCACGCCGGGCCCGAGCTGGTGACAAGGAAGCCGCCGAACGGCTCGTCACTGCGAACCTCAGGTTCGTGATCTCCTATGTAAAGAAGTACCAGGGCCGGGGTCTCGGACTGGCTGAACTCGTCTGCATCGGGAACGAGGGACTTCTCAAGGCAGTCAAGAAATTCGATCCCGACAAAGGGGTGAAGTTCATCTCGTACGCCGTCTGGTGGATCCGCCAGACCGTCTTGCAGGCTCTGGCGGAGCAGACGCGCTCCGTCCGGATCCCACTCAATCAAAACTCCAACCTGGCCAGGTTGGCTCGAACCGATACGGCGCTGACCCAACAGTTGGGAAGATCCCCTACCGACCAGGAGATCGCGGATGAGATGGAGGAGCCGGTGGATACCATACGGGCTCTCCGCCGTGTAGCCGCCAGCGAGCTTTCATTGGACGCTCCCATCGATCGGAGTGATCGAGACAGCGCCTCCTTCGGGGAACGGTTTGCCGGACTGAATTCCGAGGACATCGAAGATGACGTCGAAGCCGGTGCCCGACGGGACTTTCTGGAGACTATGTTCCAGAACTACCTGACGGAACGGGAACGAAAAATTCTCTACCTCTACTACGGGCTGGACGACGGGGAAGAACGCACCCTGGAAGAGATCGGATCCCTCCTGGGCGTCACCCGCGAAAGAATTCGGCAGATTCGTAACAGGGCGTTCGAGAAGCTTCGGGAAAGTCCCCACGGTGACTCCCTCTCAGGATTCTGGACCGTGAACTGACCAAGCCCACTCGGGATTCGGGAATCAAAGGGGCGGTCCACCTTCTGGGGGACCGCCCCTTTTCTGCTTTCCCGTCCGGCCTCCCGGCTCTCTTTGTTTCCCTCAGGCCGCCGCCTGGTCCTCCTGTCGAGGGGACAGGAGAACCAGCTCCCGGACCGTGACCTCGGCCGTGGGAATCGTCACACCATCCCGCTCGTAGGAATCATACTCCAGCCGGCCTTCGACATACACCCGATCTCCCTTCGTGACGTACTCCTGGGCGAACTGAGCCAGGTGGTTCCAGAGGGTGAGCCGGTGCCAACTGGTCCGCTCCTCCGCCTCCTCCCCGGTCCCCACCCGATGGTTGGTTGCCAGAGAGACGTTGGCCACCGTCCTCCCCGTTGGAGTTTCCCGTACCTCCGGGTCCCGGCCCATGTGGCCCACCAGAATGATCTTGTTCACTGAACGACTCATGACACCGCCTCCGCACTGGGTTGATGAGGCTGTCTCCCGGGTCCCGGGCGACAGAGTACGGAGGAAGGATGCACCTCGCTGACGGGCGCCTCCATGGCTACTGGAGTCATCCCTCAACCTTTGCAGTCGTACCAACTCCGACCGACACCCACATCCACTCGTAAAGGGACATCCAGGGTCATGGCACTCTCCATCCATTCCACCACGGCATCCCGGAAATCAGGGAGCTCCTGGCTGGGAACCTCGAATACCAGTTCATCGTGAACCTGCACCAGGAGTCGAGCCTGGAAGTCCGGGCCCTCCAGTTCCCGGTGGGCTCGTAGCATGGCCTTCTTGATCAGGTCGGCTGCCGTGCCCTGAATGGGGGTGTTCTGGGCCACCCGCTCTCCGAACTGACGGACGTTCCAGTTCCTGGATTCCAGTTCGGGAATGTAGCGCCGACGTCCACTCAGCGTCTCCACGAACCCCTCCTCCCGGGCATGCTCCACCTGGGTATCCAGGAATTCCCGAACCCCCTGGAATCGCTCAAAGTACTGCTCGATGAAGGCCTCAGCCTCTTCCCGGGAGATCCCCAGTTGTCGACCCAGCGAGAACGCACCCTGTCCATACAGGGTGGCGAAGTTGATGGTCTTGGCCCGAGCCCGCTGTTCAGAAGACACCTTCTCGATGGGGACTTGGAAAATCACCGACGCCGTCTGACGGTGCACATCCACACCTTTCTGAAAGGCCGATACGAAGGCCGGGTCCCCCGATAGATGGGCCAGGATCCGAAGCTCGATCTGGGAATAGTCAGCGGCCAGGAATTGCCAGCCGTCCTGAGCTACGAATCCCTTGCGGACCTCCCGACCCAATTGGGTGCGGATGGGAATGTTCTGGAGATTCGGATCGGAGGAGGAGAGCCGACCGGTGGCCGCCACCGTCTGATTGAAGGAGGCATGGATCCGCCCGGTCTGGGGGTGCACCAGACGAGGCAACGCGTCCACGTAGGTGGAGCGCAGCTTTTCCAGTTGCCGGTAATCCAGAAGATGGATGGGGATGGAATGCCCCCGAGCTGCCAGCTCCTCCAGAACCGATGCGTCGGTGGACGGCCCGGTCTTGGTCTTCTTTATTACCGGGAGCTCCAGTTTCTCGAAAAGGACCTCCCGGAGCTGAGGGTGTGAGTTGATGTTGAACTCGTCCCCCGCTTCCTTCCAGATCTCCTCCTGGAGGAGTTCCAGCTCCCGGGCCAGGCGGCCGCTCATCTCCCTGAAGAAGTTGGCATCGATCCGGATTCCATTCCACTCCATCTGGGCCAACACCGGGACCAGCGGCATCTCCATATCCCGGAAGAGGTTCTCCAGCTTGTGCTCCTTGAGCTGAGGGAGAAATCGCTCCCGGAGACGGAGGGTCAGGTCCGTGTCTTCACAGGCGTAGCTCACGGCCTTCTCCAGGGGGACCTGGGAAAAGGGAATCTGTTTCTTCCCCTTCCCCGTCACCTCTTGGTAGGAGATAGGCTGATACCCCAGAAGATCGGTGGAGAGGGCGTCCAAGGAGTGCTGTCGCCGCCCCGGATCCAGGACGTAGGATGCCACCATGGTATCGAAGGCAATCCCGGCCAGTTCCACCCCGGCTCGGCGAAGGACCAGGAGGTCATACTTGAGGTTCTGGCCCACCTTGAGAATCTCCGAGTCCTCCAGGAGCTTCACCAGGGGGGCCATCTCCGGATCGCTGAGAGGTGGGAGGTTGGTCGGTGGCTCACCGCCTCCCTCATCGAGCAGGTCCGGCTCCGCCGCCTCGTGGCCCAGAGGGAGGTAGACCCCCTGGCCTGGACGCCACGAGAGGGAAATACCCACCAGGTCGGCTCGCATGGGCTCCAACGAAGTGGTTTCAGTGTCCACCGCCACCAGACCTGCCGTCCTTACGGCCTCCACTGCCTCGTGGACCTCCTGGACTCCGGTCAACGCCCGGTAGTCCACCTCCCCTCCCTCCGGTGCATCCGGGCCTTCCCCCGAAGGTGAGAACCGCTCGATGAGGGACCGGAACTCCAGCTCGACGAAGAGCTCCCGCAACCGAGCCACATTCGGTTCCTGGACCTCCCAGGCATCCAGATCCAGCTCCACCGGAAGATCCGTCATGATGGTCACCAGCTTCCTGGAGAGGCGAATCTTGTCACCGTGCTCCCGGAGAGACCTGCGCTTCGCTTTCCAGGGCACCTGATCTGGGTCTTCCAGAAGCGCATCCAGCGGCCCGATTTCAGTCAGGAGCCGACGAGCCCAGCCTTCCCCGATCCCCGGTGCGCCGGGGACATTGTCTGAAGCGTCTCCCACCAGAGCCAGGAAGTCCACCACCTGATCCGGGGGGACCCCCATCCGTTCTGCAGCGTTCCGCTCATCCACCCACTCAGCAGCCACTCCGGTAGGTCCGCCTCGACCGGGATTCAAGAGGTGGACCCCCTGGCCCACCAACTGATGGAAGTCCTTGTCACCAGACACGATGACCGCCTCCACTCCTTCCTCCCGGGCTCGTGCTGCCAGCGTACCGATGACATCATCGGCCTCATATCCCTCCAGCTCCACCACCGGGTCGTGGAATGCCTCAACCAACTCCCTGATGCGAGGCAGGGATGCAGCCAGTTCATCAGGCATCTTCTCCCGAGTGGCCTTGTATTCGGGGAACTCCTTCTCCCGATGGCTCATCCCCGAATCGAACACCACGGCCAGGTAATCAGGCTCGAATTCCTCTCGGATCCGGAGGAGAAAGTTCACGAATCCCCAGGCAGCCGAGGTATTCTCCCCCTTGGAGTTCATGAGGGGACGATTGATGAAGGCGAAGAACGCTCGGTAGATCAGAGCATATCCGTCGATGAGAAAGAGGCGGGGAGCCGTCTTGGGAGGTACGTCGACCATGGGGATATCGTTCAGGTCAGGGGGAACGAAGAACGGGGGCTGCCCCTGAGTGGAGCAGCCCCCGTCCCGGTACGTCAACCGGTAAGTGCGACCGGATCAGGCCGCCCGGCCACCCTCCATGGCATGGAGAGTGTCGATCATCTTCTGCGCCGACTCCTCCATGTCAATCACCAGGGAGTCAATGCGGGAGACGAAGTAGTTGTGAGCGATGCTCACCGGAATGGCGATGGCAAGACCGCTGGCCGTAGTGAGCAACGCAACCTTGATACCACCTGCCACCAGAGTGGCCTCCACCTCACCGGCAACCTCGATGGCCTGGAAGGCGATGATCATACCGATCACCGTGCCCAGGAAGCCAAGGAGGGGAGCCACATTCATGAGCGTGGCCAGCACCACGAGCCCCTTCTCCAACTTGGAGAGTTCCAGAAGGCCCTGGTTCTCAATGGCCTTCATGACCCGATCCGTACCCTCGTTCCGGCGCTCGAGCCCGGCAAACAGGATGTTGGCTGCCGGAGAGTCGGACTCCCGGCAAACCTCCATGGCCTCGTCCACCTTGTGCTCGCTCAGGAGCTGGTTGACCTCACCAAGGATCTTCTTGGTCCGTCCGCTCTTCGCCATGAGGTCGAAGAACTTCCAGATGATGACGATGATCCCGAGGAGGAGACAGGCGCCGAGGGGCCAACGCATAAAGCCCATCTCATCCCAGACGAAATACATCTGCTCCGTGATTGTCATGTCCGGAGAATCTACCCCGGGGATCTGGAGCAGCGCGCTGTAGAGATGCATGAGACCGACCAAAAGGACCTCCCGCCTGGATTTGTGGCGACCAGATGAACGTGTTGTCCGGCCTATGCCGGATCGACTTCAGAGTTGCCTCGAACTTCAACCGCTTTGTTTGGAAGGTGGCATAATGAGCCGCCCCCTCCAACCTGTCAAGAGGAATCCTTCGAGGTCGTTTCGAGCTTGATACACGAGACCCGTCTCGCCTTTCCATCCTCCTTGAGGCCAGGAACGACTCTGCCACAAGCCTCATCCCGGTCCGGATGCCAGCACCGGGGATGGAAGGGACAGCCCTCGGGAGGAGTCACCGGACTGGGGGGCTCACCTGCCAGAACGATCCGGGATCCTCTTCTCTTCCCCTCCTCCCCGGTCAGAGCCGGAGCCGCCGAGAGGAGGGCCTGAGTATAAGGGTGCCGAGGCTCCTGCAGAAGGACTTCCGCTGGAGCCTCCTCCACGATACGCCCCAGGTACATGACGGCGATCCGGTGGGAGAGGTGCCCCACCACCCTCAGATCGTGGGCGATGAAGAGGTAGGCCAACTCCAGCTCCTCCTGCAGTCGAACCAGAAGGTTCAATATCTGGGCCTGCACCGAGACGTCCAGCGCCGACACAGGTTCATCGCAGACGATGAGCTCCGGCTCTGCAGCCAGGGCCCGGGCAATGGCGATACGTTGTCGCTGACCTCCCGAAAGCTCATGGGGAAACCGATGCCTGTGCTCAGGATGCAATCCCACCTGCTCCAGGAGGCTCGCCACTCGCCCCTTCCGACCCCGGGCATTCCCTCCGAGACCATGGACGCGCAGCACTTCATCCACAGCCGCGCCCACCTCCATCCGGGGGTTCAGGGAGGCCGCAGGATCCTGGAAGATGATCTGGCACTTCCTGCGCAGGCGACGCATACGCTCCCCCTTCATCGTCAGGATCGGCTCTCCATCGAAGTGGAGCTCTCCCTCGGTGGGCTCCACCAGGCGAAGGATGCTTCGAGCCAGCGTCGTCTTCCCACACCCCGATTCTCCTACCAAACCCAGGGTTTCCCCCCGGCGGACCTCCAGGGAGACCCCATCCACGGCCCGAACCACCCCTCTACTCCGCCCGAAAAAGGGTGAACGAGTGGTGAAGTGCGTCTTGAGGTTCCGGACCTCCAGGAGGGGACGTGCCTCCTTCGTCCTGGCAGCGTCGGGGATCGAATCTGGATGCGGTCCCCGGCTCATTCCGCCTCCAGCCAGCATCGGGACCACCTCTCATCATTGACGGTGAAGAGCGGGGGAAGCTGAACCCAGCACCGATCCTCGGCATCGGGACAGCGAGGGGCAAAAGGGCACCCGGAGCGGGGCCCGATGGGTTTGGGAACCGATCCCGGAATGGGTTCCAGGCCTCCCAGCCTTCCCCTTCCTCGCGGCAGGGCGCCCACCAATCCTCGGGTATACGGATGGGCGGGTTGGCGGAAGACCTGCGGGAGCGACCCCACCTCCATGGCCTCTCCGGCATAGAGAACCACCACCCGGTCACAGACCTCTCCAACCACCTCCAGATCATGGCTGATGAGGAGGAGGGACATCCCACGGGAGCGGCGCAGATCATGAAGGAGCTCCAGGATCTGGGCCTGCACGGTCACGTCCAGGGCCGACGTCGGTTCATCTGCAATGAGAAGGGAGGGTTCACCGGCCAGGGCCATGGCAATCATCACACGCTGTCGCAGCCCTCCGGAAAGCTGATGAGGGAACTGGTGGAAGCGCCGCTCCGGATCCCCGATACCGACCTCCTGGAGGAGTTCTACTCCCTTTCGGGTGGCCTGACGCCGACTCTGACCCACTCCTCCACTCCGCCGAACCGCCTCCAGGAGCTGGGATCCCACGGTATAGACCGGGTTGAGGGAGGTCATGGGCTCCTGGAAGATCATGGCTATCTCGGTCCCTCGGAGCCGCCGCAGCCTGCGCGTAGACAGCTCCGTGAGTTCGGCCCCCCGGAACCGGATGGAGCTTCCGGGCATGATCCGTCCTGCCGGCTGAGGAACCAAACCCATGATGGAGAGGGAAGTGACGGTCTTCCCGCACCCCGACTCACCCACAATTCCCAGGGCCTCACCCGGATCCAGGTGGAAGGAGACACCATCCACTGCCCGGACCACCCGGCCTTCCGAGGTAAACCAGGTCCGAAGATTCCGGACTTCCAGGAGGGGCAGATCAGCCTTCGGAGCAGTCATGAACAACGCCACGTCCAGGGGCACGAGAAAGACACGATCCCTCCACCTCAACGCCGAAGGCGAGGATCCAGGGCGTCTCGAAGCCCGTCCCCCACCAGGTTGAAAGACAGAACCACCAGGACGATGGCCAATCCCGGAAAGGTGGTGACCCACCAGGCCCCCAGTAGATTACTGCGACCATCAGCGACCATGATCCCCCAGGAGGCAGTAGGAGGCTGGATTCCCAGCCCGAGAAATGAGAGGACGGCCTCCAGGATGATGGTATCGCCGATCCCCAACGTGGCTGCCACCGTCACAGGGGCCAGGGCGTTGGGAAGGATATGTCGAAAGAGAATCCGTCGTCGGGAATACCCCAGGGCAACCCCGGCCTGAATGAACTCCCGCTCCCTGAGGCTCAAGACCTCGGCCCGAACGATCCTGGCGACCTGAGGCCACTGGGTCAGTCCGAGGATCACCACGATGATGAAAATCGAGGGGCGGAAGAGGGCCATGACCGTAATGAGGAGAACCAGCCTGGGAAAGGAGATCACCATGTCCACAAGGCGCATGATGATCGAGTCGATCCGTCCCCCCAGGTATCCGGCCAGGGCCCCCAGAACTGTGCCGATGGTCACCGCGATGGCTACAGCAATGAGTCCGATGGCCAGGGAGATCCTGGCCCCGTAGAGGAGGCGGGAGAGGATATCCCTGGCGTACTGATCCGTCCCCAGGAGGTGCTCACCGGAGGGGCCGGCCAACCGATGGGTCAGAAGATTCCCCTGGGTCGCCGGGTCGTAGGGGGCCAGGAAGGGCGCCAGAAGTGCCCCAAGGCAGACACCCACCACGGCGCCGGCTCCTATCAAAGCCAGACGATTGGAGGCGAACGACCGCCAGAACCGGGTCCACTGACGCCGACTACCGACCTGTGCCTCTCCCCGTCGGAGATGCTGCAGCGAGAGAGCCCAGACTCCCGCCAGCGCCATCACCAGGGCCAGCAGGGCCACCTGATGATCCAGTGGGCACCGCCATGCCCCCCACACCCGCTCCCACCGCCCCACCACCGTGGCCAGGAGCCCCACCCAGAGGATGATGAGGGCCCCACCCAACCAGATCTGCCCTGCCAGAAGTTGCGGGAGCCCGGGAAGGAGAAGAGACAGCCCCACTCCACGAGAGGGCCGGACATCTCCTCTGTCCTCCGTCCCGACCTCCGGGAGGGTGGACGGGGCCAGGTCATCTCCCCGCTCCCCCTCGGGCGGCAGGAGAAAGGTCTCGGGTCCCAGAGGCTCTCCTAGCCCCTCCTGGCCCCTATCCATGACGAATCCGGGGGTCCGCCAGGGAGTAGAGAAGATCGGCCAGGAGGTTCCCCAGGACCACCATGACTGCAAACAGGAAGGCTCCGGCCAGCACCACCGGGTAATCCCGCTGGAAGATGGAGTCCACCATGAGCTTCCCCATCCCCGGCCAACCAAAGACCGTCTCCACGACCACCGTTCCACTGAAGAGGAGGGGAAGGTAGAGCCCCAGGAGGGTTATGATGGGAAGAATCGCGTTCCGCATCCCGTGCTTCACGACCACCTTCCATTCCGGCAGCCCCTTGGCCCGGGCCGTCCGGATGTAATCCTGGCGAATGACTTCCAGGAGACTTCCCCGCATGTAACGGGCGATGCCGGCAGCCAGGACCAGGGCCAGGGAGGCTGCAGGAAGAACCAGGTGGCGGATCCGGTCCAGGAATCTCTCCCAGGGGCCCATGAAGGCATGGTCCACCGAGATCATCCCCGAAGCAGGAAAGGAAAGAGGCCAATTCCAGACCGCACCGGCGTAGAGGCTGAAGACCAGGATCAGCATGATGGCCAGCCAGAATGACGGCATGGAGTAGAAAAAGAGGGTGGCCACGCTCAGCCCCCGGTCCACCCAGGAGTTCTGCCGAACGGCCTGCAGGACACCCACCAGGATTCCCATCATGAAGGCCAGGGCCAGAGCCGTGCCTGAGAGGATCAGGGTGTTGGGAAGGAGCTGGACAACCACATCCCGGACGGGCTGGTTTCGGGAGAAGGAGGTCCCGAAATCTCCCTGGACCATGGAGCCGACCCACCGCAGGTACCGCTCGTGGACGGGGCGGTCCAACCCCATGTTCCGACGCATCTGCTCGAGAGTCTCAGCAGAGACCGTGGGGGCCGCGTAGATGGAAGCTGGATCCCCTGGCGCCAGGTTCAGAACGAAGAAGACGATGGTAGCGATCCCCAGCACGAGGGGGATGGCTCCCAGGAGGCGCCGAAGAAGGTAGCCCGTCACGGCCGCCTCCCTGAATCCAGGAAGCCACCTCTCCCTCGGTGGCTCGCGATCACCGGGTCCGGTCCCTCCGGTCTTCTTCTGGGATCCACCAGTCGGCTACGGTGACCCATTCTCCTCGCACATCCATCTCCACGCCCCGGAGCCGACTGCTCACCCCTGCCAATCGGCGGGGAAAGAAGAAGTAGGTGTAGGGTTGGAGCTCGACCAGACGCTCCTGGTAGCGATGCCAGAAGGGAATCGCCTCCTCCCGATCGACCAGCAACTGGAGAGTGTCCAGGAGCATGTCCAGCTCCCCATCCTCCATCCCGGCCCACTGGAAGGGCTGTTCCACCTTGGAGGAGTGGAAGAGGTCGTGGTCGTCCACCTTCAGTTCGGTCACCCATCCCATGACCACTCCGTCGAAGTTCCGGTCACCCGGTGAGGTGATCTGTTCGAAGAGGGTAGCCCACTCCACCACCTCCAGGCGAACCGACACGCCCACCCGGGCCAGTTGGGATTGCATGATCTCGGCAATATCCCGCCGCTGCTGGTTCCCGGGGTTGAACTTGATGGAGATTTCCAGGGGGACCCCGGCCTGATCCGCCCGAACCCCATCGCCAGTCCGATCCACCCAGCCCGCTTCGTCCAGGAGCCGTCCGGCTTCCTCAGGATCGTAGCCCAACGTATCCCGAAGTGTGGGGTCGTAGCCCCAGTGGAAGGGTGGCACACCGGCATTGGCCACCTCTCCGTATCCGCCCAGCAAGGCCTCCACCACCTCGCCTCGATCTGTGGCCATGGTCAGGGCCTGTCGGACCCGCGGGTCCGACAGCGCAGGTTGCCGGGCATTCCACGCTACGAATGCGTAACTCCGAAAATCAAAGTCCAGGAGCCGGGCCTCGGGGGCCTGGATGATCCGGGGAGCCTGCTCCGGCGGGGGAGCGATCTGAATGTCCACCTCCCCCGTCAGCAGCTCGGTATGGAGCGTCGACTGTTCAGGGATGATCCGGTAGACATAGCGGCCCAGGAAGGGCGGCCCGCCCAACCCCGGGGGAAAGGCTGGATTTCGGGTGAAGGTCCAGGAAGCATCGGGTCGATGCTCGAAGAAGGCGAAGGGACCATTCCCCACGGGGCAACGGGTCCCGTAGGGATGCTGAGCCAGCTCAGCGGGAGGCACATCCCCCAGAAGATGCTCTGGCATGATGGGCATGGCCCGCCACGGATCCAGGAACTCGGCGTGGGGATGCAGTCGGAATCGGACGGTGAACTCATCCAGGACCTGAACGCCTTCCGGTCCTGCCACGTATCGGTCCCAGAATGCTGCATTGGGAAAACCCGTCTCCGGGTGGGTGGCACGGAGATATGTGAAGGCCACATCCCTGGCCGTGGTCCGTTCACCATCATGCCAGAAGACGTCCTGTCTCAGATGGAATGTGAGCTCGGTCCCATCGTCCGAGACGTCCCACGAGCGGGCCAAATAGGGTCGGGGCTCCAATTCCTCATCCACCTGGATCAGCGTCATGAGGTTCAGGAACGTCATGTGCTGCGCACCGGTGTAGTCAGCCAGGGCGAAGCCGTTCATGCCGTCGGGAATGGCTCCGATCCCACCTGCTACGGCCGTTCCCCCATAGCGATCTCCAGTCGGTTGCTCTTCCTGCCCCAGGAAGGCATCCACCTGGGGGAGGACCTCCTGACAGAAAGGAGGGAGCCCCTGTATGGGCCGAGTCTCGGGATCGGTGCCTTGGCAGGCCATGAGCGTCAACATCA
>PWWP01000147.1 GCA_003562075.1 Gemmatimonadota bacterium
CAGAGGCAGCGGAAGGCGCTGGCCCCTTGGAGGGGGAGTTCCAACCTGGGGAGGAGGAGCACATCGCCCCTGATGTCCAGCCCCCTGACACTCTCGAAGTCCAGGCCGCAGAGGAGGAGAAGCTCGCCGAGGAGGAGCCGGTCTCTGACCAGATCCAGACCACTCACGAGGAGCAGGTCCCCGACCAGATCCAGGCCGCGCAGGAGGAGCACGCGTCCCATGAATTCCAGCTCGCTGAGGGGGATGAGGCCGGCGACGATCGTGACGAGGAGCTCGAAGTCGAGGAGGGCGGCCCTTTCCCGGATGAGGCTCAACTCCGGACCGACCACGAAGCGGAAGCCCCTGCGGAGGACGAAGCCGAAGCCCCTGTGGAAGCGGAGCCCGTAGACACCGACTCCCAGGTTGCGGCTGACGTGATGGGTGCTGAGGACACGGCCGAAGCCATGGCCGAGGTCCCTTCCCATCTCCTGACTCGGACCATGGCTGAAATCTTCCAGCAACAGGGGCTCACGGATCGAGCGATCCAGGTCTACGAGGCCCTGGTGGACCGGCACCCCCGGGACGAGGAACTCCGGGCCCGCCTGGAGGAGTTGCAGAGTGCCCCCACCTCCGAGGCTGCGCCCATCGTTTCTGAGCAGGCCGCCCCCGTCTCCGGAGCGCCAGACGACGCCGACGCGAAGCAGCAAGCTCCCCAAAGGATGGAAACGGAGGAGGATGGTCCTGCTGAGACCTCCTTCGCCTGGGATGACGAGCCCGTAGCAGAGACCTCGACCCGGACCATCCGGGACCACTTCGATGATCTCCTCTCCTGGGCTCCGGGAGCCATCCCCATCGGGGATCTTTCGCCTGACGCCGATCCGGAGCGGGCGCCGGCTGATTCGCCCCTGGCCCGGGCCCTGGCGGCGCCTCCGTCGACAGCCCCAGTTGAAGACGAAGCCCTCGTCGATGACGACCTGGACGACTTCAGATCCTGGCTCAAGAGTCTGGATCCGTGAGGATCGCCGTCATCCACGGTCCTAATCTTCGCCTCCTGGGACTGCGAGAGCCGGAGGTCTACGGAGCCCTCACCCTCCCGGAGGTAGATGATCGTCTCCAGGGGCTGGCGCAGGAACTGGGGGTGAAGCTTGAGATCTTCCAATCGAATCACGAAGGAGAGATCCTGGATTTCATCGAGGAAGTGGCTCACCGGGTGGATGGCTTCCTGGTAAACGCCGGTGGGCTGACCCACACCTCGGTTGCACTCAGGGACGCCCTGACCGGCGTGGCCCTTCCCTTCGTGGAGGTCCACATCTCCAATACCACGGCCCGGGAGTCCTTCCGTCACCACTCCTATCTCTCCCCGGTGGCTGCCGGGGTGGTTTTTGGATTCGGGATCCGAAGCTATCTTCTGGGTCTGCGCGGGCTCGCTGCCGATCTTCAGGCCGGCTGAGCCCTACACGACTCGAACCTGACTCCATATGGCATCGACGGCAGACTTTCGGAACGGGATGGTCCTGGACCTCGACGGGGTGCTCTGGACCATTACCTATTTCCAGCATGTGAAGCCCGGGAAGGGCGGAGCGTTCGTGCGCACCAAACTGAAAAACGTCCTCACCGGACAGGTGGTCGACAAGACTTTCCGAGCCGGTGAGAAGGTGACCGACGTCCGGTTGGAGCGGCGTCCGGTCAACTACAGCTACACTGACGGACAGCTCTATTACTTCATGGACAAAGAGACCTTCGAAATGATTCCCATTTCCGGGGATCTCATCGGGGAGGATCAACTTCAGTATCTGAAGGAGAACATGGAGTGCGAAGGACTGGTCCACGACGGGAAGGTGATCATGGTGGACCTTCCTGATTTCGTAGAGCTCGAGGTCACCAAGACCGACCCGGGAGTCCGGGGAGACACGGCCCAGGGAGGCTCCAAACCGGCCACCCTGGAGACGGGAGCTGAAGTCCAGGTCCCCCTCTTCGTGGAGGAAGGCGACATCCTCCGGGTGGACCGTCGAGAAGACAAGTATCTGGAGCGGGTGAACCGATGATTGACCTCGAATTCGTCCAGCAGCTCATTCGCTCTGTGGATGAGAGCACCATCGACAACGTGGAGATTGAGCGGGGCGGAACCCGGATCCGGGTGTCAAAGACCCCGGACCATGCGGCCCCGGCATCGACCCCCGCACCTGCACCTGCACCTGCCCCGGCACCCACGGCCGGAAATGCGTCCAACTCTCCGGCTCCTGTAGCCCAGGAGCCTGAGAGCGGGGAGGACCAGGGAGGTCCGGACCTGTTGGAGGTGACTTCACCTATGGTGGGAACCTTCTATCGGGCTCCCACACCGGGTGCCGATCCCTTCACCGATGTGGGGGAGAGGATCACCAAGGGAGCGACCCTCTGCATCATCGAGGCCATGAAGCTCATGAACGAGCTGGAGGCCGAGGTGGAGGGAACCGTCCGCGAGGTCCTGGTCGAGAATGGCGAGCCGGTGGAGTATGGCCAGGTCCTCTTCCGGGTGGAACCGGCCTGACCTCCCATCCGCCTTACACATTCTCACCTGATCCTGCCAGCCCCCATCGTGATGGGGGCTGAGCTTCACCCAGGGGGTTGACCCTTGTTCAAGAAGGTACTCATCGCCAATCGCGGAGAGATTGCACTCCGCATCATTCGGGCCTGCCAGGAGCTGGGGATCCGGACGGTGGCCGTCTACTCGGAGGCCGACCGGGAATCCCTCCATGTCCGTTTTGCCGACGAAGATGTCTGCATCGGACCGGCCTCCTCCGCTGAGTCGTACCTCAACATTCCCCGGATTATCGCGGCAGCCGAGGTGACCGGCGCTGAAGCTATCCACCCGGGATACGGGTTCCTGGCCGAGAACGCCGAGTTCTCGGAGATCTGCCAGCGTTCGGGCATCACCTTCATTGGTCCTACGCCGGCTCAGATCCGAGCCATGGGAGACAAGGCTACGGCCCGGGCTACCATGCAGGCCGCCGGCGTTCCCACGGTTCCGGGAAGTGGTGGAGCCATCGAAGATCCGGAGGAGGCCCTGGAGGCGGCTGGGGAGATCGGCTTCCCCATCATGATCAAGGCCTCGGCCGGTGGGGGAGGGAAGGGGATGCGGGTGGCTCCGGATGTGGAAAGCTTCCTCAAGCTCTTCGAAGGCGCCCGGAACGAGGCACAGGCGGCCTTCGGAGACGGGTCCATCTACCTGGAGAAGTGCATCACTCGTCCCCGGCACGTGGAATTCCAGGTTTTTGGGGACGAGCACGGTCGAGTGATCCATCTGGGAGAGCGGGACTGCTCCATCCAGCGGAGGCATCAGAAGCTGGTGGAGGAGGCGCCTTCCCCGGCCCTGACCCCCGGACTCCGAGAAAAGATGGGTGGCGATGCGGTTCGGGCGGCTGAAGCCATCGACTATGTCGGTGCGGGGACTGTGGAGTTCCTCCTGGATGAGGACGGCTCCTACTACTTCATCGAGATGAACACCCGAATCCAGGTTGAGCATCCGGTGACCGAGGTCACGACAGGCTTCGACCTTGTGAAGGAGCAGATTCTGGTGGCGTCGGGTCAGCCCCTGAGTTTCCCTCATGAGGCAGTGGTTCTGCGGGGCCACGCCATCGAGTTCCGGATCAATGCCGAGGACCCGGATCAAAACTTCCGACCGGCGCCCGGGACCATCACCACCTTTCATCCCCCGGGAGGGCCGGGCGTGCGGCTGGATACTCACGTCTACGCCGGGTACCGGGTACCCCCCCACTACGATTCTCTCCTGGCCAAGCTCATCGTGAGCGGGAAGGATCGGGAGGAGGTCCTGATACGGGCCCGGTACGCCCTGAACGCCTTCGTGATCGAGGGGATTCCCACCACCATCTCCTTCCTTTCCGAGGTGATCGAGGATCCGGTTTTCCAGGCCGGTGAGGTGGATACCCGATTCATCGAAGAGTTCATGGCAAGGCGGCGCCAGGCATGAAGATCCGGACCTACTTCACTGCGGCAGAGGCTGAGAAGGCCGAGATGTCTGGGGCCGTGGCGGTGGTCATCGATGTCATTCGGGCTACCTCTACCATGGTAGAGGCGTTGGCCAACGGCGCTCGGGCCATCTATCCCACGGTGTCCACGGAAGATGCTATCCGATTGGCCAACTCACTGGGTCGAGAGGACACCCTCCTCTGTGGTGAGCGCAAGGGCCTGAAGGTGGAGGGCTTCGACCTGGGAAACTCACCGCGGGAGTTCGGGCCGGAGAAGGTGGAGGGGAAGCGTCTGGTCATGAGCACCACCAACGGGACCCGGGCTTTCGTGGCCGTTCAGACTGCCGACAAGATTCTGGCTGCCTCCTTCCTCAATCTGGATCAGGTGGTTCGATCGCTTCCGACGGCGGAAGACGCGGAAGTGGTGCTGGTCTGTGCCGGCAAGGAGGATCACTTCGCCCTGGACGACGCCTATTGCGCCGGGCTCATCCTGGCCGAGTTCCTGGAGGCCAGGCAGGCATCGGGGGAGTTGGATGACGCGTCTCGAGCGGCGCTGAGTCTGGCGGCATCCTTCTCCCTGAACCCGGAACTCCTCCGCCGGACGGCGGCTGGAGACGCGCTGGTCCAGGTGGGGCTGGGCGGCGACCTCCTCCTCTGTGCCGAGCGGGATCGGCACTCACTGGTGCCGGAGATGAGTGACCGGATGATTCACCTTCCTGGCCAGGAACGTTGACCTGATCCATGGTGAAGCCGGAATACCAGAAGGAACTGATGGGGATGGGTCTCTTGGCCCTGGCTCTCTTCGTCCTTTTGGCACTCATTCCGGTTCACCTTCTGGGGGCCGGGGTAGCCGAGTGGTTCCCCTCCGGCAATCTGCTGGGCCCGGTGGGCCGGGCGTTCATGGAAGGGGGGCTGGGGCTGGCCGGCTCCGGGATCCTGGCTTTCCCCTTCGTCATCGCCCTGGCCGGCCTCTGGATCGGGCGCTGGCTGGAGCCTGAGCGGGCCCTGCGCTTCACCGTCCTGGTGGGCGGGCTCTTCCTCATCCTTCCCACCTTCATGGCGGTGGTCCCCGTCGACCCAATCTGGGCGGGTTGGATGGGCTATCACCTGGCTCGGCCTCTGCAGGCGGGATTGGGTGGATTCGGTGCCGGTCTCCTCCTGGTGGTTCTGGCCATCCTCCTGAGCACCGCCACTCTGGGCTGGAATCCTCTGGCGGCTCCGGTTCGCTGGGTGTGGACGGGTGGGCGTCAAGGGGTGGCCGGTGGTTGGGGGTGGCTGGCGGGTTGGCTGGAGGACCGAAAAGCGGCTGGCGGCGAGGCCGGGATCAGAAATGGAAACGGCCAGTCGGATCGAGAAGGTGCCACGGGCCATAGTACGGCGGCGGAGCAGACATCTGACGGACGGGGCTCGACTGATGGAGTCGTTCCTCCAGGGCGTGGCGATGCGGCATCATCTGGACTCACCTCGCTTCCTGCCGCCAGGGCGCCGGAGGGGCTTCTCCCTGATCCCCGGGACCCTCGAGAGCTGGAAGGCGATGAGATGCCGGGCCTGGATCTCCTCACCCGGCCGGAACACCGGAACCGGGGAGACATGGAGCGGGAGCTCGACGCCCTGGGACAGGTTCTGGTGGAGAAGCTCCGGACCTTCAATGTGGAGAGTGAGATCGGAGGTCGGACCACGGGACCCGTGGTCACCCAGTTCGAGGTGGTGCCGGCCCCTGGTGTGAAGGTGAATCGGATCGCCAATCTGGACGCCGATCTGGCGCTGGCCATGCGGGCCCGAACCATCCGGATCGTGGCGCCCATCCCAGGGAAGGGGGCGGTGGGGGTGGAGATCCCGAACCCCAATCCCCAGATCGTCCAGCTTCGTGAGGTCCTGGAGAGCTCCGAGTTCCAGCGGACCCGGAGCGAACTCCCCCTGGCCTTCGGGAAGGATCTCCACGGCGCCCCCTACGTGGCCGACCTGGCCCGCATGCCCCACCTGCTGATTGCCGGTGCTACCGGGTCGGGGAAGTCGGTCTGTTTGAATACGGTCATCACCTCCCTGGTCTACCGGCACACCCCCGAGACCCTCCGGCTCCTCCTCATCGATCCCAAGATGGTGGAGCTGTCCACGTACGGAGATCTGCCCCATCTCCGCCATCCGGTAGTCACCGACCCGAAGGAGGCGGCCGGTGTCCTGAAATGGGCGGTCCTGGAGATGGAGCGGCGCTATGAGCTTCTCTCCCAGAACGGGGTCCGTTCGCTTGGCGAGTTCAACCGGCGGCTGAAGAAGGGGATGCCCATGCGTCGGGCCGAGCCGGAGGGGGAGGAAGGGGATCCGGATCGGTGGGTCTACAATGGCGGGGTCCTGCCGAACATCGTCCTCATCGTGGATGAGCTGGCGGACCTCATGATGGCGGTGCAGGGGGAGATCGAGAAACCTCTGACCCTGCTGGCCCAGAAGGCCCGGGCCATCGGGATCCACCTGATCGTGGCGACCCAGCGGCCCTCGGTGAATGTGATCACGGGATTGATCAAGGCCAACTTCCCATGTCGGATCGCCTTCCGGGTCGCATCCAAGACCGATTCCCGGACGATTCTCGACCAGAATGGAGCCGACGCTCTTCTGGGTAATGGTGACATGCTCTTCCTCCCGCCAGGTCAGAGCACGCCCATCCGGATCCAGGGGGCCTATATCTCCACTGAAGACACGGAGCGGCTCATGGAGTGGTTCCGGGACCTTCGGAGTCGGAAGCTGGACGCAGGGGAGGTCCCCGAGGTGGAGACGGGTGAAGAGGAGGACATTCTGGACGTGGTTCGGGCTCTGGAGGCGGAG
>PWWP01000292.1 GCA_003562075.1 Gemmatimonadota bacterium
ACTGAGGCCAGGAGGGCATCCAGTCGGGGGAGGTCCACGACGAACCCCGTCTCCGGATCCACCTCTCCCTCCACCGTCACCTCCAGGCGGTAGGTATGCTCGTGGGGACGGCGCTGATCCCCGAACCGCGCCTGGTTCCATTCATCCGACCGATCAGACCGGCCATAATGGTGTCTGGCAGTGAACTCGATAACGCGAACGAGCCGAGCTACGGGCATGAGCGGAAGGACCTCTCTGCGAGGGAAAGCACCCGGCGGGGTGGATCGGGAAACGGCCCTTCGGCCCCGCCATCCCCCAGTCCAGCCTGAACCCGACCTCGTGGAACCGGCCCAGGGACGTGGACCCGGAGGATGGCGAGGGTTACCATTCCCCCGCCCATCAGTTCCCAGCATCTTCTCAGGGTACATATGGTCTCCCCCCTCTCACCCCTGCTTTCTCCTCGCTCCATCGCCGTCATCGGAGCCAGCCGCCGCCCCGGGACCGTGGGATATCAGGTGGTGGACAACCTGGTTCGCCACGGATTCCAGGGCCCGGTCTATCCGGTGAATCCCCGGGCCGGGTTCGTCCATTCCCTACCGGCCTGGCGCTCGGTTCGAGACATCCCCGGCGAAGTGGACCTGGCCGTCATCGTAGTGCCCGGTGAACGGGTCCTGGAGGTGGTGGATGAATGCGGGACCAAGGGGATTCCCGCCGTAGTGGTCATCTCTGCCGGATTCCGGGAGGTTGGCGGGGAAGGAGCTCGCCGGGAAGCCCAGCTCATGGACCGGATCCGGACCCATGGCATGCGACTCGTGGGGCCGAACTGCATGGGCGTCCTGAATACCGACCCGTCCGTCCAGATGAATGCCACCTTCGCCCCCACCATGCCGCCTGCCGGGCCGGTGAGCTTCCTCTCTCAGTCCGGGGCGCTGGGGGTGACCATCCTGGACTACGCTGCCGAATACGGCATCGGCATCCGGAACTTCGTGTCGGTGGGCAACAAGCCCGACATCTCCGGCAACGACCTCCTGGAGCACTGGGAGACGGACCCGGAAACCCGGGTCATCCTCATGTACCTGGAAACCTTCGGCAATCCCCGTCGCTTCACCCGGATCGCTCGACGAGTCGCCCGGAAGAAACCCATTGTGGTGGTGAAATCGGGACGGACCGTGGCAGGGGCTCGGGCCGCCAGCTCCCATACGGGCTCCCTGGCCGGCGCCGATGTGGCCGTGGACGCCTTCCTGGACCAATGCGGGGTCATGCGCGCCGACACGGTGGAGGAGCTTTTTGACCTGGCTATGGCCTTCGGCTCACTCCCCATCCCCAGGGGACCCCGGGTGGCCATCGTCACGAATGCCGGCGGGCCAGGGATCATCATTGCAGACGCATGTGAATCCCGGGGCCTGGAGGTGGCGGACCTGACGGAGGAGACCATGTCCCGCCTGGCCGAGCTATTTCCCCAGGAGGCGTCGGTCCGGAACCCGGTGGACATGATCGCCACGGCCACCCCCGAAGGGTACCGGCTCGCGTTGGACCTGGTGATGCAGGATCCCAATGTGGATGCAGCCATTGCCGCCTTCGTACCCCCCCTGGGAATCCGGCAGGAAGACGTGGCCAAGGCGATCGTGGACGCGGCGGCACAACACCCCGACACTCCGGTTCTGGCTGTCCTCATGGGGAAGGAAGGGCTTCCCCAGGGTCGGTCTGAACTCCGGGCTGCCGGGATCCCAGGCTACATCTTTCCCGAATCGGCGGCGCGGGCCCTCTCGGCCATGCATCGTTACGGCCGCTGGTTGGAGCGGCCGGTGGAGGCCCCCGTCACCTTCCCCGTGGACGAGGAGGCGGTGACAGCACTCCTGCGCGCCGTTCAGGAGGAAGGACGAGAACGCCTCCACGAGGACGAAGCGTACCAGGTCCTGGAGGCCTATGGGATCCCGGTCATCCCCCATCGACTCGCCACCACTGCCCAGGAGGCGGCAGCGGCGGCAGACGAGTTGGGATATCCGGTGGTGCTCAAGGTGGTCTCGCCCCAGATTGTCCACAAAACGGAGGTTGGAGGCGTCCGGTTGGACCTTCGAAACGAGGAGGAGCTCCGGAATGCCTTCCACGAAATGGAGACCGGCCTGGCACAGGAACGCCCCGAAGCCGAGCTTCGGGGGATCCTGGTCGCACCCTTCCGCACCGGGGGCCGGGAGCTCATCGTGGGGCTGAGCACGGACCCCACCTATGGCCCCATCATCATGTTCGGCCTGGGCGGAATCTACGTTGAGACGTTCAAGGATGTGGCGTTCCGCATTCCACCCGTCACCGGGCAGGAGGCTCACGAGATGATCCGATCCATCCGAAGTTTTCCCCTCCTGGAGGGGGTCCGCGGTGAAGAAGGGGTGGAGCTGGAGGTGATCGCTCAGACCATTCAACGACTGTCGCAGCTGGTCCAGGAGCACCCTGTGATCCAGGAAGTGGACGTGAACCCCTTCCTTGCCACCCCGGAAGGAGCTTCTGCCCTGGACGTACGCATCCGACTCGAGGGGGGAGGGCCAGGTGAGTGACGACTCGACGGAATCGGTCTCGGAGGAGGAGCTGACCATTCAGCGCTACCGCAAGATGGTGGAGCTCCACAAGGAGACCCAGGAGACCATCCAGACGTTGCGCAGCCGTGTGGCGACGCTGGCCTCTCCCACCCAGCCCTCGGCGGCAGACGACCGTCCGGAGGGTGTGGCCTTTCTCCTCCGGCTCATCTCCACCCTGGATGAGGTGGCGGAAACGGCTCGGGAAGGTGAGACCCAGCTCCGGGCCGAGTTGAACCGACTCCTGGGAAAAACCTCCACCGACCTGGAGATGCCCCTGGGTTTGGCCCGTTTCATCAGCGAGCGCTCCGAGGATCCAGGTTTCGAATATGAGGTCTCGAGGGACCCGATTCGAGGGACGGTCCTCCGCTGGCGAGAGCGGGACGACGAAGGCTGGATCCGAGCCAGTGGCTTCCTCTACGAAAACCCCCATGCCTGGCTGGAGGACTGACCCCATGTCACCTGGCGAAGAGTTGGGAAGGAGCCTGGAGTCCCCGCCCTCCCTCCCGCCGGATCTCCGCCGGCCCTGGGTCACCGGGCTGGTCTTCGGGCTGGGGTACCTTGTGCTGGCCGGGCTCTGGATCGTGTTCGGCGCCAGCCTTCTGCAGGGCATCTCTCCATCCGTGGCATTCTACCTCCAGACCGAACCCCGGATGACCTGGGCCCTGGCCCTGCTCTCCGCGATCCTGGTGGGGATCATCTCCTGGATCGTGCTGCGTCGTCGGTCCTTGCCCGTACACAGGATGGACACGGCCTTCCACCTCCTCCACGCCCACCTGGATCAGTCTCCCCTGGCCGTGGTGGAGTGGGACCGGGAGCTCCGGGTCCGACACTGGTCCCGGGGAGCCCGGAAGCTCTTTGGTTGGTCCGAGGAGGAGGCCAGGGGAAAGGCCTGGACCGAATGGGAACTGGTTCATCCCGATGACCGGGAGGAGATCGCCCAACTCCTGCGGCGAGTCCGAAGCGACGGTCCGGGGGGAGCGGTCTCGGTCCACCGGAACATCCGGGCCGACGGAGAAGCGATCTGGTGTGAGTGGCACACGTCCTGGGTCCGGGACCGTCAGGGGCGCCTGGCTTCCTTCCTCTCCTTTGCCCAGGACATCACACGTGATCGGACCCGCCTGGAAGAGATCCGCAACCTGAACCGGGAACTGGAGTTGCAGATCACACGCCGGACTCGGGAACTGGGGCAGGCGAAGCGGGATGTCCTGGCCCTCACCAACTCCATCTCCAGGGACCTGAGAGCTCCGGTCCGAGCACTCATCGGATTTACCGAAACCCTCCGGGACAACCACGAGGAATCCCTCTCGGCAGAAGGGCGGAAATACCTGGTGTACCTCCTGGCCGCCGGCCGGCAGGTGGACCACCTCATCGAGGGGCTCATGGAATACGCTCGTCTGGGATCCCGGGGGATCGATTTCCGGCCGGTCGATGCCGGGGAGGTCACCCGCCACGCCGTGGACCGGATCCGGGACCGGTTTCCTGAAGCCGAGGCCGCTATCTCCCTTCCCCGGACGGCCCTCTCGGTCCATGCCGACCCCGACATCCTGGAGCGGATCATGGTGGAGCTCCTGGAGAATGCGCTCCGATACCGGGAATCAGACCGTCCCCCCCGGGTGGAGGTCACGGCCCATCGGCACGCCGATGAGATCCAGATCCGGGTCCGAGACAACGGCACGGGGATCCCCCGGGACGAACGAGCCCGGGTGTTCAGACTCTTCGAACGCCTCCATTCCCAGGACAACCACCCCGGTACCGGGATGGGACTGGCAGTGGTTCGTAAGGGGGTGGGGCTGATGGGCGGAGAAGTCACGATTGAGGACCAGGACGGCCCCGGAACCACATTCCTCCTCCGCTTCCCGTCGCGTCCGGACCTTGCTCCAGCGATGCAGCCCCTTCCCTACGACGACGGAAGTCAGGCCTCCCCGGTGGAGACCGGCAGCCGTCAGGTCGAGAGCGCCGAATAGTCCCGTGGGTGCAGGAGGGGTCTACCCAGTCCCCTGGAGAAGGCGGAGGGCGTCAGCTCCGTAGAACATCTGGATGTAATGTGCCTGCTGGGGCGTGACCCGCCGAACCGCCCAGACCAGGTGGACGTGATTGGGCTCTGTCGGAGTGGTCAGGAGAGGCATGTGGGCTTCCGAAGGGGTCCGGTCTCCCTTCCGGTTGTTACACGGCGAACATGCCGCCACCACATTCTGCCAGATGTTGGCTCCACCTCGCGAGACGGGCAGGACGTGATCCCGGGTCAGGAACTGACGATTTCTCAGCTCCCGCCGATGCCGACCGCAGTACTGGCAGGTGTAATCGTCCCGGGCAAAGAGGAAGGTGTTGGTGACCTGTCGCCGGAAGCGCCGGGGCACGTGGATATACCGGACCAGCCGGATCACTGTCGGGCAGGGGAGTTCATCCCGTTCCGATCGGAACCGGCGTTCCTTATCCACCTCCAGGATCTCAGCCTTCCGATCCAGGACCAGTCGAACCGCCCGTCGAGCCGGAACCAGGGTGAGGGGCTCGAATGACGCGTTGAGAGCCAGACAACCCATGTGTAGCGAGGCCTCCACCGTTGAGGGTCTCCGGTGGATACCCCGGCCGGAGCCCGTAGGTTGCCGAAAATCTACCCTCCTCTGGAACGGCGGGCCAGTACCTGAGGATCCCCGATACGGGACGGGGGGGGAGCCGATATGGAACCGCTGCAAGGAACCCGGTTCAGAGGAGGGCCACCGGATCTCGATCGACGATGAGCCGGACATCTCCGGCCGGGAGAGGCGCTGACTCCAGGAGGGCCTGAAGGGCTTGACTCACCCGCCCGACCCGACCCCCTCGGAGGAAGAAGTGCCATCGCCAGCGCCCGTGAAGTCGTTCGATGGGGGCCGGCGCCGGACCGACCACGCCGGCATCCGATCCCAGCCTCGAGATCCGGGCCCTCAGCCACGCACTGGCCTTCTCCGCCCCCTGGGCAGCCAGCTCCGGGTCGGGAGAGCTCACCACCACGTTCACCAGGCGCACCCCGGGAGGATAGGAGGGAGACCTTCGTTCCTCCAGTTCTCTTTCGGCAAACCCGTGGTAGTCGTGGGTGATGGCCGACGCCACCGCGTAGTGGCCGGGAAGGGAGGTCTGGATCAGGACCTCTCCACCCCGCTCGCCGCGACCCGCCCGCCCGGCCACCTGACTCAGGAGCTGGAAGGTCCGTTCACTGGCCCGGAAGTCGGGCAGGTGGAGGCCCACATCCGCATTCACCACGCCGACCAGGGTGACCCCGGGAAAATCCAGACCCTTTGCGATCATCTGCGTCCCCAGGAGGATATCCACCTCCCCCTTCCCCACCCGCTCGAGGATGGCAGCGTGGGACCACTTTCCCGTGGTGGTATCCACATCCATTCGAGCCACCCGGGCCCGGGGAAAATGCTCCGCCACCACCCGCTCTACCTGTTCGGTCCCCAATCCCCTGTAGGACAGATCCGGGTCCCCACAGCCGGGGCACCGCTGGGGAACATCCTCCTCGTGCCTGCAGTGATGACAGAGTAGCCGTTGCCGGCGTCGGTGGAAGGTGAGGGAGACAGAACAGTGAGGACACTCCTGGACCTCGCCGCATCCCCGGCACTGGATGAAGGAACTGTACCCTCTACGGTTCAGGAGGAGGATGCTCTGCTCACCCCGGTCCAGCCGGGCTTGGATGGCCGCTGCCAGGGTGGGCGTGAGGATCCCGGAGGACGCCTCCGTCTTCACCTCCTCCCGGAATCGACGCAGGTCCACCACCTCCACGGGGGGAAGGGGTCGTCCGCCCACCCGGTGGGGAAGAGACAGACGCTGGAACTTCCCGGTGGAGGCATTGACCCAGCTTTCCAGCGATGGAGTGGCGCTCCCCAGGACACACACGGCGCCTGCATGCCGGGCCCGGACCACCGCTACGTCCCGGGCTTGATACCGGGGCGCCTCGGACTGCTTGTAGGAGGAGTCGTGCTCCTCGTCCACGACGATGACACCCAACCGGGGGACCGGCGCGAAGAGGGCCGATCGGGCACCCACCACCACCGGCTTGTCTCCGGCTCGAATCTGACGCCATTGGTCGTACCGTTCCCCATGGGAGAGGGCCGAATGAAGCACTGCCACTCGGTCGCCGAACCAGGACCGGAAGCGGGTCACCGTCTGAGGGGTGAGGGAGATTTCCGGTACCAGGACGATGGCGCCCTGGC
>PWWP01000330.1 GCA_003562075.1 Gemmatimonadota bacterium
GGAGCCCCCTCGGTCGTTGGCTCCCCTCGACGTAGCTTTCGCTATGCCTCCGGCTCGCCGCCTACGATGGAGCTCCCTGGCGTTCCCAACGGTGGTGCCTCTACTTCTTCAACAGCCTTCTATAAGACCGAACCCATGGACACCGGATCACTGGCTTCACAGCTGGAAACCATCCTCCGGGAGCTGGAGGCTCGGATGCCTCGGCCGGGGGAAGCCGCCCCACCCCCCGCTCCGCGCGAGGAACCAGGGGGGTGGGGTGAGCTCCTCCGCTACATCGCCTGGGTGAACAGGCAGCTCCAGCCGACTCCCGGGAGGTCAGGGAGCACCCACCTGACCTCGCCAGGAGGCGCTGGGCTCAGCTCGCCGTCTGGTGATGACTCTTCAGCTCCAGGGGCTGGTGGACCCATCGGACGGGGAAGCCACGGCTTCGCTTCCGCCGAAGGGCGCCGCCGAAAGAGTCAGGAACTCCGCCTCCGGGCAGAACACTTCACCCGCCGCCTCCCACCCCACGCCTACACCAGCCAGGGGTTCCAGCTGCTGGAGCTGGTCCGGCTCACCGGGAGCGCCCACGACGGGATCGAGATCCACCAGAGTCTCCACACCCTGGTCAGGGATCTGGATTCCCGGCACTGTCGTCTGGAGCCGGTCCATCCCCAGGAAAAGCTACTCCTCACCCTCCTCCGAGAGTTGGCCATCCTGACCTGGGTCCAGGCCCGGCAAGAGGGAGCGGTGACCTGATCTTCTTTCAGTGGAATCCAGCTCCCACCACCCATCCATCCTCAGAACACGAGCCCGAACCCGAGATTCACGACAGCGTCCGAGCCATCCGCAGTCGTCTTCGCCACCCCGGCTCGACCATAGAAATGCCCCATTTGAAGAGTTGCCCCCCCACCCACGAAAAACTCGGTTTCAGATGTAGAGTCATCAAATCGGTCCATCCCATCTGAAACGGACCCACTCAGGCGATAGTAGAGGAGGCCGGCTTCTGCCGAGGGAATCAGCGCCGTGGAACCATTTTCCCCTATTCTCATCCCCACTCCCATCCCCAGAGGGAGGCTCACCTCGGAGATATCGGCCGATACTCCCTGGAAACTGTCGCTCCACGTCGCGTAACCAACCCCAGCGAAGGGGCAGGCACTGAAGCCCTCGGTTGGCACCTCGTATGCCATTCGACCAGACACCACCGTGACGTTGCTGTCCACATTGTCGATGTCTCGAATACCGGCGCTGGCCCCGACCGAAATCGGACCCTCCAGGTTTGCGCTGGCGCCGGCTCCATACCCCGTCATTCCATCAGCCAGGTTCACCGTTCCTCCCATGGTGAACTGACCGGGCATAGCCGGACCTCCAAGGCATGCCTGGGCCTGAACTCCCACTGGGAGGGTAAGCACGCCTCCCAGGATCGCCAGGGCCAAGAAACCACTCCTCCGATTGAACTGTCCCATCCTTCCCGATCCATTTTTCATCTCAGTCGTCTCCAAAGCTGCAGTCTAGGGGCGGCGCGCCGGAGTCCGAAGACACTGCGTCATTGATGGATTCCCAATTGGACCGACTCCAAGCATGTGAGTCCGTGCTCCGCCCACTCAGTCCTCGACGCAAGGAACCGCAAGCAACATACCGAATCGATCAAAGACTGCACCGGCACAACAGAAGAACGGATCTCCATTCCCGGCACCATCAGTGCGATCCGGCGACCTCAGGAGACCCGAGCAAAGGGGAAAGATCGGCCGAAAGGGATGACAGTCTGTGCCCCTGGGGCATTGCATTCTCCACAAACAGTCAAGCAGAATGCAGCGCCCCCCTGGGCTACCTACCCCACCCCATGCTCTCTCGTCAGCTCCTTCCAGAAAGCCCTGCGGTACACGGCAAAGCTGATCAGCGCCATGATGGGGACCATCATCACACCCAGACCCGGCACCACCTGCAGGACGATGAGGAAGAAGAAGAGGAACCACATGGCCAGCTTGACGAGAAAGCCCCTTCCCCGGGGGATATAGCGCCGGTAGGGAGCCACAAGGTTCAACCGGTACACAATGATTCCAGGGATGAGTCCCAGCACCGGAATCAGGCTCAGCCCGGCACAGATCAGGAGGATCCGGGGGAGTCGCTCGAGCACCCCTGCATCATAGGCTTCTGCCTCTGCCAGGCCATCGAAGGGCCGACTCTGGCAGGCGGGGCAGGCCTGTGCGGCCATGCGTCGAGGGAGACGGATTGCACACCGGCGACAGCGCCGGTGGGTCTGGAGCCGGAAGCGATGCTCATCTCGATCTACAATCGTCCGCTGAGTGGCGGTTCCAAGCCAACTCAGCTCAGCCGGCTCCGGATTGGACGCCTGGCATCTGGAGCAGGCCACGGCCGCCCGGTACATCTCCTGGCCGCAGGCCCCGCACGCTACCTTGGCTCCTTCCTCCAGCGCCTGAGCCCAACGCCGGAGGACGAAGATCATCCCCATGACCAGGAAGACGAGGACCACCATCACCACCGGGAAGAGGATCAGGACGACGACCCCGACCAGGGACCAGAGATCCTGGGCCCAGCTCAGGAGTCCCACAGCCCCCGTGTCGTCGTCCTCGTCCACCTCGATGACGCTTCCCAGGACGGCATTGTGGGCCGAGCCCACCAGGAAGGTCCCGCCGGCCACCAGGACCGAACCCAGGAGATAGATCGATCCGGATCCACCCAGGAGGGCCTCCAGGGCAGCCTGGTCCGCCAGACTCAGGATTCCCAGGTAGGTCAGGAGTGCCGCCAGGGGTTTCCCCCATTGATCTACCAGGTTGATGAACTCCCTGGCATCGCTGCTCTTGTGAGCCAAGATCTCCGCCAGGGCCAGGACGCCCAGGATCACCAGGGTCAGATCATCGGTGAACCAGGAGGGGACTGCTTGGCCACCCAGGAGCTGAAGGAGGCCGAACTCGGCGATCCACCCCACCTCCGGCGCAAACCGCATGGTCAGGGCGGCGGCGAACATGGGCACGAAGGCCCGAGCGACAAAGAGGCCGGGAAGGCCCACAGTGCCGGCGGCAAGGCTGGTTCCGATCATGGGGACATCCGTTCTCGGGGTCAGGCTCGGGGACGGCCGGAGGCAGCCGTCAGGGTCTCTCCCAGGTGCATCGGGAACACACCGTCGCCTTCAAGCTTTCGGGACGCTGGAACCTTCGCGCACAAAATCCCCCGACCGTCCAGGAATGCGCCAGTGGCGTCCTGGACGGTCGGGGGATCTTGAAGCGCTCTCCTGAAGCGCTGGAGGCCAGGTCAATTCCCGACCCCGTACCCTTTTCCGGCGATGGGAGACCCGACTTGCCGCCGAGACTCCAGCACCGGCCCACTACATCTGGAACTGTGCCTGGATCTCCTGCATCCGGTCGATGAGCTCACCGGCCTCGGGGTCGATCTCCATCATCCGTTCCCGCTGGGCCATCTCGAAAGCCTCGATGGACTCCTCGATCTCCGGATCCGCCAGGACGTTCTGCTGGACGGCCTGAAGCTCCATCTCGACTTGCTGGGCCTCCATTCCGATCTCCTGGGCCCGCTCCTGGTCACCGGCCTCCTGAGCCGCCATGAACTCGGATTCGAACTGCTCCATCTGCTCGAAGAGCTCCGGAGCCTCGGTCCGCATGGCTGTCTCAATCCGGTTCTGGAGATCCTCTACCTGGCTGGCCAGGGCCTCATCCTCCATGGCCTCTTGCTGGATGGGAGCCAGCCGCTGCTGGATCTCCTGCATCTCGGCCATCATCTCCATCATCTCCGGATCCATCTCCTGCTGCTGGGCTCCCGGCGCCATCTGCTCCGCGCCAGGATCAGCAGGGGGCTGATCCATGTCGTTGTCCTCGCCGCAGGCTGCCACCACCAGGGAGGCCACCAGCGCCATCGCCATCCATGCCTTCGTCTTCGTCATCAATTCGTCCATAGTTCGGAGTCGCAGGCAGGCACCTGGGAACTGAAAAGAGGGTGCCCGAATCTTTCTCTAACCTGACGCCACCCCTTCGTTCCCGGTTGATACGGAGGCCTGGAGCTGGCCCGATCTGTCCAGGCAGGAGAAGATGGGCCTGGACAATGCCGTCACTCTGTGGCGGTCCGGCTATGTGGACAGGCCGATTCAGGGAAGGGGGTAACATGAAAGGGAGTTCCATTTGAAGACAGACCGAGAAGTGGGCGCTCGAGGAAGAAGGCTCATGGTGGCGCTGGCCACCCTGGCCCTCCTGGTCGTCCTTCCGGGGACCGCCGCAGGGAGTGCCCCCACCGTCGATGCCGACTCCATCCTTCAGGGGCAACTCCTGGTCTCCGGCTCTCCCGCGGACTCGGGTACTGTCAGCCTTCACGGGGTAGGGGCGGAAGGGGCAGCGGCCCTGGATTCCGTACAGGTGGATGCCCAGGGCCGCTTCAACATCCTCCTTCCAGGTGAAGGGTCTTCCGGGGAAGGCGACCGACCCTGGGAAGAACTGGGCCTGGGCGCTTCCCCCACCCTCTTCATCCTGGCCCGATGGGAAGGGGTTCCCTATTTCGGAGACCCCTTTCCGGTCCAAGCCCTTCCGGATGAAGCTGTGACGCTGGAGGTCTTCCCCTCCCGCTCCGTTCCTCCAGGCGGCATCATGCTCCCGGTGGAGGGTCGGGAGCTGACGATCCGACCCGGCGAGCACGGCTGGGCAGTGCTGGATCGCTTCAGGATCCGCAACGACTCCACCGTGACCTGGGTCGCCGGACAGGACAGCCCCATTGTCTGGCAGTTCCCCCTGCCTGCCGGGGCGCGCGACGCCCGCTATGTAGACGGGGACCCGACCCCGGAAGCCGTCTACCTGGAGGGGACCGGTGTTCAACTCGTGAGCCCCCTCCGACCCGGCCCCACAGTCCTCTCACTCAGCTATCAGCTTCCGGATCTGGACACCCGGATTCCCCTTCCGGGAATCACGGAGGCCATGGGCGTCCGAGTGGATCCAGCTGCCCCCTCCCTTTCGGTCCAGGGCCTGCAGGGGCCGGTCACTGAGGAAGTTGAGGGTCGGTCCGACCGACTCCATGCCTGGTATGGAGGGGACCTCTCGAATCAGTTCCTCCACATGGCGCCGGTGCGGGACCCTGGCCCAGCCCGGTGGGTGGCAGTTTTCCTGGGCCTGATCCTCCTGGCCATCAGCGTCCTCACCCTTGGCAAGCAGCGCCGGAATCAACCCGGAAACGATGAGGAGCCGTCCGGAAACATATGATGCCTTCACTGAGGAAGCCCCTGTCGGGACAACTTGACCGGAAGCGCAATCGCACCTTACGGTAGGCACGGACAGCATCAAACCCTGGGCAGCGAGGAGGTTCGTGGATGGGTCGGCTCTTTCAGGTCATCTGGCAGGGCCTGGCGAGCATCGCCGAACGGTTCCGCCCTCCTCCGGGCTGGCAGCTTCCCGTGACCATCCTCCTGGGGATCCTGACTGGCCTGGGCGTTCTTCTCTTTGATGTGTCCCAGGCCTCCTCCTACCTGTCCGACAACCCGGCCACTTGCGTGAACTGCCACGTCATGGCTCCGGAGTATGCCTCGTGGTCCAACTCCAAGCATCGGCTGGCGGCGACCTGCAACGACTGCCACGTCCCCCACGACAACTACCTTCGCCACTATGCCTTCAAGGCCTCCGACGGGGCCCGTCACGCATTCATGTTCACCTTCCGACTGGAGCCCCAGGTCATTCGGATCCACGAGGCGGGACAGCGAGTCGTGCAGCAGAATTGCGTCCGTTGTCATGTGAATCAACTGGACGACACCAAGCTGGCACTGGTCCCTGGTGACGCCAGCCCTGAGGACGGAATGCGCTGCTGGGGCTGCCACACAGGCACCCCCCATGGGGACGTGCGAGGGCTGGCGTCGGCTCCCTACGAACACGTTCCACTGGTCGAGTCCGTGACCCCTACCTGGCTCAGCGCACTCATGGAAGATCGCGCCCCAGCCCCAAACGCCGAGGAACAACCGTGAATATTTCTGAACTCGTCGATCGGAAGCCCTGGGTTGCTTGGGTCCTCTTCCTCGGAACCGCCGTGGCCGTCTTCCTGGCCGGGCTCTTCCTGGCCACGATCCTGGACCGGCGGGGTGAGGCGTCTGTGGCCGGGGTTCCCATGACACCCCTCCCCGACTTCGAACCCCGCAACGCCGTCTGGGGCCAACAGTTCCCTCGGCAGTTCCAGACCTACCTCCAGACGTTGGACACGACCTTCGTCTCACGCTACGGGGGAGCCCGGCACCGGGACATGCTGGGCCAGCACCCGGAGATGGTGGTCCTCTGGGCCGGATATCCCTTCGCCCGAGACTACGACCAGATCCGGGGGCACTATTACGCAGTGAAGGATGTCCACCGGACGCTCCGGACCAACAACGACATGCCAGGGACCTGCTGGACCTGCAAGAGCACCGATGTCCCTCGGCTCATGGACGAATTCGGGGTGGCAGGCTTCTACGAGCAGAGCTGGCGGGATCTGGGACCCGAGGTGGCCAACCCCATTGGATGCCAGGACTGCCACAACCCGCAGAACATGTCACTACAGATCACCCGGCCCGCCCTGGTGGAGGCCTTTGACCGGATGGGACGGGACATCCAGCAAGCCTCCCACCAGGAGATGCGCTCCCTGGTCTGTGCCCAGTGCCACGTGGAGTACTACTTCGACGAGAGCAACTACCTGATCTTCCCCTGGGATGAGGACGGCTACGATGCGGCGGCCCAGGAAGCGTTCCAGGATGAGCGGGGGCACGTGGACTGGGTCCATTCCGTGAGCCGGACACCCATGCTCAAGGTGCAGCATCCGGACTACGAGCTCTTCCAGTCCGGGATCCATGCTCGCCGGGGCGTCTCCTGCTCCGACTGCCACATGCCCTACCAGCGGGAGGGGGCGGTGAAGTTCACGAACCACCACATCCAGAGCCCCCTGGCCGATGTCTCCAGCTCCTGCATGACCTGTCACAGCGGATCCGAATCGGAGCTGACGCAGCGGGTCTATGAGAACCAGGACCGGATCGTGGAGCTCCGCCGAGACGCCGAGCGGAAGCTGGCCATGCTACACATCGAGGCCGGCGCAGCCTGGGACGCCGGCGCCACCGAGGACGAGATGGAACCGGTCCTGGAGCTCATCCGGAGTGCCCAGTGGCGATGGGACTTCGTGGCCGCCTCCCACGGGGCTGCCTTCCATGCGCCAGTGGAGTCGGGCCGCCTCCTGGGTCAGGCCATCTCCCAAGCTGGTGAGGGCCGCCTGATCCTCTCTCCAATCCTGAGCCGCCTGGGGGTGGATCAGCCGGTAGAGATGCCGGAATGGGAAAAGGAGACCCTCCAGGCCTTCATCGGAATCGACATTGAAGCGGAACGGGCCCACAAGGCGGCGTTCCTCCAGGACACCCTTCCCAGCTGGTACCAATCGGCCCAGCACCTGCGGGAAGGTCCCACCGACTATGTCCCCCAGGTCCCGGAGGCTCTCCCGAACCGCTGACCGGCGGCGGCGCTGGATCGATTGTGCCAGCGGCGGGGAAGGGGCGGCCTGACCACCAGGAGGCCTTCCGCCCGTCGGGCAGGGGAGGGCCCGCTATCGAGCCCGGGCCACCAGGTCCAGGACAAGGGCGAACTCGTCCTGGTTCTGGACCGCTCCCAGGAAGGCCCTGTAGGGCTCAATGCCGAAGTCGGTGAATCGGAGGGTCCCTGCTCCCTGGATCCGGAGCCGGCCATCTGCTTCCTCATGCCACCGAGCCCGGATCTCCGACTCCCGGGTGACCTCCCGGACGGTGAGGCTCACGGTGATTCTCCAGGGGAAGTCGCCATCGTCATCGACATACCGGATCTCCACACTCTCGAAACCGATCCGGGGGTGGGCCTCTGCGTGCAGCTGCCCTTCCGCCAGCATGGATTCCCGGACGTCAGCTCGCTGATTCTCGCTGATAGATTGGAACCCGTCGGGTAGAATCTCCATCTCCCGCAGGAGAGGCTCCATCCGCTCCCGGCGTTCACCCTCATCGGCCCTGAGCCGCTCCGTCTCCACCTCCCCGGCTAAGGAGGAGTTTCCGGGTGACTCGGGATCGAAAACGAGTTCGGCGGTGAAATGGCTGGCGTGGACCAGGTGGTCATGGGCCAGCCGGCCGGCTACCCCGGCCCGGAAGGTGACCACGCCCAGAGTGCTCTCGTCGATGATGATCTGGTAGTCGGATCCGCCGGTAGGATCCTGGGCCAGGAGTGGGGTGGTGGCACTGAAGGGAGCGTGCCCTGAACCGCTTCCCAACCCGAAGAGGACCACTCCCACCAGGAGGAGGACAGGCCGGAGTCTCAGAGGTGCGACGAGGCGAACATCGATGGCACGCGAGGGCGTGTCCGGAGCGGAGCCAAGCACGACGCATTCCTCCCTTCTGCGGGGTCGGGTCCAGTTTGCTCCATGGTGACGCGGAGCATTGGGAACCGGCCCTCTGGTAACGGGGGAGACGGAGGTGTCCAGGGGCCCGCTCCCCCTTGACCTTGAAGCACCCGGACCAGGCTTCAGGGTTCCGGCCAGGTCAGACGGAGAGGCCCTCCTGTCAGCTGTGGTCTCACCTGCCAGGATCGGTCCCTTCCACCCAGAAGCGGCCCGTCCGCCAACGGATCGCTCTCAGGCCTGGTGGGGTAACCCGCTCTTCGATCCGCCATCGATACTCAGGCACTGACCCTCCGACCCCACCCTCTGACCTGCCCGTGCACCCGCTCTTCCTCCTGACCCTGGGGCTCTTCCTCTTCGGCCATCCCCCGGCAGCTCCATCCGCCCCGACCCTGGGAATGGACGAGGGACCCTCCACTCCGAGCCCCATCTGGGCCGTTGAGCCCACCGACACAGGAGAGGTCCGGGGGCAGGTGGTGGATCGGGGAACGGGACGCCCCCTTCCCGGGGCCTGGGTGGAGGTGATGGATGGGCCAGGGCCGGTGAGCGCTGACGGCCAAGGTCGCTTCGTCCTCCGGCAGGTTCCCACAGGTACGGTGAAGATCCGGGCCGGCCTCCTGGGTTACGAGACCCTGGAGATTTCCCAGGTCCGGGTCACCACAGGACGGGCCACTTCCCTGACAGTGGAGCTCCAGGAGCAGGCTATCGTGCTGGAAGGCCTCCAGGTCCGGGCCTCTCCCCTGGTACGTCGAGACGATGCCCCTGTCTCCACGATCCGACTCACGTCGGAAGCCATCCGGAGAACCGCCGGAGGCCAGACGGACATCTCCCGGACCCTCCTCTCCCTCCCCGGTGTGGTGGGCGGCGTGGACAACCGGAACGACCTCCTGGTCCGAGGCGGCGGTCCTGGGGAGAACGCCTACTGGCTGGATGGGATCCGAATCCCCCGGATCAACCACTTCGAGACCCAGGGTGTGGGGGGTGGCGCCCTGGGTCTTCTGAACGTGGAGTTCATCGAGGACACCGACTTCTATGCCGGCGCCTTCCCGGCCCGCTATGGAGACGCCCTCTCCTCGACCCTCGTCGTTCGAAACCGGAGAGGGGACACGGAGCGGTTCCGGGGGGATGTGACGGTGGGTGCATCGGAGGCGGGCGTCACGATAGACGGACCGCTGGGCCAGAGCGGGAACGTCCTCTTCTCCCTTCGCCGTTCATACCTCCAACTCCTCTTCCAACTCCTGGATCTCCCGATTCGCCCGGCCTACTGGGACACTCAGCTCCGGGCCGAGTGGGATCTGGATGATCGAAACCGGATCACCGTCATCGGTCTGGGGGCCATCGATGACCTGGAATTGGTGACTCCCGACGCCGACGACATGGCCGCCCAGGAAGTAGCAAACCGGGTCCTGGACAACGACCAATGGGGCTATACCACCGGGGTGGTATGGCGTCGGCTGGTGGAATCGGGGAGCGTCCGGATCTCATTCTCCCGCTCCATGGACCGCTTCCGGTTCGAGGGTCGGGTGGCCGGGACGAATCAGGTCCTGGTCTCCAACGACGCGTGGGAGGCGGAGAACCGTATCCAGCTGGACTCGGACCTCCGGCTGGCTCCCCGGATCATCTTGGGGCTGGGCGGCGAGGCCACCTTCCAGGGCATCCGGAGCGACTTCCTGGACCAGGGCGGTCCGGGGCGGCCCATCGTCGAGCCCCTGAGCTTCCAGGACACCCTCCGGTGGTGGACCGGCGCCGGCTGGGGCCAGCTCTCCCTCCCCCTCTGGGAGGGGAATGGCGACCGGCGGCTCACCGGCACCGCAGGGATCCGGGCCGACGCCCACGAGCTCCTCAGAGGCGCAATCAGCCTGAGTCCGCGGCTGGGCCTGGCCCTGGCCCTGAACCAGGACTGGGAGCTCTCGGCAGGCGCCGGTCGTTTTCTGCAACCACCTCCCCGGGCCTCCCTGGCCGTGGAGGTGGACGGAGAGCTGGTGAACGCCGAACTCCCCTTCCAGGAAAGTCGACACCTGGTAGGCGGCGCAGCCTGGTCCCCGTCCTCCGCCCTCCGGGTCAGCCTGGAAGGGTTCTACAAGCCCTACCAGAACCTTCCCCGGTCTGCCACCGATCCACGGGCGGTCCTCCAGAACGAAGGTGGTGACTACGGTTTCGTTGGGGTGGAACCGCTTGTGGGTGACGCCCAGGGCCGTGCACGTGGCGCAGAACTCTTTCTCCAGAGCCAGGGGGCGGGCCCCTGGTACGGGCTGGCTTCCTACACTCTTTCGTGGAGTGAATTCCGGGGACCAGGGGAGGAGTATCGACCCTCCTCCTGGGATGCCCGTCACGCAGTGGATCTCACCGGTGGCGTTCGCTGGGGGGATGGGGATCGGTGGGAGCTGGGGACCCGGTGGAGGATCGTCTCCGGCCGCCCTTTCACCCCCTTCGATCTGGAGGCGTCACCGGAAGCGTTTCGCCGGGCCGGAGTCGGCGTGCCGGATCGGGATCGGCTGAATGAGGAGCGGACACCTGCCTATCACCGGTTGGACGTCCGGGTGGACCGACGGGTAGCACTCGCAGGTCTCTCCGGGCGAGTCTACCTGGACGTGCAGAACCTTTACAACCGGACCAACACCTTTGGGTTCAACTACACCCAGGACCCAGCCTTCCCCGATAATCTCCGGCCCCGGGAGCAGATCGGGCTCCTCCCCAGCATCGGCCTGACCCTGGAGTGGTAGAGCCTCAGCCTTCCGGTTCCTCCTTGCGTCCTCCCTTGAAACTGTCCAGGAACTCCATGGGGAACGGAATCAGGGCGAAAGTGGCGTTCTTCTCTTCGCTCACCTCGGTCATGGTCTGGAGATAGCGGAGCTGCAGGGCGATGGGATGGTCCTGCATGCGCTGAGCTGCCTCCACCAGGCGAGCCGCTGCCTGGAACTCACCTTCGGCGTGGATGACCTTGGCCCGGCGATCCCGTTCTGTTTCAGCTTGTCGAGCCATGACTCGCTTCATGTTCTCGGGAAGGACTACATCCCGGACCTCCACCGAGACGACCTTGATTCCCCAGGGATCCGTCTGTCGGTCGATGATGTCCTGGATCTTCTTGTTCACCGTTTCCCGCTCAGCCAGGAGCTCATCCAGCTCCACCTGCCCGACGATGCTCCGTAGGGTCGCCTGGGCCAGCCAGGTGGTGGCTTCCATGTACTGCTCCACCTGGATCACCGCCCGCTCCGCATCCACGACACGAAAGAAGACGATGGCATCCACGTGAACGGTGACATTGTCCCGGGTGATCACCTCCTGCCGTTCCACATTGATGGTCAGGACCCGGAGATCGACACGTTCGATCCGGTCGATGAAGGGGATCAGGAAGATCAGGCCAGGCCCCTTCACCCGATGGAATTTTCCCAGGCGAAACACGACAGCCCGCTCATATTCACGAAGGATCCGGACCATCTGTGGCAGGAACACGGCCAGAAGAACCAGGAGGCCGATGACCCAGGCTATGGGTTCAGTGAGGGCGAATGTGTCGTTCATGCCTGACTCCCTGGGTTGGACGATGTGATCGCGCGATCCGGTACTCTTCGAACTCTCACCGTGAGGCCATCAACGCTCTCGACCTGGCACGTGGCCCCTTCCTCGATGAGTTCATCGCTCGTGGCGTGCCAGTACTCCCCGTCCATGAAGACCCGCCCGCCATCTGGGGTGACCGGATCGACCACCCGAACCTGTCGACCCACCAGCGTCTCGACTCCGGTCCGACTGGGCGTGAACTGGGCCTTGATGCCATAGGTGGCGATCCATAGGAAAAAGGCCGCCGTGAGAAGGGTTGCGGGGACCAGATACCCCCAAGGCAATTCCATGGCCTCGGGCATATCCTGGAAGAGCATGAGCCCTCCCAGGAAGAAGGCCACGGCCCCGGCTCCCACCAGGAGCCCAAAGGTGGGTGTGAAGGCTTCGGCAATGAAGAGGGCCAACGCCAGGGCCATGAGGGCGTACCCTGCAGTGTTGATGGGCATGGCCGCGGTGGCGAAGAGAAGGAGGATCAGGGCGATGACGCCGGCCACCCCCGGAATGATGGCCCCTGGATTCGTCACCTCGCCCATGATCCCGTAGATCGCCACCAGCAGGAGGATCAGCATGAGCTCAGGCCGGGTGATGAACCCATAGAATCGCTCTGCCAGGTTCTGCGGCAGCACTTCGACAACGGCCCCCTGGACCTGGAGAGTTTCTCCATCCACCTCCCATCCATCCAGTTCCTCCAGCAACGCCTCCCTGTCGGCTGCAAGAAAATCCACGACCCCCAACTCCAGGGCCTCCCGGGCAGTCGCTGACGCTCCTTCCCTCACCGCAAGGACTGCCCACTCCACATTCCGTCCACGCCGTTCAGCTATGGATTCCACCAGACTCTCAGTCTGACTGAACATCTTCTGCTGCATGACCGTATCCGCCTGGGCCCCGGGAGACATGGTCACGGGAGAGGCGGCACCAATGGTCGTGGTGGGGGCCATGACGGCTACGTGGGCCGCCAGCGTGATGAAGGTTCCAGCGCTGGCTGCGCGGGCACCCTCCGGAGACACATAGACCACCACCGGAACCCGGGCCTCAAGGAGGTCTCGAACGATGTGCTGTGTAGACTCGAGCAAGCCCCCAGGTGTATCCAACTCGATCACCAGCGCCGGGGATCCACGCTCTGCCGCCCTGGTCAGACCTCGCCGAATGTAGTTGGTCGTAGTGGGACCGATGGGGCCTTCCACCCGGATCAGGGTGACCGGGGGCGGATCGTCGGCCATCTCTTCGGCGGTGATCTCCTGAGAAAGCTGAACGGACGCCGAAGCCATGACCCCTGGGGCCATGAACAGGAGGAGGACGGAGAGGAGTGCGAGTCTCAACATGGTTCTTCGGACCTCATACCCATGAGGCGCCCGGGGGTGCAATGGAGGAAAAAGGGATCAACACCCCTGCTGCCAACAAGAATGACATCCCTGCTTACACCAGATCTTTGTCCCTGACCTCAGCACGGAGTGTTATGGTGAGGCTATGCGTACTTTCCTGAAGGCCCTGGGCACGGCCCTGGCAGCCCTCCTCGTGGCGTCCTTCATTGCCGTGGTGGTCGCCACACCGGGCGCGTTCTCCCCACACACCCCACCCATCCTCGGACCGGACGGAGAACCCCTTCCGGGGAGTGTGGCCGAGCTTCGAGTCATGGAGCTGGGTGGGGTGGAGCAGTACGTCTTGATCCGGGGCGCCGATGCCAGCAACCCCGTTCTCCTGTGGCTTCACGGCGGTCCCGGGGCCGCCCAGATGCCGCTGGCCCACTGGCTGGATCGAGAGCTGGAGGAGGAGTTCGTGGTCGTCCACTGGGATCAGCGGGGAGCCGGAAAATCGAACCCGCGGGGTTTCGACGAGACATCCATGACGTTGGACCGTTTCCTGGACGACACCCGGGAGCTCATGGATCACCTCCGGGCCCGGTTGGGCCACGACCGGATCTTCCTCCTGGGGCACTCCTGGGGCGCTCTCCTGGGCATCCAGGTCGCCGCCCGCTATCCGGAAGACCTGCATGCCTACATCGGGGTGAGCCAGGTGGTGGACAACCACCGGGGCTACAACCTGGCTTACGAATGGCTCCGAGCCCAGATCGACGAGGAACCTTCAGCCAGGGGGTCCCAGCTCCTGGAGGAGCTGGGCCATCCCCCCTACGTGGAGCATGCCGACCATGTGGCCTTTGCTCGGCTCGTAGGGGAATACGGTGGGAACTTTGACGTGGACATGGGCCAGCTCATCCGGATCGGCATGGCCGCTCCCGAATACGGCCTCCTGGACTATCTCCGATGGCTCCGGGGCGCCAACCGGGGAAGCGGCCCCATGTGGGACCCGGTCTTTGCTCGACCCATCGATCTCATGGCTGAACTCCCTTCCCTGGAAATCCCGGTCTTCCTCCTGAGCGGGCGAGAAGACTACAACACCCCCATGGAGCTCGTGGCTGAGTACCACCGATCCCTGGAAGCCCCCTACAAAGAGCTCGTCGTCTTCGAAGGAGCCGCCCACACTCCCTTCCTGGCCGATCCCCAACGATTTCGGGAGGAGCTCATTCGGATCAAGGGGGCCGTGGGCTCCATCCAGGCTCCCCCCAACTGATCCTGGGGGGCCTCCACCCTCAATCACCCGAACCTACCAGGCAGCCCCCGCCAGATTGTGCTCGTTCGACGCCACCTCCTATACTCAGAGGTGAGGGATGGTACGGTCGGAATGCGGTCCCCTCCCACCACCCGAGCCCAGAGGAACCCTTGGAGGTTCACCATGCGTTCTCTTGACATCTCCCCCAGGCATCACCTGGTGGAAAGCCATCCTGATTCTCCTCGCCCGCTCCAGGGCGGCGGACACACCTTCGCCCTCAGTCTCCTGAGCGCAATTCTCTTCCTGGTCTTCTCCATCCCCCTCCACGGGCAGGGTACCGAGGATCGGGAAGGGCTCCTGGACAAAGGGGATTTCCACGGCCTGGTCGTCGACGCCGGATCCGAAGCTCCCCTGGAGGGGGTGGAGGTTTGGGTGCCCGATCTGGAACTGGCCTATCTGACTCGGGAAGATGGGAGCTTCCGCATCCCCGATGTGACCGAAGGCACCTACCGGGTTGAGCTTCGGCGCCTGGGTTATACCGACCTCTTCGTGACCCTGGAGATCGACGATCCATTCCAGGCCGTGGAGTTCGGAATGGAGCCCAACCCGGTCGTTCTTGAAGGGCTGGAGGTGGTGGTCGACCGGTTCGACCGGAGACGAAGGGCTGTCCCCTATCCCACCCGGGTTCTGAAGGAAGCCGATCTCCGGGCCTCCCCTGCCAGGGACGCCGCCGAACTGATCTTCAATCGGCTGGCCAGCCGGGCCGTCACCTGCCCACCCCGCGCCCCGGTCCGCTGGTGCGTCTGGGTTCGGGGCCAGACTATCATGCCCTCGGTCTACATCGATGAATCCCCAGCCTGGGGTGGGGTGGAACAGCTGGCCATGTACCTGCCCCACGAGCTCTACATGGTGGAGGTCTTTCAGGGAGGCCGGCATATCCGGGCCTACACCCACCATTTCATGGAGCGGGCCGCGGAACAACGCCTCATGCCCATGATGATCCGGTAGAGGACATCGACCCCAAGACCTTGGAAGGCTGTTGAAGCACAGGAGCGACCGCCGTTGGGAGCGCCAGGCCGCTGGGTCCAAGGCGGCTCGCCGCAGACATAGCGGACGAGCTACGTCCAGGCGAACCAATGCCGGAGGCGGCGGCCTGCCGCAAGACCCCGACGCGGCGGTCGCTCCTGCGCTTCAACAGCCTTTTAGTGCATGGTGAACGGCTCGGTCGCGACGTCAGCCATCTCTTCCCGATCCGCCAGGTTCACCGCCACCCGGAAACGGTACTCACCGGCCTCCAGGCCAGCCGGGAGGGTGGTGTTGTAGTTTGCCGAATTTCCAGGATCCAGGAAGTGGATCACCAAGGTGCAGACCCGGCTCTCATACCCTGGCACCGTGACCCAGCTCTCACCATCTCGTTCCTCCAGGATATGAAAACAGAGGTTGAAGCCCACCCGTTCGTCGGATTGATTGTCCAGTCGGAGAACCACATCCGCTCCCCCACCTGGTGTGAGCAGCCCCTCCACGTGAAGGGTCACCGGTGTTCCGTCGGCCAGGAGGGCATGGCCTGGCTGAAACAGGTCGTCTTCCACCTGGGGTGAGGTGGAGCTCTCCTCGCAGCCCACTGCCAGAAGAAGGAGGGGGAGGACCAGGAAGGTCAGAGAGGATCGAGTACTGATTCTCATCTTGTGACTCCTTGTGGTGCGGTCGGGGTTTTGGAGGTTCGCTTCAACACGGGCCCTCACCGATCTTGGGCATCAGTGGAGGCTCGCCTGTCCGTCGCGTTCGTTATAGGAACGAACACCCCTGCCAGGGTGTGACACCCGAAGCCTTTCAATGCACCTGTAGGATCTGAGCCATGGCCCAGGAACCCCACCAGCGACCCACCCGCCCCTCCCCCAGGGAGATCCGGAGCAAACAGCTCCGGTTCAACTTCATCTTCCTGTTCATTGCCCTCCTCCTTCTGATCCTGGTCAACGTCCTGGGGAGGGAAGCAATTCGCCCTGAGACCGTATCCTATTCCCGCTTCCTCCAGGCCATGGACGAGGAAGCCGTGATGGAAGTGGCCATCAGCCCCAACGAAGTGGTGTGGGATGAAGCCGGCCCCACACCGGAAGCACCACTTCGGAGCTTTCGAGCGACGCGGGTTCCGGGGGTCGACGACCGGGAGCTGGTGGAACGCCTCCACGCCATGGACGCCGAGTTGAAGGGTGAAGTTCCCAGTGAATGGTGGCCCGGGGTTCTCCTCTGGGTCATCCCCATGGTCTTCATCATCGGGATCTGGATCTGGGTCATCCGGAGGATGGCCGGTGGCCGAACGCAGGCCCTGACCTTCGGGTCCAGCAGGGCACGGATCTGGGATGAGAGCACGAACCGGATCACCTTCGAGGATGTGGCCGGCGTAGATGAGGCCGTAGCCGAACTTCGGGAGGTGGTGGACTTCCTGAAGAACCCCTCCCGATACCTGGAGATGGGAGCTCGGATTCCCAAGGGAGTTCTCCTGGTGGGTCCTACTGGAACGGGAAAGACGCTCCTGGCTCGAGCCACGGCCGGGGAGGCTGGCGTCCCCTTCTTCACCATCTCCGGAGCCGACTTCGTGGAGATGTTCGTGGGAGTGGGCGCCGCCCGGGTCCGGGACCTCTTCCGGCAAGCCCGGGAGAAGGCACCGTGCATTGTCTTCATCGATGAGATCGACACCGTGGGCAAGACCCGAGCCGGGGCCGGGTCACCGGTGAGCAACGAGGAACGGGAACAGACGCTCAATCAGCTCCTGGTGGAGATGGACGGCTTCGACAGCTCCACCGGGGTCATCCTCATGGCAGCCACCAACCGCCCGGATCTCCTGGATCCGGCCCTGCAGCGCCCTGGCCGCTTCGACCGCCAGGTGTCGGTGGACCGCCCGGACCTGGTGGGCCGGGAGGCCATCCTTCAGATCCACGCTCGGAAGGTGCAGTTGGCTCCGGACGTGGACCTTCGGGTGGTGGCGTCCCGGACCCCGGGTTTTGCCGGCGCCCAGTTGGCCAACGTGGTGAATGAGGCAGCCCTCCTGGCCGTCCGGCGAGGTCGGCAACAGGTGACGATGGACGATCTGGACGAGGCGGTGGATCGGGTTCTGGCCGGCTTGGAACGATCCAGTCGAGCCCTCATCGAACGTGAGCAGGAAATCGTGGCCCACCACGAGATGGGGCACGCCTTCATGGGACTTCTCCTACCCCATGCCGACCCGGTCCACAAGATCAGTATCGTCCCCCGGGGAACAGCTGCCCTGGGGGTGACCATCCAGACCCCCCTGCAGGACCGCTACCTCCTCACGGAAGCCGAACTCCTGGACCGCCTCACCGTCATCATGGGAGGTCGAGCCGCCGAGAATGTGGTCTTCGGCGAAACCAGCACGGGTGCTGCCGACGACCTCCGACGAGCCACGGAACTGGCTCGTCGGATGGTGGGTCAGTTCGGAATGGCGGAGGGTGTGGGGCCCATCTCCCTGGACGATGGAGATGGAGGATTCTCGCTGGACGGGTGGCCCGGTCACCGACGGGTCTCCGAAGAGACAGCCCGGAGTGTGGATCGGGAGGTCCGACGAATCGTGGAGGAGGCCTATGACCGGGCCGTTGAGATCCTGATCACCCACAAGGAAGCACTTCAGATGCTGGCCAGGGAACTCCGAGAAGCGGAGGTGATGGAGGGCTCTGACCTGGTTCGGAGGATGGAGGAGCTGGGCCTCCCCATCAGAGGGGAGCCCGGCAGAGCCAGGTCAGGAAGGAAGAGCTGACAGCGAACAGGGTTTGCCCATCTCTCCTGCCAACTGGTAGCTTGGAACCCATGGATTCCAGCACCTTGCCCTCCCCATCTCCCCTGCGTTCCAAGCCCGCCTGGGCCTTCACCGGGATCTACCTCCTGGGGGCCGCCGTCCTCTTTCGGGAGGCGCTGACCTGCGACCCCATTGCCTGCGACCTGGTCGCCCTTCCCGTGGCCCTCCCCGCAGGGCTCTTCCTGAGTCCCCTCCTGGACTGGATCCACTTCTTCTTCCCGATCCCGGTCTACGACCCGGCCAGCCCCCTCCGTGAGCCCCTGTTCATCGGGCTGGCCGTGATGGCGAATTCTCTGGTTTATTTCGGAGCCGGGGTGCTCTTGAGCCGCTGGATCCATCGTCGGAGGAGGAGGGATCACCCCCCGGACACGGCCTGAAGAATCACCACCTCGTCTCCATCCCGGAGGGGGATGTCCAGAGTCGACAGGTGCCGGGTGTTGTGGCCGTTATATAGGCAAAGGACGTGCTCCCTGAGGGCCCCCATCTCGTCCACCAGGTGGGTTCGGAGGGCAGGGTGTTCCTCCATGAGGTCTGCCAGGAGTCGATCCAGACGGTCCGCCTCGATGACCAGTTCGGGGCCGGCCTGCACGACCTGAACCAGGAGGGTGGGCAGACGAACGGTGACGGTAGCCATATTCCCCCTCAAGCAGAGACGAAGGCCCCGACACAGTGGATCCGTGGGAGAGTCCAGGACGGAGAGAGCCAGCTCTCACCACCATCGGAGGAGAGGTGCACCGTACCACCGGTTGTGCCCAGATAGACTCCGCACGGGTCCAGCCCATCGATGGCCATCCCGCCCCGCAGCACACCGTGATAGTGGTGCGTCTGGGGGAGCCCATCCTCCCGAGGCTCCCATGTCTCCCCATCGTCGTCGCTCACGTAGACCTTGAGACGACCCTCCAGAGGAAGCCGGTACTCATCACTCTCCAACGGGACGACGAAGAGTCGTCCAGAATGGGGATCCCGGGCAATGGGAAAGCCGAACCCCGAGGGGAGTCCGCCTTCGGCTCTCTCCCAGTCTCGACCGCCATCACTGCTCCGGTACATTCCGGTGTGATCCTGGCGCCAGATCCGCTGGGGATCAGAGACATCTTGAGCCAGCCCGTGAACGCAATAACCGATTCCGGGGTGGCCGGGACTCTCGATGATCTGGGTCACGCCCCGGTTGGCCGGGGTCCAACTCTTCCCGCTGTCCTGGGAATGGAAGACCCCCACGGCCGAGATCCCGCACCAGATCTGCCCTTCGTCTTCAGGATCCAGCAGGACGGCATGAGCACAGAGGCCTCCGGCTCCGGGCTGCCATCCGTCCCGGGAGGGATGATCGTTCAGCCCTGGGACAGGCAGCCAACTTCTCCCCTGGTCCGAACTCCGGAAGAGCGCCGCTTCGTCCACACCGGCCCAGACCTGACCATGCCCCGAGGTCAGCGTCCAGATGCTCTTCAGCGTCCGACCCGAATCAGGAGAGAAGGCCGGCCCGTCCACCACCTGCTCCCACCGATCCAGATCCCGACTCCGGTGAATCGCAGGACCGTACACGTAGCTCGTCGTGCCGACCAGCCACGTGCCATCCGCCAGCCGGTCCACAGCCGTCACCTCCCACCCCTTGAAGATCGGGCCCGCAAGGCTCCACTCCTTCCGGTCCCCATGGGAGGACGCGATGAAGGCTCCCTTCCGAGTCCCGATGAACACCTGAATACGCACGTGACCTCCGGAGGTTGAGTCTTCCGCAACAGGTCGAGAGTGATTCCTACGTGGCAGGACCGGAACGAACCCTGGTCCTGGCCTTCTTACGCAGCTTCCCACCGTAAAGCTTCACGGTGTCTCCTGAGAGGCTGTGGAAGCACTGGAAGACTGTTGAAGAAGTAGAAACGCCACCGTTGGATGCGCCCGACCACCGCTTGCGCGGCGGTGCCGGCCGAAACGTAGGTGGCCCGTCGAAGGTATGGCAACAGCTACGTCGAGGCGGGCCAACGACCGAGGCGGCCTCCTGCCGCCCCAACCCGAAGGGGGAAGGATCCCGCCACGACCTGGACGATTTGCCTGCCGGGGCTGGCGTGACCTATCCTGGCTGGCCTGCGGCAGTCGTGAGCCAGTCCGGACATCGTCCTGAGCCTCAGGTCTGGCCTGGCCCCAGGGCTGGAATGCCCCCCGAAGTGGTGAAGGCTCCCCCGGCGCTTCACTCAGCCCTTTTTCTGAACTCAAGGAGCAACCATGCGTCGTCCCGAGATGGTGGAACGGGTCTTTCGAGAGCGAGAAGAACCCTGGGACATTCTCATTGTCGGCGGAGGTGCCACCGGTGTCGGGGTGGCGGTGGATGCCGCCTCACGAGGGTACGACGTCCTCCTGGTGGAGGCCAATGATTTCGGTAAGGGTACCTCCTCCCGCTCCACCAAGCTGGTCCACGGCGGCGTCCGCTATCTGCAACAGGGGAATGTGGCCCTGGTCATGGAGGCGTTGAAGGAACGGGGAATCCTCCTCCGGAATGCCCCCCACCTGGTCCGGGACCTGGGCTTCGTCGTTCCCAACTACGATTGGTGGGAAGCCCCCTTCTATGGGATCGGGATGAAGGTCTACGACCTCCTGGCCACCCGGTATGGGTTCACCCGCTCCCGACTCCTCTCGAGTCAGGAGGTGAAGGAGCGGATTCCCACCGTGGCGGAGAAGGGGCTCCGGGGGGGCGTTCTCTACTACGATGGTCAGTTCGATGACGCCCGGCTCCTCATCAACCTGGTGCAGACCGCGGCCAGCCAGGGGGCCACCCTCCTGAACTACACTCCCTGTATTGGACTCGAGTTGGACGACGATGGCTTCGTGGACGGGGCCGTCATCCAGGATCTGGAGAGCGGCCGTGAGCATACGGCCCGGGCCCACACCGTGGTGAACGCCACCGGCGCCTTTACCGACCAGGTCATTCAGATGGCCGAGCCGGATGCCGAGCCCATGATCGCTGCCAGCCAGGGAATCCACCTGGTCCTGGATCGAAGCTTCCTCCCGGGTGAGACAGCCATCATGGTCCCCCGCACCAGCGATGGCCGGGTCATGTTCGCAATTCCCTGGCACGGCCATACGGTGGTCGGCACCACGGACACCCCCCTGGAGGAAGTGACCCTGGAGCCCCGGGCCATGGAGCACGAGGTGGAGTTCATCCTGGAGACGGCAGGGCAATACCTGCACCGGGCTCCCCGGCGGGAGGACGTCCTCAGCGTCTTCGCCGGGATCCGTCCCCTGGTAAAGGCCACCGATGCAGCCAGCACCGCCTCCCTTTCCCGGGATCATACTATCCACATCGGGGCTTCGGGCCTCCTCTCCATCTTCGGGGGAAAGTGGACCACCTACCGAAACATGGCCGAGGACTGTGTGGACCAGGCCGCCACCATGGGCTTCCTGGACGAGCGCCCCTGCATCACGAAGACCCTGAATATCCACGGATACCACAAGCACACCGAGCGGTTCGGGGACCTGGGCTTCTACGGATCGGATGCACCGGCGGTGAACGATCTCATGTCGTCGGACCCGGAGTTGGCACTCCGGCTGCACGAAGATCTGCCCATCTACGGGGCTCAGGTGATCTGGGCCGTCCGATCGGAGATGGCTCGGACCGTGGATGATGTCCTGGCTCGCCGGACTCGGGCCCTTCAGCTCAACGCCCGAGCCGCCATCGAGATGGCACCGGCCGTGGCTGACCTCATGGCCCGGGAGCTGGATCGGGCCCCGGAGTGGGCTCGGGCCCAGGTGGAGAACTTCCAGGCCCTGGCCCGAGGATACCTGCTGGAGTGAGGGATCAGCGGAGGTGCTTGTGCATCATGTCCACGATCTCGTCATACATAGCCTCCGCCTCCTCCGGCCCTTCCTCGATGGCCTGTGCCGCACAGTGCTTGAGATGGTTTCGAACCAGCTCCCGCCC
>PWWP01000069.1 GCA_003562075.1 Gemmatimonadota bacterium
GAGGGCTATTCCTCCATCACCGTGGAGTTTGCCACCTCGGTGGACATGGACGAGGCGCTGCAGCGGGTCCGGGAGAAGGTGGACCTGGCCCGGCCCGACCTGCCCTCCGATGCCGAGGAGCCCAGCATCATCGAGATCGACATCTCGGAGATGCCCATCATGCAGGTGAACCTGGCCGGGGAGTACGGCCTGGTTCGGCTGAAGGAAATCGGGGAGGAGCTGCAGGAGGGACTGGAGCAGATCCCGCAGGTCCTCCGGGTGGATCTGCAGGGAGGTCTGGAGCGGGAGGTGAAGGTGGATGTGGAACTCCCCCGGCTCAAGTACTACGGACTGGCCCTCACCGACGTGGTGGATGCCATCCGGAACGAGAATGTGAATATCCCCGGGGGGTCCATCGAGGTGGGACCGGTGAACTACCTGGTCCGGGTGGACGGCGAGTTCGTGGACCCCTCCGTCATCGAAGAGCTGGTGGTGGGGACCTTCGATGGGCGAGCCGTCTACGTCCGGGACCTGGCCGAGGTGGACTTCGGCTTTGCCGAACGGACCTCGTACGCCCGGATGAACGGCGCGCCTGTGGTCACCCTGAGCGTGGTGAAGCGGGCCGGCGAGAACATCATCGAGACGGCTGAGGCGGTGAAGGCCGTCATCGCCTCCATGGAGGACCGCTTTCCTCCCACCACCGCTGTCTCCATCACCTCGGACCAGTCCCGGGACATCGACCAGATGGTGAGCTCCCTGGAGAACAACATCATCTCCGGGCTCATCCTCATCGTGGCCGTCCTCCTCTTCTTTCTGGGGGTCCGGACCTCGGTCTTCGTGGCCATCGCCATCCCCACCTCCATGCTCCTCAGCTTCGTGGTCATGGCGGCGCTGGGGATCACCATGAACATGGTGGTCCTCTTCGCCCTCATCCTGGCTCTGGGGATGCTGGTGGACAATGCCATCGTCATCGTCGAGAACATCTACCGGTACATGGAAGAGGGCTGGAGCTCGGGGATGGCGGCTCGGAAGGCCACCGGCGAGGTGGCCCTCCCCGTTGTCGCCGCCACGGCCACCACCCTGGGGGCGTTCCTTCCCCTCATGTTCTGGCCCGACGTGGTAGGGGAGTTCATGAAGTATCTTCCCCTGACCCTCATCATCACCCTCTCCAGCTCCCTCTTCGTGGCGCTGATCATCATCCCCACCCTCTGCGCCATCTTCATGAAGGTGGAGGGCACGCCCAGTCGCCCCATGACCCGGACGGCCCGGTGGACGCTCGTGGGGCTGGCCGGTGCCCTCTTCATCGGGATCGCCCTGGTCAACGTCCTGACGGCCATCCTCCTGACCGCCACGGTCCTGGGCGTCTACGCGCTGCACCGCTTCGTCCTGGATCGGGTGGGGAAGTGGTTCCAGGCCCGGGGGCTCCCCAGGATCCTACGGTCCTACGAGTCCAGCCTCCGGTGGGCCCTGGATCACCGCTTCTCGGTCCTGGGGCTCTGCGCCGTGGCCTTCGTGGGGACCTTCGCCCTCTTCATTCCCCTGAACCACGGGGTGGAGTTCTTCCCCGAAGGCATCCCGCCCACCCAGATCATGGTGGACCTGGAGGCCCCGGTGGGGACCCGGGCCCAGATTACCGATGGCTTCGCCCAGCGGCTGGAAGCCCAGTTGCCGGAGATCCCTGGCTACGACGACGTGGAGTCGGTGGTGACCACCGTAGGCGGTGGGGGAGGGAACATGTTCACCGGGGGATCCAGCGCCGAGAACGAGGCCCGGATCCCCCTGGCCATGTTCGACTACCAGGACCGGAAGCAGGACAGTTTCGAGACGCTGGCCCGGGTCCAGGAAGATCTGGGGCGAGACCTGGCCGGCGCCGACATCCGGGCCGACGCTCCGGGGATGGGGCCCCCGGGAGGAGCGCCGGTGAACATCGAGATCTCCGGTGAAGACGCCACCGTGCTGAAGGGGCTCTCGGACCAGGTCCTGGCCATCCTCCGGAACGCCTCCGTCTTTGATCGCCTCGTGGGGCTGGAGAGCGATCTGGACGAAGCCCGGCCCGAACTGGCCGTCCATGTGGACCGGGAACGGGCCTCCCTCTTCGGGCTCTCCACCGCCGAGGTGGGGAACGCCATCCGGGGCGCCATCCAGGGGGTGGAAGCGGCCAAGTACCGGACCGGAAACGATGAGTTCGACATCATGGTCCGGCTGGCGCCCGGGTACCGGGATCAACTCTCGGCCCTGGAGGACCTAGTGGTGGTGGCCGATGGGGGTGATCAGATCCCCCTCCTGTCGGTGGCCGACTGGGAGGTGGGAGAGGGGCTGGGCTCCATCCGTCGGAAGGACATGGACCGGATGGCCACTATCTCCTCCGACGTCCGGGCCGGCTACAACTCCAACGCCGTCCTCCAGGAGGTCATGGCTGAGTTGGCTGAGTTCCGGGCCGAGGCCCTTCCCCCGGGCTACCAGCTCCGCTTCACCGGCCAGTTGGAGGATCAGGGGGATGCCCAGGACTTCCTGACCACGGCCTTTCTCATCGCCCTCATGCTCATCGGCTTCATCCTCATCAGCCAGTTCAACTCGGTGGTGAAGCCCGTCATCATCCTGACCTCGGTCATCATGTCCACCGTGGGGGTGTTCCTGGGCCTCCTGGTCTTCCAGATGCCCTTCGTCATCATCATGACCGGGGTGGGGATCATCTCGCTGGCCGGGATCGTGGTGAACAACGCCATCGTCCTCATCGACTACATCGACATCCTCCGGGATCGGGACGGGATGGGTCGCCGGGAGGCCCTGGTCCAGGGGGGGATGACCCGGTTCCGGCCCGTGGTCCTCACCGCCATCACCACGGCTCTGGGCCTCGTTCCCCTGGCCATCGGCCTGAACTTCAACTTCTTCGGTCTGTATGGGAGTCTGAGCCCCGAGCTCTACTGGGGAGGCGAGCAGGCCGCCTGGTGGAGCCCCATGGCCGTGGCTGTCATCGTGGGGATCATCTTTGCCACCGTCCTCACCCTCATCGTCGTCCCCACCATGTACTCCCTGGTGGATGACGTCTCGGACTGGTTCCAGCGCCACTTCACCTCGCCGGACGCAGGAGCCCCGGCCCTGGCCTCGGAACCCGGATCGCGAGCCCCCGAGCCGGGAACGGGATCCGATGCCCGCCGGCCAAAGGTCGGGGCCGATCCCCGCCAGCCACAGGGCGGGTCCGCCACGCCCGGACCCAGACCCAGGCCCAAGGAGGGTGCGCCCGAGTCAGAGCCAGCCACGGTCGGCCGCTTCGGACACGGACCGGCGACCCAATAGGAGGAGAGAGAAGAACTTCCAGGGGAGGAGAGAGAAGAACTTCCAGGGAAAGGCTGGGTAGAGGGAAGTGACCCCAACAGGGAGCAAAGCTGCAGTTTATGGGCCCACCGGCCCACGGCATGGAGCGTGGCTCCTCCGACCGAGGGGGGGCCTGAGCGACACCGTCGGGACGGTCAGAAAGCTGTTGAAGTAGATGTCTGGCGGACCCTGGGGCCCCGTCGTATGTTGCTGCAGGGCATCGTAAACATATGTTGTCAGGGGGGTGCCGAACGGATGGGCCTGTCCCGTCGACGGACCCGTTCCAACTTCACTACGGACCCGTTCCAACTTCACTGACGACACCTGAGTCTTCAGCAATTCCATATAGATTCGAATGAGATCCATCGTGAGCCGAACGACCAGAAGGATCCGTCTCCTCCGGCAGGCCGGCCTGGGGGCGCGTAGCCTCCGGATCGGCTTCCCCATGGCTCTCTTCATCCTGGGCGCTCTCTTCTGGCCCGGAGACCCAGCGTCCAGCCCTGGGACCTTTCTCTCTGCGGTAGCCCTGGGCCCCGTGCCTGCCCAGGCCCAGCTCCAGTCCAGTGGCCGGGCCATGGCCAATTCGGCTCCCCGGGCCTTCCTGGACTGCCAGGTGGGTCGGGACTGCAACTTCGATCACTTCAGGACCGAGATCGACTTCGTGAATTGGGTCCGGGACCGGGCCGACGCTGACGTCCACATCATCTTCACCAGCACCGGGTTGGGCGATGGAGGGCGACAGTACAGCATCGATTTCGTGGGGCTCTCGGGGATGGCTGGGCTGAACGACGCGTTGACCTATACCTCGGCCGGGACCGACTCTGGTGTGGAGACCATGGACGGGCTGACCCAGACCCTCCGGGTGGGCCTCCTCCGGTATGCCGTGGAAGCCGGTGCCGGGCAGTACCTCCTCATCGGATACGATGGTCCGGAGGTGGCTGGCAATGGGAACGGGAATGGCGACGCTGCCGATGACCAGGTGGATGGGGGGTTCTACGATCCCTGGGATTACTGGACTTTCAGCTTCGGGCTCTCCGGGAACATGGATCTCCAGGAAACGGAGACCAATTCCCGGATGAACCCCAGGCTCAGTGCCAACCGGGTGACCTCCGACTGGAAGATCGAGCTTTCTTCCTGGGCAAATCTCCGTCGGGAGCGAAGGGAGCTCTCTGACGGAACCGAGGTCCGGAACGACATCAACACCTGGCGCATGAGCACGCTGGTGGTCCGGAGCGTCTCGGATCACATCTCCCTGGGAATGGACGTGGAAGCCCGAAACTCGGTGAGCCGGAATCAGCGGTCCCGGGTGACGGTGGCGCCAGCCGCCGAATACAACTACTTCCCCTACCAGGAAGCCACTCGGCGCCAGTTCATTGCCCATTACGCCATCGGGATGGAGCGCTCCGATTATCACGAGGAGACCATCTACGGAGTCTCGGAGGAGACGGTGCCCCAGCACCGGGTGGCCGTCCAGTACCGGGCCCGCGAGGAGTGGGGGAATGCCGGGATCGGGTTCGATACCTCCCAATACCTCCACGATGGATCCCTCTACTCGGTGGGGTTTGCCGGAGATCTGAGCTACCGGATCACCCGGGGGTTGGAGCTCAACCTTTCGGGTGAGGCGGCCTTCGCCAACGACAACATCTACGTTCCGGCCGCCGACATCCCTGACGAGGACATCCTCCTGGGGCGTCAGAGCCTCCCCTCGTCCTACCGGTACCAGGCCTCCCTGGGCTTCAACTACCGCTGGGGGTCCACCTTCGCCAACGTGGTGAACAACCGGTTCCCCCGGGCGGTCCGGTAGTCCCCATGGCCAGCGGTGCTCCCGGCTCGGACACGTCTGGCCCGGACTCGAACATCCGGGACTCGCGGAACCCCAGTTCCGACACCCCTGACCCCAGGGCGGTGGACGGATCTCCGGAGGGCGAGGGCTTCCACGCACCCCTCGACTCCTCGCCTTCGTCGGCCACTCTCTCTCGGGAGACCTCTGATCCGCAGGCACTCCTGGAGGACTCGAAGCGCCGGTTGGGGGTGGACCCGACCTCGGTGACCCGGCCTGTCCCCGAATTGCTCCGATATTACCGGCTCAGCGCTGCTTTCACCCTGATCTTGTTTCCCCTGGTCTTTCTTCCTGCGTATTTCCGGTATCGGTCTCTCCGGTACCGCATCGACGATGAGGGGGTCTCCATGTCCTGGGGGATCCTGAACAAGCGAGAGGTTTTCCTCACCTACCGACGACTCCAGGACATCCAGATGACCCAGGGGTTCATCCAGCGGAAGTTCGGACTGGCGGATCTCCACCTTCACACCGCGTCCGGGAGTTCCGGCGCCGAGATGAAGCTGGAGGGGCTCCCGGATCCAGAGGCCTTCCGGGACTACCTCTATGCCCGGATGCGGGGGGCAGAGGATGGGGTTTCGGACGCCACGAGCTCCCCTGAGACTGAGCCGGTCTCCCGCACTCATACCGCACCCCCTGCCTCCCGAGACGCCGACCCCCACACCAGTGCCGCTGGATCGGGCCCACGCCCGGCCACCGGCGGGGGCTCAGATGAAGCCCTGGCCCTCCTCCAGGAGATCCGGGACGAGCTCCGGCAGGTGAATCGGCGGTTCGACGGAAGGGAGGGCCCCGGTTCATGACGACGGGCCCTGAGCCTCAAACGCCTGGAAGGCCTCGATCGGACGGAGGGCCTCAGCTGCCTGGAAGGCCTCAACCGCACGGAGGGCCTCAGCCGTCTACCGCGGAATCTTCCTCGGACCCGGGCCGGACTCGGATGGAAGGGGAGGGTCCCGGGGCGCCTCGGCCCGCCTACCGGGGGCTGCAGAAGTCCCTGTTCGACCTGCTGCAAGTCCCCCTGGATCCACCGGAGGCCCCCCCGGGCCGATCCGAGTGGACCCGGGCGTTCCGTCCCGACCCAGCCTACCTGAGCTACATGCGGCTGGGGGCCCTCCTCATGCTCCTGATCCTGGGGCCCCTCCTCCTGGTGGTGGTGGGGTTGATCATGGCCGGATCCGAGTTCCACGTCGTGGGGGTCCTGGTTGCCCTCCTGGTCCTGCTCGGTGGCGCCGTTCTCCTCCTGTCTCAACTCATCGGAATCCGGTTGGGTTACGATGCCACCTGGTACGTCATGACGGATGAAGCCGTCCGGAACCGGCGCGGGCTCTGGATCGTGAAGGAGAACACCGTCAGCTTCGACAACGTCCAGAACCTGAGTATCCGCCAAGGTCCCATCCAGCGGTACTTCGGGATCGAGGACCTGGTGGTAGAGACGGCCGCCTCCGGCGCCGCGGTGTCCAACGA